>CAYGDC010000046.1:0-1662 GCA_964348605.1 uncultured Candidatus Saccharibacteria bacterium | reverse complement strand
GGCAGAATAATTTTTTAAAAGGCAACGAAGATAATTTTACAGGAGAAGATGTTAGAGAAGGCCTTATTGCTGTTGTTTCAGTTAAGCTTTCTAATCCACAATTTGAAGGACAGACAAAAGCTAGGCTTGGTAATCCAGAGACAAGAAGCGCCGTTGAGACGGCTGTGAGTGAAGCCTTTAAGGAATTTTTAGAAAAACACCCAGCAGATGGTAAAAAAATAGCGGAAAAATGTCTTTTAGCCGCGAAAGCAAGAAAAGCCGCAAAAGCGGCAAAAGAAACGATTCTCCGCAAAGGAGTGCTTGAGGGGCTTACTCTTCCTGGGAAGCTTGCAGATTGCCAAACAAGAAAATCAGAAGAGGCGGAGATATTTATTGTTGAAGGAGACTCAGCAGGAGGTAGCGCAAAACAAGGAAGAGATAGAAGAATTCAAGCTATATTACCTCTTCGCGGCAAAATACTGAATGTAGAAAAAGCACAAATGCATAAAATGCTTGCAAATAATGAAGTGCGGGCACTTATTGTTGCGCTTGGTACCGCGATGGGCGCTGAATTTGATATTACGAAGCTTCGTTACGGTAAAGTGGTGATTATGACTGACGCAGATGTAGATGGCTCACACATCAGAACACTCCTTTTAACTTTGTTTTATCGCCATTTTTCTCAACTTATTGAAAATGGTCATATTTATATTGCCGAACCGCCGCTTTATAAAATACAAGCTGGCAAGCAACATAAATATGTCTATTCTGATGCTGAACGAGATAAAGCCGTAAAAGAGATAGGAGGAAATCCATTAATACAAAGATATAAGGGTTTGGGAGAAATGAATCCGGAACAACTCTGGGAAACCACCATGAATCCAGCCACTCGAACTATGCGTCAAGTTACTGTGAGAGATGCTAAGGAGGCGGATAAACTATTTGATATTCTTATGGGAAGCGAGGTTGAACCTAGAAAAAGATTCATACAAATTCATGCTTCTTCGGTTAAAAATCTTGACATATAATCCTATAAATTATACTATTCATCATACAAAATGAAGATTTTAAATTCGTTTTTTTCTGGCGCTATATCGGAATTCAAGCAAATAACTTGGCCGAGTAAAAAAGAAACTATTTATCTTGTGAAGGTAGTGATTATTTTTTCGATCGCGATGGCAATTTTTTTAGGAATAGCTGATTATGGTTTTAGTAGAATAATACAAACATTTGTACTTAAAATTTAATTTTTATGGCGCACCAACATCAAGAATATAAAAATCAGAAATCTCAACAAAATATGAAGCAAGAAGAAGAAATGAGACAGTGGTTTGCTATACATACTTATTCTGGATATGAGGACGCTGTTATGAGATATTTAAAACAAAGAATAGATTCTTTAGGTGTGAGCGATAGGATATTTAATGTCTTAGTGCCTAAGATAAAAAAGATAAAAATAAAAAATGGCAAAAAGGTAGAGACAGAAGAAAAAATATATCCGGGTTATGTTTTGGTAGAAATGCTTATGAGTCCAGATACTTGGTATATTGTTAGAAACACGCCAAGAGTAACTGGGTTTGTTGGCGCAGATAGCGCTACTCCATCACCATTGTCTAAAGAAGAAGTAGATTTACTTATGATAAAGATGGGTGGAGGAGACAGTGATTTTAAAATAGATTTTCG
>CAYGDC010000045.1:0-1793 GCA_964348605.1 uncultured Candidatus Saccharibacteria bacterium | reverse complement strand
TGATTATCTATTCTTCTCGCTTCGTGTCGTTCTGTGCCTATAACATGAAGCCCTCCGAGTTCTTTAACTTCTTTTGCTTTTTCTTCGTCATATGGACTACCTCCTAATACAATGTCCACTCCCCTACCCGCCATGTTTGTTGCAAGAGTTACGGCCCCCTTCTTTCCAGCTTGCGCTATTATTGAACCTTCTCTCTCGTGATTTTTGGCATTTAATATTTCATATCTTACTCCTGCGCGACTTAAATATTCCGAAAGTAGTTCATTTTTTTCTATTGATACAGTACCAACTAAAACCGGCTGTCCTTTTTCAGAACGAGCACGCGCTTCTTCGGCAACCGCTTTGAATTTCGCGTCAGCCGTTTTATATATAAGGTCTGACAAGTCTTTTCTCACGAGGGGTTTATTAGTCGGAATAGTTATTGTCTCTACGCCATAAACTTTATTAAACTCTTCCGCGGATGTTTGGGCAGTACCAGTCATTCCTGAAATTTTGCCGTAAAGCCTAAAATAATTTTGTATAGTAACTTGAGCAAAAGTTTTAGACTCTTCTTGCACTTTTACGCCCTCTTTTGCTTCAATCGCTTGATGTAGTCCTCCAGAATATCGTCTCCCACGCATAAGCCTTCCTGTAAATTGGTCTACAATAATAACTTCGCCATTTTGAACAACATAGTCTCTGTCTTTTAGAAATAAAGCCTTAGCTCTTAAACATTCCTCTAAATAATGAGCGAGCCTAATGTTTTCCGCGCTGTAAAGATCAGTTATGCCAGCAAATTTTTCTACTTTATCTATGCCAGACGAAAGTATCTCAACAGATTTTGTTTTTTCAGCGACCGTATAATCGCTTCCTTCTTCAAGGCGCGATACAGCCTTCCACATTATTTTATAATATTCACTGGAAGCGGCGTCAGGAGCAGAAATAATAAGCGGAGTTCTTGCCTCATCTATAAGGATAGAATCTACTTCGTCTATCATAGCAAAGTGATGCCCTCTTTGTACTTGCACTTCTTTTTGTAAAGCAAGGTTGTCTCTTAAATAATCAAATCCAAACTCGTGATTTGTTCCATAAGTAATGTCTGCCATATACGCCTGCTGCCTTGAAATAGGGCGTAAAAATTTGTGCTCTACAAGAAAAAAACCAACATTATCTCTTTTTTCATCTGCCCTTTTTTCCTCACTAGTTACTTCAGGATTATTATTAAAATTCGGGTCATACATAAAGGCT
This sequence comes from uncultured Candidatus Saccharibacteria bacterium, assembly GCA_964348605.1. Classification (GTDB taxonomy): domain Bacteria; phylum Patescibacteriota; class Minisyncoccia; order UBA6257; family Colwellbacteraceae; genus JALOAR01. Next base: position 566 of record CAYGDC010000045.1, on the reverse strand, counting down.
CCACTATGCACTATGCAAGCCGTGCTAATCCCAAGATAATGATAAATCTGCCCCATCCAAACAGCATCGCGAGTTGCAAGATAATCATTCACTGTAATAATATGCACTCCTTTGCCCACAAGAGCATTGAGATATGCAGGCGCTGTAACAGCAAGAGTTTTTCCTTCTCCTGTCATCATTTCAACAATCGCGCCTTTGTGTAAATTAATGCCTCCCAATATCTGCATATCAAAATGCCTTTGACGCAAATTTCTTTTCGCAGACTCTCTTACTAAAGCAAAAGCTTCAGGCAACAACTCCTCAAGAGACTTACCAGAAGAAGCTTGTTCTTTTAAATCCAAGCTTCTTTTTTTTATTGCTTCATCGCTTAATGTTTCAATTTCGCTTTCTAAATCATTTATTTTTTGAAGCAGGGCTTTGTCTTTAGTTATTTTTGAAGACGAGAAAAATTTAAACATATAAAACGAATTATCCTTTGTAGTAACTAAAATTACAAGGATGCCTTAATTTTTTCTTTATATTGCTTTATTTCCTCGGCAAGCACTTCTTTTACCTCATCTATTGCG
>CAYGDC010000044.1:0-1923 GCA_964348605.1 uncultured Candidatus Saccharibacteria bacterium | reverse complement strand
CGGATTATTAGTTTATGTAATGTGCGAAATACCATCTAACATAATAGAGGCAGAAGAGTTTCTGAAAGTATTTGATGGCTTTAGTATCGGCTCAAATGACCTCGCTCAACTTACGCTTGGTATTGACCGCGATAGCTCTCTTCTCCACGAAATAGGGGACGAGCGAGACCCTGCTGTTAAAAACTTTGTGCGTATCGCAATAAGAGCTGCAAAAGCAAAGGGCAAATATATAGGCATTTGCGGACAAGCTCCATCTGATTATGAAGACTTTGCCTTATTCCTTATTGAAGAAGGCATTGATAGTATGTCGTTAAGCCCAGATACAGTAATCAAAACAACAGAGGCTGTATTAAAAAAAGAAAAACAGCTTGAAGCAAAGCGCAGTCAATAGTAATTAACTATAATTAAAATTATGAAAATAGCTTTTTTTGAAACAGAAAAATGGGAAGAGTCTTACTTAAAAGATAAATTATCAGGGCACGAGGTAGATTTCTACGAAGGAAAAATTGATAAACACAATATCCCAGAAAAAAAAGATTATGATATTTTATCTGTTTTTACAGACTGCAAAGTAGACAATCAAGTTATTGCTTCTTTTCCAAATTTGAAATTTATATCCACTAGGTCAACCGGATATGACCACATAGATTTAAGTGCGACATCATCAAAAAATATTATTGTATCTAATGTTCCTGCTTATGGAGAAAATACGGTTGCCGAATTTGCATTTGGGTTAATACTCACTCTTTCTCGTAAGATATTTAAGTCTTATGACCGAATAAAAGAAACCGGTTCATTTGATTTAGAAGGCCTTCAAGGATTTGATATACAAGGCAAAACGCTTGGTGTCGTAGGGACAGGGCGTATTGGTAAACACGCAATAAAAATAGCGAAAGGATTTGGAATGAATGTGATAGCAACAGACGCCTATCCAGATAATAACCTTGCCACTGAAGTGGGCGTCAGGTATGTTTCTTTTGAAGAACTACTTAGTCAGTCCGATGTAATAACTTTTCACGTGCCAGACTTGCCAGAGACTTTTCATATGTTGAATATGGGAAACATTCATTTAATTAAAAAAGGAGCGCTTGTTATAAACACAGCGCGAGGAAGGGTAATTGAAACAGCTGCAATAGTAAAAGCTCTGCATGAAGGAATTATAGGAGGAGTAGGGCTAGATGTATTAGAAGAAGAAGGTCCAACTAAAGGCGATCGCGAGTTTCTGCTTAAAGGACGAGCTAAAGAACATAATTTGGAAACAATATTACACAATCATCTGCTTATAGATATGGACAATGTAGTTATCACTCCGCATAACGCTTTTAACACTAAAGAAGCGCTTTTTAGAATTTTAGATACTACTGTCTCAAACATAGGTTCTTTTGTTTACGGAGTGCCTCAAAACGAAGTTAAGGCAAAATAATTATTTTGGTTCGCTATTCATGAAAAAAATAAAAGCGATAGCTAAAATACTTGTTGGGATTGTAATGGCGTCTTTAATAGGAACTATGATTACTCTTCCTATTATTATTTTCACCGGAGCAGGAATATTAAGCTTAGTCATAGGCGCACTTATCATAATTACCACAACAGCAGGGGGAGTTTATATCGGAGGACTATGGGCAAGAAAAAATATCACTGATATGGCGGGCGCAAAAAGCGTTGCTATTTGGACTACTGCTATTTTTTTAATAGCGAGCATTACGCTTGCCGTAGCAGGAGGATTAATAATGTTTCTAGCCGGCGGAGAAGGAATGAATTATCTAATACAGATAATACAGATAGTTGTTCAATCGTATATTATATATGCGATAACGATAAAGACCCTGCAACAATACTTGAATAAAAAAACAAATTCTGAAATAATCTAATAACTATGGGAATATTTAATCAATTAAAAAACGCTCACGAAGCGATGAAGAA
>CAYGDC010000043.1:0-1981 GCA_964348605.1 uncultured Candidatus Saccharibacteria bacterium | reverse complement strand
CTCCGCTATGATATGGATATAGAAAAAATTTATGATCTTGTTGCTTTTCGCATTATTGTTGAAACGGTCGCAGACTGCTATGCTGCCCTAGGAATTGTCCACAAACTTTGGCCTCCGCTACCTGGCAGAATAAAGGACTATATTGCTATTCCTAAGCCTAATGGATACCAAAGTCTTCATACGGTTGTTATAGCAACCGGAAATAAAGTAGTCGAATTTCAAATAAGAACAATGGAGATGCACGAGGAGGCAGAAAATGGTATTGCTGCCCATTGGGCATATGCAGAGACAAAAGGCACTGAAAGCTATGTTAAAAGGCGGGCCTCTATTGCTAAGAGCGCTGATATAGAATGGATTAAAAAACTTCGTGTTTGGCAAGAGGAAGGAAGCGATAATAATGCAAATTTTATTGATGCGATGAAAATTGACTTTTTTAAAGACAGGATATTTGCCTTAACTCCGAAAGGCGAAGTTATCGATCTGCCCGCTGGAGCAACACCAATAGACTTCGCTTATCAAATTCATTCTGCAATCGGCGACCAATGCGTTAAAGCAAAAGTCAATGGACAGATAGTTCCCTTACACCATGAACTGCGATCTCATGACATTGTTGAAATAATTACACAAAAAGGGAAAAAGCCTTCTGCGTCCTGGCTTGAGTTTGTTCGCACAAGTGAAGCAAAAAACCGCATTAGAAAAATTGTTAGTAAAAAAACCGGAGCAGCGTTTACAGTTTTGCCAAAACAGGTAAAATTTCGTATTTCAGCAGAAGATAAAATGAATCTTTTAGAAAATATTTCTGGCATTATTTCTCGTTCTCATATTCACATTGCAAGCATTGATTCTACTACAGAAGAACGTGGAGGATATTGTTCTATTAAAGTTATTTGTGACACTGATGATCCTAGCAAGGTGCAAAAACTTATGTTAAAGCTTAAAAGCTTAAAAGAAGTAAAAGAAATAGAGTATAAATTTATTTAAATATCTGCCCCAGATAATTTATGAATTAAAGCATTTAATTCTTCGGGGGAATAATAATTAATTGTTATTTTGCCCCTTCCTCCATCATCATCAATTTGCGTTTTAGTTCCCAAAAATTCTTCTAATCTGGATTGCAAAGATATAAGTTCTGGACTTAAATGATGTGCTTCAAGGCCTGCCTTTGCTTTTTTTATTATTGCTTTTAAGTCTCTTACTGATGGCTTTGTTCTTAATATAGACTGGAACATATCTCGTTGTCTTGATATATCGTTAATTTGCAAAAGGAGTAGTGCGTGACTTTCGTTAATTTCTCCCCTGTCTAGGGCCTGTTGTATTTCGGACGGAAGATGTAAAAGTCTCAAAGTATTAGCTACTGTTTCTCTGCTCTTACCTATGCGAGTAGCAATTTCTCGTTGAGTAAGTCGGAATTCATCTTGAAGTCGAGCATATCCTCTAGCGGTTTCGAGTGGACCAAGATTCTCTCTTTGAACGTTTTCTATAATAGCTAACTCAAGGCGCTCTCTATCTATTCCAACATGCCTAATGACTACCGGCACTGTTCGTAGCCCAACTTTTTTTGCAGCCATAAGTCTTCTCTCCCCCGCAATGAGCTGATAAGAAACCTCTGTGCCTAATTCTGTTTCTTTTAATATTTTGGTAACAATAAGTGGTTGAATGATGCCAAATTCTCTAATAGAATTTGCGAGCTCATTTAGGGCATCTTCATCAAAATGTCGCCTTGGCTGATGTGGATTAGGAGATATTTTTTCAACCTCAATTTGGAAAACTGAAGCTTGTTTGCGCGAATAATCCTCTTCTATATTCTCTGGCAAAACTGGATTTAGTAATAAATCATTATCAATAGAGTTATGTGCAGGATTTGATGCGATTTGCGATGTAATAATAGTCGGTGGAGTGGGCGCACTCGGGAAAATCCTCTCTGTTGGGGGCTGGCTTAATTGCGATGAAGCGACGACTTGCGAAAAAGATGTGTTTTGTG
>CAYGDC010000042.1:0-2057 GCA_964348605.1 uncultured Candidatus Saccharibacteria bacterium | reverse complement strand
TCCGTAGTATTTAATATTTTTTTATCACCTATCGCTATATATACCGATGAAATCATGGCTACTTTATGTCCGCAAGCAGACAAAGCTGTAGCAATAAGCGCTACTGTTGAAGTCTTGCCCTTAGTGCCTGTTACTCCAATTACTATGATTTTTCTTGACGGATTACTGTAGATAATTTTTCCAAGTAAGGCCAAAATATAATGATATAAATTTTTTATTTTTTTAATCATTTTTATTTAATATTATTTAGAGCTTCTTTCAGCCTATCATTAACACTTGTAGTTTTGTTACCAATTTTTTTAATTGCCTCTTTAGCAGCATCTCGTCGATAACCAAGTTTAATAAGAGCATCATATATATCTTCGTCCCATTCTGGAACTTCTCCTGTTCCTTCTTTAATTTTATCTTTTAGCTCTACCACTATTCTTTCTGCCGTCTTTTTTCCGATTCCAAATGATTTAGTAAGCGCTTCTGGCTTACCATCTTTTATCGCCGCTTTTATTTGATTAATTGGCCCAAGTCCTAATACGCCAAGAGCCGCTTTTGGCCCTACCCCAGACACAGTATTAAGCAACTCAAAAAACGCCCTCTCTTCTTCTGATAAGAATCCGTATAAATCTACTCCGCTTTCTTTAACAAACAAGCAGGTAAAAAGTCTTACTTCTTGATTTTGCAAAGCCCCTCCTAATTCTCTTGCGGGCATAAATACTTTATATGATTCTCCTCCAGCAACTGTTAAAACAGCAAAATTTATCCCCACCTCTTCTATTTTGCCTTTTAGAGCATAAATCATATGAATATGTTATAATTATATAATGAATCGAGAAGAACTAGCAAAATATAAAAAGGAGCTTAAAACGCTCGAAGAAAGGCTTGAGAAAGAACTTAAAGAAACTCCAGAAATAATAAACTTCGGAGACCAAGTTGATGCAGAGGAAGACGAGGCTGATGAGTCTGTCGCGGCTAATGAACAAACTGGTATTAGAGATGGGATAAGGGGACGGCTTGAAAGCACACGAATTGCTCTTCACAAAATAGCATCAGAAGAATATGGTTTTTGCGAAGAGTGCACCGAGCCAATCGAAAAAGAAATTTTAGACATTGCTCCAGAATCAGGCCTCTGTAAAAAACATAAACTGCAAAAATAAACCCGTGTCTCGCAATCTTTCAAGACTTTTTTCTGCCGAACTTGAGGGAGTTACAGCCAAGATGATTGAAATTGAAACCGACTTAAATGTCGGTCTTCATAGTTTTACTATCGTTGGACTTGCAGACAAAGCTCTCTCTGAAGCTAAAGAGCGAGTAAACGCCGCCCTAAAAAATTCAGGCTTCCGTCCACCTAATCGAGAAAATAGGCGCATCACAGTAAATCTTGCTCCCGCCAATATTCATAAAACCGGCTCGCAGTACGACCTCGGTATCGCGCTAGGGTATGCCGTCGCAACTGGCGAAATTAAAAACGCTGTTTTAAACGATAAAATTATCGTTGGCGAACTATCTCTTGATGGCAGTCTTCGCCCAATAAGAGGGGCTCTAAACATTTCGTGCCTTGCAAGAGATTTAAGTTTCAGCGAAATTATTTTGCCAAAAGAAAATGCTCGCGAAGCAGCGCTTATCGCGGGAATTAAAGTGATACCAGTCAGTAACCTTATTGAGGCCGCAAGACATATTGAAGAATCCGCTAAAATTAATCCTATAGAAAATGAGGTTATCCCAGAAATAACCGAGAGCTCTGTTTTAATATCCGACATCAAAGGACACGATTCTGCAAAACGAGCTCTTCTTATCGCCGCTTCGGGACGCCACAATCTGCTTATGGTCGGCCCACCCGGCTCGGGGAAAACCATGCTAGCTCAAGCAATTAATTCTGTTTTGCCACCTTTAAATCCGCAAAGCTCTATAGAAACTTCCAAAAACTGGAGTGCTTCAGGGCTTTTATCCGCCACAACGCCCTTTATTACCTCTCGTCCATTTAGAAATCCCCACCACACCTCTTCTTCTATTTCTATTATTGGCGGAGGAACAAATCCACGACCAGGAGAAATCAGCCTTGCTCA
>CAYGDC010000041.1:0-2057 GCA_964348605.1 uncultured Candidatus Saccharibacteria bacterium | reverse complement strand
TGCAAAATATAATTTGGTTCAAGGATTTATCTATAAAAAATGTGTCAGAAGTCGGGGGAAAGAATGCTTCTTTGGGAGAGATGTACAACACTCTCACAAAAAAACAGGTTAATATCCCAAATGGTTTCGCAATTACGGCAGGTGCTTATATAAGATTCTTAGAAGAAAATAAGTTGACGGAGAAAATGCACGCTGCTCTAAAAGGATTAAACACTCATAATATTGACAACCTTCAAAAACGCGGTAAGGCGATAAGAGAAATGATGCTTGCGGCAGATATTCCCGCAGATATTAAAAAAGATATTGCGTTAGCGTATAAAAAGCTTTCCGAAGAATGTGGCATGAAAAATGCGGATGTTGCTGTTCGGTCGTCAGCAACGGCAGAAGATTTACCAAACGCAAGTTTTGCCGGACAGCAAGAAACATATCTTAATATCTCGGGCGAAAAAGCAACTCTCGAGGCAGTTAAAAAATGCTTTGCTTCACTTTTTACTGATAGAGCTATTTCATACAGAGAAGACAAAGGGTTTGACCACATGACAACCTATCTTTCCGTAGGGGTGCAAAAAATGGTGCGATCGGACAAAGCATCGTCAGGCGTAATGTTTACAATAGACCCAGAAACTGGTTTTGATGACGCGGTTATTATAAATGGTTCTTGGGGACTTGGAGATTTAATAGTGCAAGGGCAGGTAATACCAGATGAATATAAAGTTTTTCAACCAACCTTAAAAGAAGGATATAGACCGATAATATCAAAAGTTCTTGGCACGAAAGAAAAGACAATGATTTATGGCTCAAGCAAATCAGCAACTCGTATTATTCCAACTCTAGAAAAACAACAAAAGAAATTTATATTATCAAACGATGAAATATTAGCGCTTGCTAAGTGGGCAACAATTATTGAGGAGCATTATAAGAGGCCGATGGACATAGAATGGGCAAAAGACGGAGTCTCGGGCGACCTTTATATTGTGCAAGCAAGACCAGAAACAGTGCATGCGACAAAAAACATTAATCAAATAGAAGATTACATAATGCTAAAGCGTCCGGAGAAGTTGCTTACACAAGGAGCTTCTGTGGGTTCTAAAATAGCCGAAGGAAAAGCGAATGTAATTTCCAGCGTTGCAGGTATTAAAACTTTCAAAAAGGGAGAAATCCTTGTAACCAAAATGACTGACCCAGACTGGGAGCCAATTATGAAAATAGCTGCCGCTATTGTAACGGATGAAGGGGGACGCACTTCTCATGCGGCGATAGTTTCAAGAGAGCTTGGTATTCCGTGCATAGTCGGGACACAAAATGCCACAAAAAAGATTAAGCATAAACAACTTGTAACCGTTGATTGTTCAACGGGAGCCGATGGATATGTGTGGCAAGGAAAAGCCAAGTGGACAATAAAGAAATACGAAGTGCAGCATACCGAAAGACCAAAGACAAAAATAATGATGAACGTTGGCGCTCCCGAAGAAGCGTTTGAAGCGTCATTTCTTCCAAATGATGGAGTGGGCCTTGCAAGAGAAGAGTTTATAATTGCCTCTCATATAGGCATTCATCCGTCAGCTCTTATAGACTTTAATAAATTAAAAGACCAAAAACTTAAGAAAAAAATAGCAGACAAAACTGCGGGATATGAAGATAAGACGCAGTATTATGTAGATAAACTCGCTGAAGGCATCGCTCAAATATCAGCGGCATTTTATCCAAAGCCAGTAATACTTCGGTTTTCTGATTTTAAAACAAACGAATATGCTACTTTGCTGGGGGGCAACTTATACGAGCCCACAGAATCCAATCCAATGATAGGATGGAGGGGGGCGTCTCGTTATTATCATCCAACTTTTGAAAAAGCATTCGGACTAGAATGTAAGGCCGTTAAAAAAGTCCGCGAAGAATTTGGTCTTAAAAACTTAGTAGTAATGGTTCCTTTCTGTCGCACAGTAGGCGAAGGCAAAAAAGTTCTCGCAAAGATGAAAGAGTATGGATTAGAACAAGGTAAAGACGGATTATTAGTTTATGTAATGTGCGAAATACCATCTAACATAATAGAGGCAGAA
>CAYGDC010000040.1:0-2194 GCA_964348605.1 uncultured Candidatus Saccharibacteria bacterium | reverse complement strand
GTTCCTATGTTTGAACAAATAAAGCTCTGGCGCTCTATTGCCCCACTAGCCAAAAACTTGATAAATATTACTTTCGCAATGAATACAAGCCCCGCTTCGGCGTTTTTCCCTTTTATTTCATCTGACCTTACTTCTGATGAAGGCATAATGTACGGACTTAATCTCCACAATAATAGCTTAGTAATTTTTGATCGCTTTAATCTAGAAAACCATAATTCAGTTATATTTGCAAAATCTGGTTCTGGTAAATCTTATGCAGCCAAACTAGAACTTTTAAGATCTATCATGCTTGGAACAGATGTTATTATTATAGATCCAGAAAATGAATATAAATCATTATCAGATGCAGTAGGAGGAGAAACATTTAAAATATCTCTGACTTCTCAAAGCAGTATTAATCCTTTTGATATTCCCATTATTCCTGAGGGAGAAAATGAATCCGAAGTACTCCAATCCCATATTGCAAGCTTAACAGGCCTTATAAAGCTTATGGTGGGCGCTATAACGCCGGCAGAGGAAGGAGTCCTGGACCGCTCTATTAATGAGGCTTACGCTTCGCGAGACATCTCTCCTGGTAGAGATTTTACAGGAGCAGAGCCTCCTTTATTAGAAGACTTAGAAAATATTCTTCTTAATATGGATGGTGGCAAAGATCTAGCACATAGGCTCTATAGATTCACTAAAGGTAGTTATTCCGGATTTATTAATCGCCCCACAAGCGTAAATATTAGAAACAAGGTTATTGTCTTTTCTATTAGAGATCTTGAAGAAGAATTAAGGCCGATTGCGATGTATATAATTTTAAATTATGTATGGAATATTGTGCGATCAAAACTAAAACGTAGGATTCTAGTAGTAGACGAGGCTTGGTTAATGATGAAATATCCTGACTCCGCATCTTTCTTATTTAACCTTGTTCGTAGAGCAAGAAAATATTACTTAGGGATTACCACTATTACTCAAGATGTAGAAGACTTCCTAAATTCTCCCTATGGTCGTCCAGTTATTACTAACTCCTCTCTTCAATTTTTACTCAAACAATCTCCCGCAACAATAGAAATTGTTGCAAAAGCGTTTAATCTTACAGATGTCGAAAAAAACTATTTATTAGATGTTGGTATAGGACAAGGACTAGCACTTGTTGGGCAAAAACATGTCGCTATTCAAATTACCGCCTCTGATTTTGAACACCGAATTATTACCACTAATCCAGAAGAAATCCTCGCCATGAGACAATCAGCTACTGAGGTCACAACAGAAGAGGAAATATAAAAAAAGGCGATTTATAAACTTTAAAGCTTGGCTTTTATAAAAAACAAAAAGAAAAGCGTAAAAACGGAAATTTATTATTTATAACAAGTTTGTATTTTATATCTTGAGTTTATTATAATATCTTTATGAGTAATGAATCTGGGGGCATTATTGCCGCTATCAATTCTCTTATTCCTGGGGGCATTACCAATCTCTTTAATCTAGGATTAGGGCTTGGTGCTATTTTGGCTTTTGGAACAATAATCTATGCAGGTGTTTTATATAGCGTTGCTGGGGACAATGTTTCAAGGCAAAAGGAAGCCAAAGAATGGATCTATGCAGCAGCTAAAGGATTGATTCTTCTTGCTTTTGGAGTCGTACTTATAAATATAATCAATCCTAGATTATTAAGAATTCAAGACGCAACAACTGAAGAACTCCCCATTATTCCAATGGATAACAAAATTAGAACAAGAGAGGATAATCCAATAGAGCTGTTTCCGCCGCCCGCTGATCACCTTCCACATCTTCCAAGGACTCCTGACCAACACTAATATTAATATAGCACCTCGTCACTCTTCGCCTTATTTTAAAAAAAGATAAGATTATATTAATTTATCTATAAATTTAACCACTACTCTCCTGCTCTGCCCCTCTCCTATACTTTCTGTTTTAAGATCAGGTCGAGCTGATAACTCTTCATGAATAAGATGTCTTTCAAAGGCATTCATTGGTGGTAAAATTACATCATTTTTTGTAAGAGCAGCTTTTTTAGCCCCAGCTTTTGCAAGCGCTATAACTAACTTTTCTCTTTCTTGATGATAATTATTTACATCAACCACTATCGGTCCTTCATCATATTTTTTAGCAATTAATTTTAATATCTGGTTAAATGAGCTAACAAGAATCGGCATATTTTTTGCATTTATTATTTCATCTTCAA
>CAYGDC010000039.1:0-2302 GCA_964348605.1 uncultured Candidatus Saccharibacteria bacterium | reverse complement strand
TTGCCGATACTTTTAGGCTGGTCGGTTGATTCAAGTAAAGAAACTCTCTCTACGAGCTCGGCAACAGAAGCGAATCCTCCAGCAAAAGAAATAAGCTCGCCTATATTTTCTTTTCTGTCTTCAAAATTTTTATCGCTTTTAAGTGATTCAAGATAATCAGTTTTTTTGAGCAAATATCCAATAAATTCAACAGGAGACAAGGAAATCGCCATTTCTGGCAGAGAATCAATTATTGGACGAACGCGAGTTTTTTTAAACTCTTTAAGCAATCTTTCTTTGCTTAGCTCGTCGGCTGGATTTACCGCATATCGCATAGCGGAGACGATGTCTTTAATTTCTTTTCGGTCATAAAATTTCAGTCCTCCATAAATAAAATAAGGAATTTTATTAAATACGCAGGCTTGCTCTATAGGGCGAGACTGGGCGTTTGTTCTATAAAGAACGGCTGTGTTACGAGTATTGCCAATATTTTCAACAAGCCATTCAGCTTCGCTTTCAGCGTTGTAAAATCCTTGAATATGAATAAGGGCGCCTTCTTCGTTTTCTGTCCATAAAGTTTTAGGACGCTGGTTTTTATTATGACTTATAACTGCCGAGGATGCCGTAACTATGTTTTTAGTAGAGCGGTAGTTTTGATTTAATACAATAATTTTTGCGTTAGGAAAATCTCTTTCAAAATTGAGAAAATTGCGAAAATCAGCCGACCGAAAACTATAGATACTTTGATGGTCATCTCCCACAACGCTTAAATTTTTTTCTTTGTCTGATAAAAGCTTAATTAAACGATATTGAGCTGTGTTAACATCTTGATATTCGTCTACTAAAAAATAACGAAAACGATTTTGGTAGTTAGCTAATTTTTGAGCAAATGATTCAAAAAGACGCACGGGTTTTTCTATAAGGTCATCAAAATCAAAAGCGTTATGTTTTTTTAATTCTAATTCGTATTGATTATAAAGATATTCTAAGCGCTCATCGGTGAATAAAGGAGTTAATTCACTTTTGGCTCGAGATATGTTTTTTCTAACCATGCCAAAAGGATATTGTGTTTTATCAAAGTCGCCGTTTTTTAAAATCTGTTTAATTAGTTTTACAGCATCATTTTCATCAAAAATAGAAAAAGACTTATTTCTATCAAATGCCTCTGCTTCGGCTCGTAGCATTCTTGCTCCAAAAGAATGAAATGTGCCGATAAAAGGAAGTCCTCCTTCTTCGTGAGTTGATGTTTTACTGATATTTTGCTGATTTATAAAATTTATAGTTGCTCTGCGCTTCATTTCTTCTGCTGCTTTGTTAGTAAAAGTAATGGCGACAATTTCGCGCCCAGGAACTCCTTGAGACAAGAGAAAAAGAAGGCGACTTGTTAGGGTTTTAGTTTTACCAGAACCAGCCCCAGCGGTAATAAGCAGGGGGCCACTCATGTGTTTTGCGGCCTCGGATTGATTAGGATTTAAGTCGCGAAAAAGGTCGTTCATTAGATACAACATACAATACACGGCACCAAAAGCCAAAGACTAAAAACCAAAAAGCAAAGCCACAAACTAAAAACCGATAACCGATAAAGACCAAAGGAGAGGATTACAAATCACAAATTATAATTTCTCCTGCTTTGCGAGATTTGGTGTAGCCAGACAAACAAATCAACGCATACCAGACTTTAATCTATACTGGAACGCTTCTCCAACGTGTTTAGACTCAACTAATTCGCTTAAATCAAGGTCGGCAATAGTGCGAGAAACTTTGAGAAGACGATAATAACCTCTACCGGATATTCGCGCAGAATCAAATATCTTTTTGATATATTCTTCGGCCTCTTTAGTGAGAAAAATAGTTGCTTCGCATTGCTTAGAAGAGAGCGCAGCGTTTCCGTCCGCTGTAATACCAAAGCTCTTAAATCTTTCTGCCCTAAAGTTATCGGCAGAAGAAACAATGTCACGATATTTAATAATATCCTCACTGCTATCGCTTTTTAACTCATCGTATTTTATACGAGGAACATTAATTTGAATATCTATGCGGTCAAGTAAGGGCCCAGATATTTTTCTTTGATAACGCATAACATCATAAGCGCCACAACGACATTCTACTTCTGGGTCTCCATAATAACCGCATGGACAAGGATTCATAGCAGAAATAAATTGAAATCTAGCAGGGAAGCGGACATTGGCTTTTGCGCGAGCCACAATTACTTCGCCTGACTCCATGGGTTGTCTTAATGACTCAAGTACGTCGCGATGAAACTCTGGTAGTTCGTCAAAAAATAAGATGCCGTTATGAGCAAGGCTGATTTCTCCTGGTCGTG
>CAYGDC010000038.1:0-2324 GCA_964348605.1 uncultured Candidatus Saccharibacteria bacterium | reverse complement strand
TCATCTTTTTTATTATACAAGCTTTCTCCTATTTTTTGAATAGAGGTAGAAAGATTAGAGATAGAAGATTCAATTTTCTCTACATCATCAGTACTGAGAGAGGAGCGTAAACTGCTAATTTTTTCTTCTATTTCAGATTTAATAGATGCGTCAATTTTCCCTTCTGCATCTTTTAAGGATTTTTCAGCGGAATATAAGAGGGCCTCTCCTCTGTTTTTTGCCTCAACAAGCATTGTTTTTCTCTTATCACTTTCGGCATTTGCTGCTGCTTCATTTTTAAGTCGTTCTATTTCTTCTTTGGAAAGAGAAGTTTGTGCTTCAATGCGTACTGACTGACTTTTGCCGCTTGCTTTATCAATAGCCTTAACGCTCAGTATGCCATTTGCATCTATGTCAAAAGAAACTTCAATTTGCGGTAGGCCTCGCGGTGATGGAGGAATGCCGTCAAGAATAAATTTAGCAAGAGTCTTATTATCACTTGCCATTGAACGCTCTCCTTGGGTTATGTGAATCTCCACAGACATTTGATTATCAGCGGCAGTTGAAAATACTTGTGTTTTAGTTGTAGGAACGGTTGTGTTTTTCGGAATCATTGGAGTAGCTATTCCGCCAAGAGTTTCTATGCTTAAGGTAAGAGGAGTCACATCTAAAAGAAGAATATCTTTCACATCTCCCTGAAAAATTCCGCCCTGAATAGCGGCGCCAAGCGCCACAACTTCATCAGGATTAATTCCGCGATGAGGGTCTTTCCCAAATAATTTTTTAACTGATGCTTGAATAGCGGGCATTCTTGTTTGTCCGCCAACTAAAATTATTTCGTTAATATCAGATACAGCAAAGCCCGCTTCCTTAACTGTGTCTTTTGTTATTTTTTCTGCTCGCTCAATATATTCCGCGACAAGCTCTTCTAATTTCGCACGACTAATTTTCATTAAAAGATGTTTAGGCCCAGCAGAATCAGAAGTAATATAAGGCAAGTTAATTTCGGTTTCCACAGAAGAAGAAAGCTCGTGTTTGGCGCGCTCTACTGCTTCTTTAAGTCGCTGTAACGCCAAAGGGTCCTTAGAAATATCTATCCCTTCTGTTTTTTTATACTCCGCAACCACGAATTCATTTAATTTTTTATCAAAATCGTCTCCGCCAAGATGAGTATCTCCACCAGTTGCTTTAACCTCAACAGTATCGTCCCCTACCTCAAGAACAGAAACATCAAAAGTCCCGCCTCCAAAATCGTACACAACGATTTTTTCGTTTTGGCCTTTATTTAAGCCGTAAGCAAGTGCCGCCGCAGTAGGCTCATTTAATATTCTTTTAACTTTTAGACCTGCAATTTCGCCAGCATTTTTAGTCGCTTGGCGCTGTGAATCATTAAAATAAGCAGGAACGGTTATAATTGCTTCTTCTATTCTTTCGCCGAGCCTCATTTCAGCGTCAGTGCGAAGCTTGCTTAACACCATTGCTGATATTTCTTCTGGCTTCATCCACTTATCGCCTAATTTTATCTCTACGCCCCCTTCTTTAGATTCTTTAAGCTCATAAGGCAACCATTTTTTGTCACGCTGAACATCTTCGTCGCTCCACTTGCGACCAATGAGTCTTTTAACGGAAAAAATAGTATTTGCAGGATTTGTAATTGATTGACGCTTAGCAAGAACGCCAACTAATCTTTCCCCGCTTCTGTTTACAGCTGCTATTGAAGGAGAGGTTCTTGCTCCTTCGGAAGATTCTAATATTTCTGGTTTGCCGTCTGATCCAACAAAAGCGACGGCTGAGTTAGTAGTTCCAAGATCAATTCCTATTATTTTTGGCATATTTTAATTAATTATTTGATTATTATTTAGAGACGACCACGCGCGCAGGGCGCAAAAGTTTTCCATTCCATGTATATCCTTTTTCAATTTCTTCAATTACTATTCCAGGAGGCTTATCTGATTGAATAGTGGAAATCGCTTCATGAAGCCCTGGATCAAATTGATGACCAACCGATACAATAATTCTTTCCATTCCTCTTTTTTTTAACAGATCTTCTAGTTGGGTCCTTATCATGTAAACCCCTTTAGCCAAACTCTGATTATCTGTGCTAAGAGAAGCTATACAAAGGTCAAAACTATCTAAAATTTCTACCATATCGCGTGCGATATCCTCTCCTGCAAAACGAATAATTTCACTCACTCGCTTTAATTCATCGTTTTTATAATTAATCAGCTCTGCTTTTGCTCTCTTCCATCCATCTAAATACTCTTCACGCTCTTTTTTTATCTTCTCTTCGTCTGTTGCAGGCAAATCAGAAATAGTTATATTTTCAACATCCTTCTCATTAGAGG
>CAYGDC010000037.1:0-2355 GCA_964348605.1 uncultured Candidatus Saccharibacteria bacterium | reverse complement strand
ACGCCCTCAAAGTAGAGATTGATGGACGCTCCGCTAAAGTCGCTCTTTCTGATTTCAAGCTTCCAGGCAAACACAATATCCAAAATGCTCTCGGAGCAATGTATGCAGGGCTTGTCGCTGGACTACCTGTTGATGCTGTGGAAAGTGGTATTAAAAACTTTCACGGACTTAAATATCGCCAAGAGTTTATTGGAGAATATAGCGGAGTAAAAATCATAAACGATGGCAAGTCCTCAGACCCCTTAACTGTGGTTGAGGCAATCAAAGCAATACCAAATATCGCAGTCTTGGTTGTAGGGGGCATTAGAGAGGGGTTTATAGAGGGAGACTTCCTACCTCTCGGTGAAGCTATTATGCAATGTGGCGTAAAAAAAGTTTTAGTTTTTGGTTTTTCTAAGCAAGAAATAGTAAATGATTTGTCTAAAGCAGGTATTAATGCCGAACTCTGTCTGAATCTAGAAGACGCTGTTATAAAAGCAAAGGCGATAGCAAAAGAAGGAGAAGCAATAGTTTTTTCTCCAGGATGCCAAAGCTTTGATGAATTCAAAGACTATCGACATAAAGCCTCTACTTTTAATTCTATTATTCAAAAAACATTTACAATATAATTTCGGCTTATAACGATAAAATTATATTTGTCGGGATTAGCTATATCTCACACAAGGTTTTTTAATACATAAACCGAAAACTTATGATAAAAAAAATTCAAGACAGAATTACTCAAGCCATTGAAGAAAAGGTTTTTCCTGCTTGTGTTGTTGGAATTATACGCACTCACGGAGAAAAAATCATTATTCCTGCTGGTAAATTTACTTTTGATAATAACGCTCGAGCTATTCAAGAAGATACAATTTTTGATGTCGCTTCTATTACTAAATCAATTCCGGTCTCATCATTAGCGCTAAAATTAATTGATGAAAACGAGATATCACCAGAAGATAAGTTAATAAATTTTGTGCCAGAGTTTTCTAATTTTTATAGAGAAGAAGTTTTGATTAAACATCTATTAACCCAAACATTAGATTATAGCTTTCGATTATCAACACATAAAGATAGAACGCCTGAAGAAATTTTAGATATTATTTTTACAACCAAATTTGAAAATAAACCAGGAACAAAATTGCTCTATGCAAATGCCACCAGCATTCTTCTCGGATTAGTGATTGAAAAAGTTTTTAGAAAAACACTAGATGAGGTTAGTGAAAAATATTTTTTTCAGCCACTAAAAATGATAAAAACCTCTTTTCATCCACTACAACAATTTACAAAAGAAGAAATTGTTCCTACAGAAATACAAGAGTGGAGAGGGGGATTAGTGCAGGGGGAAGTTCACGACGAAAGCACTTATTCTTTAATGCGAAAAATGGTTGTTGGCTCAGCAGGTTTATTTGCAACTGTCCCTGATCTACTTAACTTCTTAGAAATGCTTTTAAATAACGGAGTTTTTGCTAGCAATCATTTTTTTTCAACGAAGATAATAGAACAGATACAAACTAATCAATTATCCCATATTGGTCAATGTGCTAGTTTAGGCTGGGAATTAAATCAACCGCGATACATGGGCAAATATTGTAGCGAAACAACTTTTGGAAAAACAGGATTTACCGGATGTTCTTGTGTTTGTGATATTAAAAGGGGAGTCGGTCTAGTTATTTTATCAAATTATACCTTTCCAGCGAGAAAGCCGGATGCGACATTTATTAATAAATTCAGAAGCGATATAGCCGATATTGTTTTTGAAAATTTGTAAAATATCCAATCTACTTGGTTTTTTAAAGAAAAAATATTAAAATAATAATATGGCAAGATATTATAAAAAATCTTTTAGAAAAAAAGATGATGATATAGAAAAAATACAGGATTATTTTTTAATAATAGGCATAGTTTTTATTATTTGTTTAACTTTATTGTGGTTTACAAACAGGACAGAATTTTGGCGTTGGTTATTATATGGATCAGTAATTGTCTTCTTGCCTATCGTGAGCACCATGCTTTGGGCTAAAACAAAAACACATTTGCATAAGCAAAAATTGAATAATGTTCTCTCTGCTATACGCCAAGCTGGGCTTGAAGAACATATTAAAAATTTTATTTCCAGATTTGGGCTAGGGCAAGAAAAAAGCAAAAATGTATGGACACGAAGAAACTATAGCATTGCCTGGGAACGCATTGATGATCTACGCAACTTTTTAGCACATAAAGAAATAAAATTATCGTCCCCTGATATCAGCGCCTTATTATCGTTTTATATTGACGAGCGAGAGCGTACATTAACTTATGATAGCATCAGTGTAGTAACGCACAGCTTTTCAAAATTAAGCGGATCTGATTTTGAGCGACTATTATATAGACTTT
>CAYGDC010000036.1:0-2372 GCA_964348605.1 uncultured Candidatus Saccharibacteria bacterium | reverse complement strand
CAAGAGAGCCCATAATAGCCGCTCTAACGACTGACGCAGAAGGACCAACAAGAGCAACAAATCCTAAAACGCCTATAGCAGTAGAAAGAGGACGCCACTTGATAGGAATAAAGAAAAACAATACAGCAAAAAAGGAAACTATAATTGTGATATTAAAACCTGACAAAGCCACTATGTGCGTAGTGCCTGAAATACGCAGGCTTTCTCTAAACTCCGGAGTAAAACCAGACCTGTCGCCAAAAAGAATTCCAAGAGCGAGAGCAGAGGCGGAAGGAGATAAGTTTCTTTGTAAATTTTCGGATATCCGCTCGCGAGTGGCGAAAAAAATACACATTATACCCGAACAACCTTTATTTAAAATCTCAACATTGCGACAAAAAAATGTATCTTGTCTACTTCTTTGTAAAGCAATAGTTGACGACCCGCGTTCGCAATCTGCTTTGATAATATTGCCGTAATATAAGTCTTCGTAGCTGTCTGCTATGAGATTTAATTTGCCACCACTTATAAGACTCAAATCAAGTCTAGTAAAGCGACCAGAGTCTAACGGATACGAAGAGATTCTTCCTTCAACGCTAAAGTTGTCGTTTTTTATAATATCTAGTCTCGGCATAAAAGATTCATAAAGAAACGGATAAAAGCAACCTAAAGCACAAACAAGTGGTAAAAAAGCAAAAAAACGCTGTTGTTTAGGAATAAAAATAAACATGATAACGGCAACAGCTAAAAGTCCAATAAAAATAAAACCAGGGCGCGCCATAACAGAGCCAATAGCAGAACCTAAGCAAAAAAAGGCGGTTAACCAGATAAAGGCCGCTCTTTTTGTTATTTTCATCATGAGTTTTGAAATTTAATTATAGCAAGTCTTCTGTCGGACAAATAATCCCGCCACCAATCATTTCGCCATTTTTAGAATAAAAAACAGCTGATTGTCCCGGGGCTACGAACTTACAGGGACTGTGAAATACAAGAGCTCCTTTATTGTTTTGCCCAATTGTTAATGTGGCGAGAGAAAGAGGTGCGTGGTATCTTACGCGAGCAAACACTTCTGTTTCTTTTTTTGCCCCATCCGCAATAATGTTGACATCTTTTAAGCCAGCTTCTTTTGTGAAAAGAAGTTTATGGTTTTCTGGGGCAACAATAAGTGCGTTATTTTGAAAATCTTTTTTTGCTACATAAAGCGCCTCCCCTCCTCCCATTCCTTTGATACCAAGATGCCTTTGTCCGAGAGTATAAAAACACAAGCCTTTGTGCTCGCCTAATATCTTGCCCTCCGGAGTTATAATTGGCCCTGGAATGCCGTCAATATATCGCGCTAAAAAATCAGCCATTTTGAACTTGCCCAAAAAACAAACTCCTTGTGAATCTTTTCTGCTTGCGTTTGGAAGTCCGGCTTTTTTAGCAATCTTTCTCACTTCTGATTTTAGAAAACCGCCCAAAGGGAAAAGTGTTTTTTTAAGAAGCTCTTTGTTTAGCGTCCATAAAAAATATGTTTGGTCCTTATTTTTATCTTTCGCGACATAGAGGGAGTTGTTTTTATTATTGAGTAAAGCATAATGCCCTGTCGCGATAAAATCAGCACCAAAAGCGCGTGCTTTATCATAAAAAAGACCAAACTTTATTTTTTTATTGCACATCACATCTGGATTAGGAGTTATGCCTGACTGGTAAGCAGACACCATATAATCAACAACTTCTTTTTTATACTCACGCTCCATATCCCAAACATAGAAAGGAATATCTAGGTGTCCCGCGGCACGACGCGCCATAATGGCATCATCTGTCGCGCAACCGTCAACATTATAGCCACGAATATAAATACCTGTAACATCATATCCTTGTTGTTTTAAGAGATAAGCAGAAACAGACGAATCCACTCCGCCCGAAAGACCTACAAAGACTTTTGTGCCTTTATTTGCTTTTTTCAACCCTTTCAACATAAAGCCCTGTTTCAGTATTTACTCTTATTATGTCTCCTTGATTGATAAAAAGAGGAGTAGTTATTTTTGCGCCAGTTTCCACAGTGACAACTTTATCGCCTCCTTGAGCGGTATTGCCTTTGACTGCTGGAGGAGCTGATGTTACTTCAAATTCCATTTTAACAGGTAAAACTATTTTAATAACATTGCCGTTTAAAATATAAGCGATAACTAAAGTGTTTGCTTTTAAGAATTTAGAAAAATCGCTGATTATACTTTCAGGAACCATCATTCTATTTTTAGGGTCTCCTGGAATTTGAAACCAGTATTCTCCCCTATGCGCGTAAAGAAACAATATTTCTTTTTTAACAAAATCGGCTTCTTCAATGCTTTCCCCCGCTTGCCACGATTTATCTACTACTTTTCCTGTTCTTAAGCTTTTAAGCTTGCTTT
>CAYGDC010000035.1:0-2579 GCA_964348605.1 uncultured Candidatus Saccharibacteria bacterium | reverse complement strand
GTGTCTTTGGGCGCAGAGAAGACTGTTCCTTGGAGATATTTTTCTTCTTCTTTGCGCGCGGTGAATTCTCTAAAGAAAAAAGGAATAAAAATATTATCTATTGAGCAAAACGAAAACTCGGCGGATATTCATGATATTAAACTGTATCAAAATACAGACATAGCTCTTGTTTTTGGAAACGAAGTAGACGGCGTATCGCCAAAAATTTTGCGCGTATCTGATAAGATTTTTGAAATTCCCATGCGCGGGAAAAAAGAATCGCTGAATGTTTCTGTCGCTTTTGGTATTGCTGTTTCTCAAATTATGCAATGTGTAAAATAATCTAATAAAGTGAACAAGCTGACTTGTAAAAATAAATCGCAGATATAAGATATAAGTTATGGCTATTATTCCATGGGATAATCTAAGCGATAAAGATTTTGATTTTACAAAAAAGCGTCTATTAATTGATGTTTACGAAACGGACGAGGCTATCATAACGGAAATTAGTGAATTTAATGGATTGCCGGAAGATTTAGATATATCTATTTGTTCAGGCAAACTAATTATTAAAGGTAAATTTTCAGCTAAAAAAGAAAGAAAATTAGGAGGGCTTTTGAAGAAAGAAATTAGAGAAGAATCTTTTGAAAGAGTCATTAAATTGCCTGTTGGGGCGGATATAGACAATATAATTACAGCTACGCAAAATGGTGTTACGCGCATTACTGTCTTAAAAGCGTTGAGGAAGAAATAGTGAATATCAATATAAAAACATTCCAACATTCTGCAGAATGTTGGAATGTTTTTAATGATAAGAATCGTAGAAAAAAGTTTATAAGCTTTGCTAAGCGTGTGGCTTATTTGTGTTTATATTGGGGCGTATGAGAATAAGCGGAGTTTGTTCGTTATCTTGTCCGGCAGGGTTGTCTTTAATCATCGCTCTTAATTCTTCGTGCGAGTAATTAATGTTTTTAGATACCCCAAGAATTTTTATTCCTAAATCGTTAGCATCAACAATCATGCAAGTAATTCCTAATTTAGATTGAATCTCATCACAAACTTTATTGGGTTTATGGGGTCCCAATATGCCCTTAGTTTTATACCACTCAAAAGCACCGCCGTAAAAGCCGTCAATATCGGCGATGCTGTGTCCTGCGACTTTGTAAAACAGACCCTTGATGCCTAACGGCTTAGTTAGAGCGGCGCAAGCCGCGGCGAAAAGAATACGGGGGAGTCCAGCGAGGTTAATAGCGACCTGCATTTTATAAGGATTGCCGACTGACCAACCTGCTTTGGTTTTTAATACGAATTGGCTAAGAAATTTAGCCCAAAAACCAAGCTTAACTTCCTCTATATCAACAATTCTGTTTTGACAGACAGATATGATTTTTTCGCTAATTGATAAAATATCTCCGGGTTGATAAAACGGGCTTGCGTAAGACTTAATAATCTCTAAATAATTTTCTTGTGGAGTAATAAAATGCGTTTTGATGGCGTGGCGGGAAAAAGTTTTGCCGTTTACCTCAATAAGAATTTTTTTATTCGGATTGGCATAAAATGTGTCCATGCTTATTTATTTTTATTAACTTCTTGTCACTGTATGGTTTTAATTATACAAAACACAAACTATTTTCCTGTCTTTCTCTCGCTTGCACGAGTAAGAGCGTTTATTACGGGCTTTAGCTTGTCTGTAGTGATTGTAGATATTGGTTCTGCTTTTATGTCTTCTTTTTTGAATAAAGCGATTATGTTTGATAATTCTTCTTCTGTTCGTGAATCGGATTTAGAAATAAAAACGGTTTCTTTTTTCTTGGCAAGGTCTTTGCTGTATTTTAGAAGCTCATTTCGTACTGTTTCATAGTCTTCTATAGGGCTTTCTGACTCAGCTGATACTAAGTGAAATATCTCTTTTGTTCTTTCAATGTGTCTAAGAAATTTAATGCCTAATCCTTTGCCATGAGACGCTCCCTCAATAAGACCGGGAAGGTCAGCAATAATAAGTTCATAATAAGCGCCTAAGTTGGGCTCAAGAGTGGTAAAAGCATAATTTCCTACTTTTGCTGTAGCTCGCGTTAATCTATTCAAAAGACTTGTTTTACCAACATTAGGCAATCCAGTAAGTCCAATATCAGCAATCATTTTAAGCTCTAGCCTTGTTGTAAAATATTCTCCAAGCTTGCCTTCTTCGGCAATTTTTGGAGAAGTGTTGGTGGGAGAACGAAAGTGAAAGTTGCCCCTACCCCCACTACCTCCTTTGGCTACAAGCGTTCGTTCTCCAATGATTGTTATCTCTTTTGTTTCATTGGTTTCTGTGTTGTGTAATACGGTGCCAACTGGCACTAAAACAACTAAATCAGCACCACTTTTTCCATCAACAAATTGCCCTCGTCCATCACGCCCATCTTCTGCTTTTATCTCTTTTTTGAAACGAAATTGATTTAGCTTAGATAAGTCCGAAGTTCCTACAAAAAAAATACTACCGCCTCGTCCACCGCTTCCTCCTGCGGGTCCGAGGCTCATCATATTTTTATTGAAGGCGACAGCTCCCTTTCCGCCGTGCCCTGCCGATATTTCTATTATTACATCATCAACTAACATAA
>CAYGDC010000034.1:0-2851 GCA_964348605.1 uncultured Candidatus Saccharibacteria bacterium | reverse complement strand
TTAATATCACAATTATAGTTTCCTTTTTTGCTGTATTGTTTTTCTTTATTCCTATTAAATGGCGTCCTTTTTCTACTGCTCTGGGCGTCTTAGGGTTCGTTGCTCTTGTTGGTCCTTCGGCATCAGTCGTTAGAGCGGCCATTATGGGTTCTCTTGTTCTTTTCGCTCGCAATTCTGGCAGATTAATTGATATTAAAGGACCAATATCTTTTGCCGCTCTTGCTATGGTGCTACATAATCCATTTATCATTGTTTATGATGCTGGTTTTCTTTTATCTTTCTCTGCTCTTATCGGAATTATTTTTCTCGCGCCGTGGCTTTATAAAATTTTATTTAAAACAGATGAAACTCATGCTCTCAAACTTATTTCCGTTCAATGTTTTTCTGCTGGACTCGCTGTCGCACCAGTAGCCATGATTTTATTCGGCTCTTTTAATTGGCTATCCTTCATCCCAAATATTATGATTATATGGTCGGTACCTCTTGCTATGTTTTTTTCTTTTGTCTCCGGCATAACAGCTACGATATCCGACTATCTCGCTTTACCTTTTTCAATCATCGCAGAATCTTTACTTTTCTATGCAATCGGGATTATTAATTTTTTTGCTCGCGGTTTCTAATATCACAGTTTTTAGCGCTGTCGCAGGCAGTTTTTTTCAACAAAACTCTGTTGCTTTTTTGGACGTTGGACAAGGGGATAGCAGTCTCGTTCGGGCTTATGGCGCGGACATATTAATTGATGTTGGACCAGATAAAAGCGTTATGCGAGGACTTGAGCGACTATTGCCTCGCACTGATAAATACATAGACCTTATCATTATTTCCCATCCTCATTTAGACCATTATGGAGGATTAGAGCATATTCTGTCCGCCTACGATGTAGGAGCGATTGTTTGGAATGGTGCGGACTCGGTGGAAAGACTAAACGCTCTTTTAGAGAAAGCTAAAACATTAGGCATACCAGTTATCCGCCTATTTGCTGGTAGCGCAATTCGCTCTACTGGTTTTGATATGCAAATTGTCTACCCCGTGCGCCAAGCGGAGGAAAAATTACTTGCTGAAAATGACGGCTCGCTCGTTATACTTACAGAAACTAGCGGATTAACAGGTCTTTTTACTGGCGACATTGGAACTAAGCCAGAAGCGCTCATCTCTGCTATCCCGTTTCCAGAAATAGATTTTTTGAAAATTTCACATCACGGATCTAACACATCTTCATCTTATGAATTTCTTACTGCCACAAATCCGCGAATAGCCACATTAAGCGTTGGACAAAGAAATCGTTATGGATTGCCAAACAGAGAAGTTTTGAATAGATTTTCTGCTTTAGGCATTCCTGTTTTTAGGACAGACGAGAAGGGGAATATAGTTCTCACAATCGCAAATAATAAATTACGCGTGCATTCTATTGAATGAGCTTCATAGAAAGCTTATACTAAAGCAATGCGATATTTAGCTTCTGAACTTATAGGCTCTGTTGGAAAAGAAGTTGTTTTAAAAGGCTGGGTGCGCGCTCGTCGCGACCACGGCAAGTTGATTTTTATTGACCTTAAAGATACTTCTGGATTAGTCCAAGTTGTTTTTTCTCCGCGTAAAGAAGGATCAAATGACACTTATACTCTCGCGGAAAAATTGCGCGCAGAATGGGTTATAGCGATTCGTGGCACAGTAGTAAAGCGCCCAGAAGGAATGATTAACCCAGATATTATTTCTGGCACTATTGAGGTACAAGCAGAGCATTTAGAAATTCTTGCTGAAAGCCAAACGCCTCCATTTCCTATTGATACAGACGGCAAAGACATCAGCGAAGAGTCTCGCATGAAATATCGCTATCTTGATTTAAGAAGAGACAGGATGACGGACAATATTCGCAAACGGCACGCAGTTATTAAATTCGCTCGTGACCTTCTTACCGAAAAAGGATTTATTGAAATTGAGACACCAATACTCACAAAGTCTACTCCAGAAGGAGCAAGAGATTATTTAGTGCCTTCACGATTATATAACGGCAAATTTTACGCACTTCCACAATCGCCCCAACAATATAAACAACTTTTAATGATTGCTGGTTTTGAAAAATATTTTCAAATAGCACGCTGCTTTAGAGACGAGGATACACGAGGAGATCGTCAGCCAGAGTTTACCCAACTTGATCTTGAAATGAGTTTTGTAGAACGCGAAGATATAATGTCTTTAATTGAAGAATTATTAATCAAAATTGTTAAAACCCTTTATCCCACAAAGCAAATTCAACAAGTTCCGTTTCCTATTATTTCATATCAAGAAGCAATGGAGCGTTATGGCACAGATAGGCCAGATATCAGAGAAGATAAAAATAATCCAAATTTACTCGCTTTTTGTTGGGTACTAAACTTTCCTTTTTTTGAAAAGACAGATAACGGTGGATGGACCTTCACGCACAATCCCTTTTCTGCCCCAAGAAAAGAGTGGGAAAGCGACCTAATGGAGGCACGCAATATAGATAAAATTATTACTGATCAATATGATATAGTGTTGAATGGATTTGAAGTTGGCGGCGGCAGTATTAGAAATCATAAACCCGAAGTTTTGAAAAAAGTTTTTGAAATAATGGGTTACGATAAAGAAACAATAATGCAAAACTTTGGTCATATGATTGAGGCCTTTACATATGGAGCTCCTCCACATGGAGGAATAGCGCCGGGCCTAGACCGTCTCGTCATGATTCTTCAGGGAGAGCCAAATATTCGCGAAGTTATCAGCTTTCCAAAATCAGGCGACGGTCAAGATTTTATGATGAATTCTCCTTCTGGGGTATCAGAAGGACAACTTAAAGAACTTGGTCTTGAAATTAAAACAATAAAAAAATAAT
>CAYGDC010000033.1:0-3053 GCA_964348605.1 uncultured Candidatus Saccharibacteria bacterium | reverse complement strand
CTTGATAAAGAGTTTTCAGGTGATCGCGCAGCTGATTGTGGCGGATGTATGCGTGCTATAGGACTAACATTTAAAGAAGAGGGGATAGACAAATATCATAATCAAAAAGAAGGAGAATTAATGATAATTCATGAATGCCTCGTTTGTGGAAAAGTTTCTATAAATCGCCTCGCATCAGACGACGACGAAGCAAAAATTTTATTTTTATTTCATAACTCACTATCTTTAAATGATAAAATAAAACAAAAAATATCACGCGAAGGGATTGAAATAGCATCTTCAAAAGATAAAGAAAAAGTTTTTATAAAATTATTTGGAAAAAGTATTAATAAAATTAAATAATGATTTAATATGAAAAAAAAGGAAGCGCAAAAACAAAAAAAAATAAAACAAATAAAGTGGCTGTCTTTTGCGAGTATTTTATTTCTTTTAATGACTATTCCTTTGGTTTGGGATTATATGTCCGCAAATATTATAAGCGCACTTTATCAACCAGCAGCACTCCAAAAATTTGAAATTACAGAAAAGCCTCAGAAAGAAAATAGTTTTGAAGATCAGGTCAAGAACGAAGAGAAAATAAAGCAGGACGAAGACATTATCTTAATAGGTAAAGCAGATATATCAGGCCTTAGCCCAATAGACGCTTTTTTAATTATTAGAAATGAGTTTTCAAAAATTAGAAATATAAACGATTTAATTATTTTTACCGAAGCATATGGAAGCGACGATAATATTGTTCACGCTCAACAGCTTCATGTGCTTATAAACATAGTTGGTGAAGAAATAATAATGTCTATGATTATTTTAGCCCAAGGCAATGAAATAAAGTCTACTGAAATAATATCTTCTTCCAAAGATAATACAGAAATTAAAATAATATCAAGCGAAGGAAGAGAGGGGAGAGCAATAATGGTTTATGAAAGAGAAGCGTGGAGACTAAGTTCAGAAGAGTGGTAGGTTTGCTTGAAGTTATATTTTATAGTGGGAGCACTTTGCTGCACCACTCCCCATATTTTTATTTTTTTATACATGAAGTAGAAAGGACGGAGTTTATAGAAAAAATAATCATTCATAATTATCTCATAAAGATTTTGACTATTTTATATATAAGTGCAACACTTTAAAATAAAGAGCAATTGCTTGTTAGTTTTGTGAGCAATTGGCAGGTTTTTAAACAAATAAAAAGATTTTTATAAAAATAGTATGGTTATCAACGTAGGCAATATTATTATGTATTTAGCGAGCTTTATTTCGCTATATATTGTTGTTTTATTACTTATTATTATTTTGGGGAGCAAGAATAATATTGTTAAATTAAAATTGCTTAAAAACTACCCTAAAGTTTGTATAATCGTACCTTGTTTTAATGAAGAGAAAACAGTGGCAAAGACTATCTACTCATTGCTTAACCTAGATTATCCTAAAGACAAATTAGAAATCATTATTGTTGACGATGGATCAACAGACAAAACCTATGAGCAGGCAGAAAAATTATTAAAACATTCACAAGTCAGGCTTTTTAGGAAGGAAAATGGAGGCAAATGGACAGCTTTAAATTATGGCCTTAAAAAAACTAAGGCGAAGTTTATTGGCTGTCTGGACAGCGACTCATTTGTTGCCCCTCAAGCTCTAAAATTAATAATGGCTCATTTTGTAAATAATGAAATAATGGTTGTTACGCCATCTATTAAAGTTCATCGTCCTCAAAGTATCCTTGAGCGCGTTCAAAGAGTAGAGTATATTTCGGGTATTTTTTTACGCAAAGGTTTAACTTTTTTAGATAGCCTAACGGTTACTCCAGGGCCATTTTCAATTTATAGAAAAAAAGTGTTTGAAAAACTTGGCCCATTTAGAAACGGCCACCATGCCGAAGATATGGAAATGGGTATGCGCATTCAGAGTCAAAATTATCGCATAGCAAACGCTCCTGAAGCCTGCGTTTATACTGTAAGCCCATCTTCCTTTTGGGCTCTCTATAGGCAGAGGCAAAGATGGTATAGTGGATTTGTAAAAAATGCTTGGGACTATCGTTATATCTTTATGAATAAAAAATATGAAGACTTGGGATTATTTGTTTTACCAATAGCGGTCATGACCGTGTTTATATTTATAATAACAGCGCTTTATAGTCTACTTATCTTTATTCAGGCAATTATTAATCAATTCATCATTTGGCAGGCTATTGATTTTAACTTAACCAAGGCAACTTTTAATCTAGATTGGTTTTTTATAAACACATCTGCGCTTCTATTTATAGGATTATTTGTTTTAATACTTGGAGTTATTATGGTTTTATGCGGGCAAAGAATGTCGCGTGAAAAACGAGGCATTGCCAAAGATTTCTTATTATATTCTTTTATATACGGACCGGTTTTATTAATTTGGTGGTTAGGCGTAATACAAAGAATCCTGTCTAATAAGCAATATAAGTGGTAATATATTTATATAATATGTCTAAAAAAAGACCGCCTTTCCATACTCAAAAATACATTATAACATTTTTAATTAGCGTAATAGTATTCGCTTCCGGTTTTTTAATAAGCGATTATTTTAATAATTGGAGATTTTCGGAAATTAATAGAGCAAAACAAGATTTTCAAGTCCAAGTACTTTCATTAGAAACTCAGCTATCTTATTTTAAAGATATTCTATGTGCTGATATTAATGAAGATATCTTAACTCACGAACTGCATCTTATTGGAGAAAAGTTGCAATTTATGGAGAATGACTTAGGCAAAAACCATCCTGAAGTTAAGCACCTAAAGCAATATTATACTCTTCTACAAATCAGACACTATCAGTCATCACAGCGACTCAACGAAAGATGCAATCTTAATTTAGTCCATATTCTTTATTTTTATGCTGACAGAAGAGCCTGCCCTGATTGTCAAAAACAAGGAGAGGTATTATCTTATTTGCGTCAAAAATATCCTTTATTAAGAATATATTCTTTTGATTATCAGCTTGATTTACCATCTTTGGCTATTGTTAGACCGCGCGGCTTAACAATGCCACAAGATAATTATTTACCTATTATTGTTATTGAAAATCAG
>CAYGDC010000032.1:0-3542 GCA_964348605.1 uncultured Candidatus Saccharibacteria bacterium | reverse complement strand
TTGTTATTTTTTATCTTGCAGAAACTACTGAAACAGAAATAAAAATTTCACCAGAACATGAGGGCTTTGGTTGGTTTCAATATAAAGACGCAAGGCACTTGCTTTCTATTTACAAAGATAGTCAGCGACTTTTACGAAACGCTTATGAATACATAAGGCCTAAACCTATTTTACAGCCGCGACTATCTTCTCCCAGGCGCCAGAATGATTTGCGGCAATCTCCGCTAAAACCTTCCGGTCAAGCTTAATATTTTCTTTTTTAAGACCGCAAATGAATTTACTATAAGTTAATCCATGTTCTCTAAGGGCGGCATTTAGCTTAACATTCCATAAAGTGCGAAAATCTCTTTTCTTTTCTTTTCTTCCACGAAAAGCATTCTGCCAAGCGTGAAGAAGGGCTTCTTTAGCAAGTTTTTCTTTAGACTTTCTTCCCCAACGAAAACCTTTAGTATATTTAAGAATCTTTTCTCTTTTTCTGTGGGCGGTAACGCCTCTTTTTACTCTTGTCATGTTTTTATAATCCTGAAATTATTTGTTTTTTATCGAACGAAGATAGAGCGGATAGACTTCTGTTATTACGAATAGCCTTAGGGCTTTTTTTAGACTTAAAATGAGATAGTCCCATTTTTCGGCGTAAAATTTTACCTGTTTTGGTTATTTTAAATCTTTTAGTAAAAGTTTTTTTAGACATGTTTAAGTTTTGTTTATTTGAACGGTGAAGCCTGTGCCTCCTGCTTTAGGACTACTCATCACGCGAAAATCTTCAGTAATTAATTCAAGAAACTCCTTAAGTTTTTCTAAAGCCCATTCTTTATTAGCCTTTTCTCTGCCCCGGAGCTTAAGAAGTATCTCTACTTTATAACCTTCTTTAAGAAATTCGTCAATTTGTCGCGCCCTGACTAGCAAATCATTCCTTCCTGACTTGAGACCAACTCTCACTTGCTTCATATCATCTCTTGCTTGAGCTTGAGCATGCCTTTCTTTTTTCAACTCCTTTTCCTTTTGATATCGAAATTTATCATAATTGCCGATACGAACGATAGGAGGGGTTGCGGCTGCGGTAATTTCTATAAGGTCTAGATTTTTTTCTTCGGCTATTTTTAAGGCGGCATCTAATCCTAAAATACCAAGGTTCTGACCATCTTCATCAATCACGCGAAGTTCGCGGTCGGGAATTTCGCGATTTTTGCGAAAAGAGGGAGACGAAGGATTTTTTCTTTTGTAGAAATAAGGTTTATTTATATGAAAAATATATAGGTTTTTGTGCCCGTAGTCAATAAAAGACAACAAAGAGAGTTTTGTTTTAGCGCCCATGATGACGGGGCGCAAAGTATGAAAGATTTTTGTGGTGGAGATGGCGGGAGTTGAACCCGCGTCCAAAATAAAATCATAAATAGTGTCTACGAGCGTATTTCGGTTTTTTTGGTGAATCGGTCTATTCTTTAACCGAACTAACGAATATGACCGAACCTATGTTTTATTTTTCTTTGTTCTAGCAAGAGAAACATAAGCTCTAGAGAACGCAACCTGAAATATTATGCCTTGCCAGAAACTTCAGGCGAAGATTTCTGGAGACACCTGCAGTGCTTTGCTAAAATTAAGCGAAAGCAAAAGCGGGAACGCGTACTGTATTAGTGGCGTTTATAATTTTGAGCCTGTTTTAAGAGAAAACTCAACTCTGCACGCGACTATTTTGTTTTTAAGCTGTCGAGGCCCTTCATCCCCATGATTGTAATATAGCATAAAAAGAGCGATTTGGCAAGTAAAAATCTCTATTTTATTTTCTGCCCTATTTCTCGAGAGATGTCTCTTTTTTTAATAGCTTCGCGTTTATCTGATTTATTGCGAGGGAATCCTAATCCGATATTAACTTTTATTCGCCCATTTTTACTATAAAGCTTAAGAGGGATAATAGAGATTCTTTCAGATTCAGTTCTTCTGAAGATTTCAGCGATTTCTTTTTTGCCTAAAAGAAGACGACGAGTTCTTGATGTGTCGGGATCACCTAATGTATTTTTAGGTTGATATAGGGGAATGTCTAAGTTAATAAGCCAGACTTCGTTACCTCTAATTATTCCGTAAGAGCCAGAGAGATCTACTCGCCCGTTTTTTATAGATTTAACTTCCCAGCCAAAAAGCTCAATGCCGACCTCCAACGATTCGCGGATGTCGTAATTAAACAAAGCTTTTCTATTAGTGGCAAAAGCAGTCATAATATGTCTATAATCATAATTAATGATAGAAACAATTACCAACATCATCACTAAAGCGACTGGAGAAATAGCGCCAAAAGTTACGGTGCCTGAAGACTCTAAATTTGGTCACTATTCCACTAATTTAGCAATGATTCGCGCGGGACTTAAAGAAGCTGTTCCACAAGAAGAAGCTAAACAAATTAGGGAAAATATTATTCAAGTAGCGCCGGAGGGATTTTTTGAAAAAATTGAGATAGCGGGACCAGGGTTTATTAATTTTTTTCTTTCTCAAAAAACAATAAGCGAAGAAATAAAAAAGATTTTTATAAAAAAAGATAAATACGGTGCTAGGACTACTGGGAAGGGGAAGACAATAATTATAGATTATTCTGCGCCAAATATAGCAAAACCAATGTCTGTTGGACATTTGCGCTCAACGGTAATAGGGGCGGCGCTCGTTAATTTATTGCGTTTTCAAGGATATAAAGTAATCAGTGACAACCATCTTGGAGATTGGGGAACGCAATTTGGAGCGATTATTTATGCTTATAAACACTGGGCAGATAATCAAGAATTCAAAAAAGACGCAGTGGGACACTTAGTTTCGCTCTATATTAGGTTTCATAAAGAAGCGTATGAAAATGAAGAGTTAATGGATGCTGCAAAAGCAGAAACAACAAAGTTGCAAAAAAGAGATAAAGAGAATACAAAACTTTGGAAACTATTTGTGAAAGAAAGCCTTAAAGAGTTTAATAAAATTTATAAGCGACTCGGAGTAGATTTTAGCGTTACACTCGGTGAAAGTTTTTATCAATCGATGCTTTCAGGGCTAGCGCAAGACGCTCTAAAGTCAGGAGTCGCGCGAAAAGATGAAGGCGCTATAAAGATTTTTTTTGATGATGAAAAATTGCCACCATATGTAATAGAAAAATCGGACGGATCGCATCTTTATACGACAACTGACCTTGCGACTATAAAATACAGAGTAAATAAATGGAGCCCTATAAAAATTCTTTATGTTGTGGCAAACGAGCAAGCGTTGCATTTTGCTCAGCTTTTTGAAGCGGCGCGATTGCTTGGCATAGCCCCAGGCGTTGATTTACAACATATAAAATTTGGCATGATGCTTGGAGATTCGGGTAAAAAGTTTTCTACGCGTAAAGGAGAGTTTATAAAATTAGAAGATTTGTTAAATAAGGCAAGAGCGGTGGCGTCAAATATTAGCTCGTCTTCAGCGGAAGAAGTGGGGATTGGAGCAATAAAATATTATGACTTATCTCACCATCGGTTAAGCGATATTATTTTTGATTGGGACGCTATGTTAAATCTTAAAGGTAATTCAGCGCC
>CAYGDC010000031.1:0-3706 GCA_964348605.1 uncultured Candidatus Saccharibacteria bacterium | reverse complement strand
TAATAACTATGGGAATATTTAATCAATTAAAAAACGCTCACGAAGCGATGAAGAATATGAGTCCAGACGAAATCCGCCAAATGATGGAGCAGGCGAAAGAAACACAAAAAATGCTAGATGATATGATAGATAAGAAGGTAAGAGAAATAATAAAAGAGAAAGATTTAGTGTCTAGAGATGATGTGGAGAGAATGATTAAATAATAATTATCACAAAAAAATGTCTCATAAGTGGGGCATTTTTTGTGTGTTGTTAGCAACACTCTTTGAAAAGGAAAAAAAAGTCTTTATAATCTCGTAGGCAGAGTTTATTTAATTTACTCTGGATTGTGCCAACATTAATTTTTACCGCTATGGGCCCGTAGTAAAGTGGTATTACACGGCATTCGCATTGCCGGGTCAGGGGTTCGATTCCCCTCGGGTCCACAAAATATTTTTTAGTGGTTTTTTCAAACAAACACCATTAAGCTTAACTAATTATCTACCTTTATTTATTTTTCTTCGCTTTTGTTCAATAGCTCTAACTTCCGTTTCATCAAAGCCAAAATAATGGCCAATTTCATGCTCCACTACTTCGCGTATTAGTTGTTTTAATTTATCTTTATCTCCGCCACTTAATTCTTCAATCGGCTCCTGAAAAATAGTAATTTTATCGGGAATAACACCAGTGTATCCCGACCCCCGTTTAATTTGCGGTATGCCTTCATAGAGACCAAGGAGCATTTCATCTTTTGCAATACCCACCCCTTTTATTTTTTGGTTAAATGACCTGGGCTCAACAATAAAAACTACATTATCTATCGCTTTTTGAATATGGTTTGGCAGAGTAGAAATTGCTTCGCTAACTATTTTTTTAAATTCAAGTTTATCCATAATAACCATTTCTGCTTCTTATTATCTTATTATGCACTATATTGATAATAAAATAGAATTGCTAATTAGTTAGTGTTAAGTACGGCCCCAACAATAAATTATTAAAATTATCCAATCAGGCATTACTAATCCTCAATAATTATTAGTCGCGTTTATAAGTGACTAGCTAAGCATCATCGTTTAAAATATAAGAGATGTATCAAGACAGAAGCGAGCAATTAAAAGCCATAAGGGACGAAGTTTGGAAATTAAAAACATCGCCTCTTTATGAAGAGCGAATGAAAAACAAAACATTTGCCGTTATAGGAGAAGGCGATCATTGCGCAAAAATAATGCTTATAGGAGAAGCTCCCGGAAAAAATGAAGCAGAGACTGGTAGGCCTTTTTGTGGGACATCAGGCAAGGTGCTTGATGAGCTATTTCAATCAGTTGGCATAGAAAGACAATCAGTTTATATAACAAATATCGTAAAAGATCGCCCACCAGGAAACAGAGACCCATCTTCTGAAGAGATAGCAATTTACGCCCCATTTCTTGATAGACAAATAGCTATTATTCAGCCATTGCTAATAGCAACGCTTGGGCGATTTTCTATGGATTATATAATGCGTAAATTTGGATTAGAAAAACAAATAGAACCGATAAGCCAAATACACGGCCACACATTTGAAACGACAACGGAATATGGAAAGATAAAGATATTGCCTTTATATCATCCAGCAGTCGTAGTTTATGACAGAACAAAATTTCTAGTATTGGAAAAAGATTTTGAGCTTTTACGAAAATTAATTTGATAGATGTTTTATCCTTTTTTTGGGGAAAAGTTGGTTTTTTTATTGTCGCCGATCACTAGTCGTCAGTTGTCTAGCTATACCAGGTCCCGAGTAGCAAGATTAGTTGATAGTTGTATATTGCAGGCTATAAATGGTATAATATTCTAAATTAGAAAGGTCGGTAATAAAAATAAAAATTATATTAATGTTAATTCAAAGTTGGCTAGATGTACTTATGTACTCATTGATGAGCATGCTAGATAGCATTATCGGTTTTATTCCTAATCTTATAGGAGCAATTGTGTTGCTTATTATCGGTATTGTGGTTGCTAAATCTCTTGAATTTACGGTTGAAAAAATAATATCTATTATTAAATTAGATAGTCTTTTAAAAAAGATAGAGCTTGATCAGTATCTTCGAAGGGCCGATATAAGCCTAGACTCAGGTAAATTATTCGGAACGATCGCTTATTGGATTATTCTTATTATCTTTGTAATAGGAATTGCTGAGATACTTGGTCTCTTTGCTCTTTCTACTTTTATCACGGCTGCTTTACGATGGGTGTTTACAAGTCTTGTCTCTGCTATTTTGATTCTGCTTGTTACCGCATTTATTGCGCAAACTTTAAAGCAAATTGTCAGCGCATCAGTAAGGGGAGCGAAGCTTCATTCGGCTAAATTTCTTGGCTCTGCTACTTGGTGGATAGTTATGATCTTCGGTGCTGTTGCATCCTTAAATCAGCTCGGCGTTGATACGGCCCTCTTAGAGGGAGCTGTGATGAGCTTTGTTGTCGCTATTCCAATTACTATTGGAATTGCTGTTGGCCTTGCTTTTGGGCTTGGTGGCAAGAAGCAAGCTGAACAAATCTTAGAGCGATTAGAAGACAAATTAGAACATCGCTAAAGAAATATCTGTGATTTTTTTATAAACAGCCCCTCTTGACAGGGGCTGTTTAATTTAGATAATATACTCTCACCAGATGTTTAGCTTGGCAAAGATAAGGAACGGTCTAATTTAAGCGAGGGATTCTCCTCGCTAAAGGAAAAAAAGAAGACCGCTCCGAGAGCGGTTTTTATATTCTGGCCAGACAGAATCGACAGCTATTTGAAAAAATGAAAAGTAGTGCAGTGTACAGCAAATCTCATTGGGTAGTACCAATGAGTTAAATAAGCTTCTAAATGATCGGTTTATTCATATAAATTAAGGGCGTACGGTGGATGCCTTGACATGAAATGGCGATGAAGGACGCTGTGTAGCGGCGATATTCTCGGCGAGGTGTGTAACAATCTTTGACCCGGGAGTTTCCGAATGGGGCAACCCGATTAGGCAAACCCTAATCATCTTCGCGCGTAAGACGCGAAGGAGCTAACCCGCTGAAGTGAAACATCTCAGTAAG
This sequence comes from uncultured Candidatus Saccharibacteria bacterium, assembly GCA_964348605.1. Classification (GTDB taxonomy): domain Bacteria; phylum Patescibacteriota; class Minisyncoccia; order UBA6257; family Colwellbacteraceae; genus JALOAR01. The sequence continues at coordinate 664 of CAYGDC010000031.1, read as the reverse complement.
CGGAGGAAAAGAGAACGAAGTTATTCCCCTAGTAGCGGCGAGCGAAAAGGGAAGAGCCCAAACCTATCAGTGCTTCGCACTGGAAACACGAAATCTAAGTATCGTAAGTTGAGACAATATCAAAATCCAAATGGCTAAATCTAAGAAATGTTGTAAAACGTATTTTGGATTTTTTCGTTTAAAGTTTTGAAGTTGCTTGAGATTTAGAATTTGGAAATTCGTGTTTCCAATGCGGAGCAGTGACTAGGTGTAGTAAGATAGAGACTTTCTTCTCATGAGGCTGTTATCTGACGAAATTCGTCGGGTCATAGCCTTGTGAGATAGAAGGAAAGTTACAAATTGATTTGTTAGCAAAACAGACTGGAAAGTCTGGCCAAAGAGAGTGAAAGCCTTGTATGCGAAAACGAATCAACTTTCTTGTTTTTAATCTTGAGTACTTCGAGGAATGAAAATCTCGGAGGAAACATCCCGAACTATCGGGAAAGGCTAAATACATTTCATGATCGATAGTGAACTAGTACCGTGAGGGAAAGGTGAAAAGCAGCCCGGGAGGGCAGTGAAATAGAACTGAAACCGTATGCTTACAAGGAGGCGGAGCCCGCAAGGGTAACGCCGTGCCTATTGAAGAATGAGCCAACGACTTATTGTCGGTTGCCCGGTTAAT
>CAYGDC010000030.1:0-3782 GCA_964348605.1 uncultured Candidatus Saccharibacteria bacterium | reverse complement strand
ATAAAGACGATAAACCACAATCCGTAGACCAAAAGAAAAATTTTAAAAGCATTTTACTGAATCTAATAAATAAATTTAAAAAGGGAAAGGACTAAAGATAAGGAATTTTTGTTTACCCTTATTTTCTAGTCGTCACCAAAGAAACAATAGTAGACTGCATTATTTCCCTTTTTTGTTTTAGCAATATGTCTTTATGCCAGTTCATAGGTCTATCTATGTATTATTATCTTTTTTAAGAATAGCATCTATAATTGGATAATTATTATCTTTTATGTAGTTGTCATAGATTTTTTCTAAATCTTCTTTGCTTACTATCTTATTTAGTCTGTAACTTATTTGATTGTCAGAGTTTGTCAATGCAAAGATCTGAATACCATGCTCTGTTATAGGTTTTTTCAAATGTATATACATTATCAATGGTTGCACTTCTTGTTCAACGCCTAAAATAAAGTCTTGTTTAGCCACAAAACCTATTTTCAATCCATTAATTTTATTAATGTAGTATGAAAACTCGTTAGGTGCATTGATTCGGAGCAACATATTTTCACTGCCAACATGAACATATCCGTTAACATTTTTTGCTACATTTTCGCCTCCATTATGAAGAATGATACCGACTTGTATTTTAATCATTCCCTGTTCATCAATTTTGATTGGCGCTACTCCGAATTTGATAAAAACATTGGGTTGTGGTTCTTGACCAAAGAGCGAACGTAAAAAGCTGTCCGATGCAGGTAGAGAGCTACTACCAGCTCTTATGTAGTATCTAAAGTCATTCTCATTTAATACTTGAAAAGGTCGTCTGTTTGATTTTGGTATATGGGTTATTACATATCCTATATCTTCTTTTTTGTCTTCAAAAATAATTTTATTTGCGATACTAGGGTGAGGCGGGGACGTCAAAGTTGATGAGAAGCCTTCCAACAAGCTCAAGAAGTTTGAAACATTTTTTATCGGCTCTTTTTGGGTTGCATAATCAACATCAGATGTTCCAGTACCAATACCCCAGATGATTACTCCACCGTCGCTATTCCCAAAAGCAGAAATAGACTTAGCATAATTTTTTTTATCAGACGCTAAGAGTTTTCGTTTGCTGACATAGTCTTTATCTTCGGTTGTTTTAAAATCAAGATAGTAATTTTCTACTGTTTTAGTTAAAATAGCGCCATCAACATAACTTAGTCCCTGTTTAAGTATTTCATTAAATAAGTCCTGAGATGGTGTTTTTTGCATAAATATAATTCTAACAATCTTGATGATCTGTGTAAACTAGAGTATTGAGTAATGTTAAGTAATTATTTAAAGAAATTTGAAGATAACATTTTGCCTTGTAAGGCATTATTAAATATAATTAAAGTGTGACGAGAATAAATTTAAAAACGGGCAAAGTAATTAAACCTCAAGAATTTAGAGACGGGAACCCAGAACACCAATTACAGAAATGTGTTGAAAAGCACTTAAGCCAGTTTTTCCAATGCCATTATCTTAAAAGTTTTTATAAAATACCGAGTGGAGAAATTGACACGCTTGCAATTACAGAAGATGGCAATCCTTGTGTTATTGAATATAAACACAAGCAAGACAATGCGATATTAAACCAGATAGTTTTTTATTATGATTGGCTAATGCAGAGATCTACGAAGTTTGAATTTGAAAGGATTGTCAAAGAGACTGAAGCTACTAAGAAAACTGAGGTTGATTGGTCTAAAATTCGGTTAATTTGTATAGCGAGGGAATACTCTAACTGGGATATGAGTTTAATTAAACATTTAGATACTGAAATTGAATGTTACCGTTATGTCTGCCACGAAAATGAATTAGACATTCATCTTGATCCCATTGTGAATCAGTTCAAAAAACAAAAAAGTAATACTGGAAAGCAACTTAATAAAGAAATAACGTTGGAAAACCACAGAAATAAGGCAGGTAAGGAATGTAAAATACTTTTAGATGAATTGCGAAAAAGAATATTCTCTTTGGGAGAAAACATAACAGAAGGATATGCTCCAAATTACATTAAATATTCTGTAAAAACAAATTTTGCGGAAGTCCATGTAAGAAAGAATTGGCTAATTATCGCTTTTAAAATTGACAAAAACAATTTTAAAGACCCTAAAAAACTCTCGAAAGATATTTCACATTTAGGCTTTGCAATGAAAAGAGAGATAAAAATAAAAAATAGCAAAGAACTAAGCGACGCATTTGGGCTTATAAAACAAGCCTATCAAACACAATACTAAATAAAAAAGGTCTGATTTGAGCGTTTAACACTTTATAAATAAAGTAAAAACGATTAGAGTTTACAATGCGAAAACCGTTTGATACGGTCCTCGAATTGGTTACTTGTCCAACTGGGCTCCAAGTTGTAAACAATGTTAGAACCGTTATATCACAGCAAAATGAGTATATTTATATACCTTATTTGAGAGATTACTCTAATGCTTGAGCGTTGCCCTGCCCCGCTACTCACTATTTCTCAATATAATTTTTCTGCTCAACTATCAGCATACTGCAGTTTATTAAACTCATTGTCATAAAACAGCAGGGTGTTATAATTAAGGTGCTTTCTACAAGCTTGAGTTGATGCACAGGATAATTGCTTCTCTTGAAGCCCAAACGCGGGCTGAAAGGGACGACTATCTTCCATATTTGGATTGCCTTGTGTAATTAAGACTTGTGAGGCACAGACTCTGGTCTTCCCTTTTTTGTACTTCTGGGACGACCATAAAAAAACATTATGGCAACATTCCCGATACGAGCATTCATCAGTAATACAAGAGACCCAGAGACAGGGTGTATTCGCGGCTATTATAAAGAATACGAACAGTGCCGCGCTAACTTTTTTTTAAAACAACAAAATCAGATTCTTCAACAAAAATCTGCAACTGCCCCAGCTTCAACTAACACAACATCAAACATCGAGCTTGAAGAATTGCGAGCGCAGCTAGAACAGCAAAAAACGGAAATTGAATCATTAAAAACTCAACAAGTTGTTCTCCAAAACTTTAGCAATCCCGCGCCAACATCACCATATCCGCTTATGGGAATTGGGTTAGTTATTGGTCTCATCGTGGGGGCTGTAATAGTTAAGCTCTTAAAACCTCACAAATAAAAAATATACATATAAAACGAATAGAAGAAATCGCGATTGGAACTATAGCTGCTGTATTCATTAGCAATTTAGTAGCACTACTTTGCATGGGAGCCCTTGTTTTCTTATTCGGACTATTCTTTTAGATTTTCGATTTATATTTGATTTTCCCAATCTGTTGCCCAAGTTTGAATACAATATTGTAAAGTATAATATATAAAACAATATGATAATAAATAATCTAAAGAGATATATAGCTATATATGATGTTGAAAAATACTTGTTTGAAGTCGTGGGTCCACGAATAAAGAAAGTAGGCTATATGACTTTTGATGATTTTTATAAAATCTGTATATGGAAGTCTGCTAGACAAAAACAAAGATATATAAAAAATAAAACAAAATAGAAGCCATAACCAAGAAATATCTAAAAAAGAAAAAATAGCAGTTTGTTTTGATAAGGTAGGCCGTCTCTCAATAGGCATCTTTGATAAAAGAGTTACTACTCCTTATGAAATGGCTGTCGCAGATAAAACTGAGCTTCATTTCGTGTTAAAAGGGCAAGTAATAAATGATCAAATGTCTGTAGTCGAAAAGTTTCAGTTCAGAATGAGTTGAGGTTTTGTATTAAAACTAGTTAATTTTGAGCTAGCTCTTGTTGGCTCCCCCGGTAGGATTCGAACCTACGACCC
>CAYGDC010000029.1:0-4374 GCA_964348605.1 uncultured Candidatus Saccharibacteria bacterium | reverse complement strand
CGGCTTAACAATGCCACAAGATAATTATTTACCTATTATTGTTATTGAAAATCAGTCGCTTTATGGCTTTAAGACTATTGAGGAGATAGAAAAAATACTTTCTGATAAAAACATTAAGCCGGCAGTTGAGTCATAATAAATAGTAGCAGGCGACAAACATCTAACAAGTTGCATCTAAAAAACTTAAACCCAATATTGCGCTCGAGCAATAGCATTAGATACAAAGTTCAGTAGAGAAATCTTGGTGGCCGCGGCCTAACTGACACTTTTGGGTTGTGGAAGATCCTTCCACAACCCACTGATTGTCTTGATGTGCTATGATAGCCCTTATTTTAGTTGCCCTAACTGAATCATCAAATAGTCCGTCATAAATTATCGTAGCAATCCATTGATTTTTCTCTTGTGTAAACTCTATTTCTATAATGCAAGACTGATAATTATAGGGCTCTCCTTCTAAAGCACATCCTGTAAAAAACAAGAGCTCTTTTTCTTGCAAAAGAGATAGCGCCATATCTGTAGTTAAATAAGGCGTAAGTGGAGACTCTGTAGCGGGCAGGGGAGCTCCTGCTCTTTCTATAAACCAATAGCCTCCTGTTCCTAAAAGCATCACAGCTATCACAACCAAAACTATATGTAAATTAATTTTTTTATTCATGTAATAATTATATTTTTTTGTTTAAACAGTCAATCCTAAAGCGTTGAATCAAAAATTATCTAATGCATAAGACTTGGTAGTTGGAGGATCGCTATTATCAAGCTCAAATAAATCTTTTTTTATAAGCTTCTTTAACCTCTTCGGCTTTATTATATATCCAATACCTAATATTGTACTTCTTATATCTTTAATCTTTTCTATCATTTTTTTTAAAAATTTTTGATTATTTCACGTAGTTCATTTCTATACAAGTTTAGATATCTAACAATGATTATTTTACTGAACATTATAGACCAAAATTCAGTCTTCATAAAATTATACAAAAATCTTTGTAGATAGCAAAATAAAAAATAAAACTGAAAAAATACAGTGCTAAAACTATAAAAGCTTATTTTAATTTCTTTTTAAAAAATATATTGATTTGAAAAATCTCTCAATTTTCTCGTAAAACTATTCGTTAAAAAAAACAGACTCATTAAATAAAGCAATAACTAATTATAGTGGACGATGCAGGACTCGAACCTGCGACCTCTTCGGTGTAAACGAAGCGCTCTAACCAGCTGAGCTAATCGTCCTTTATTATTTATTTTAAATAACAACTGTTCTGATCTATAAATAGACAGGTGCGCCTACTTGGATTTGAACCAAGGACTCCAGAGGTATAAGCTCTGTGCTCTAACCAGGCTGAGCTATAGGCGCGTTTATTTCAAGTCCTAAAAAGAAGTATTCCTTAAAACTTAGCCGATTTCAACCCATGCTTGGTTATTAAGGCATAAAACTCTTCTTGCTCCAATACTTCTTTTTGAACAAGCTCATCTGCTACTTTTTGAATAACGCGTTTATGTTTTTTAATAATAGCAACAGTTGTGCCGTACGCTGTGTCTATAAAGTTTCTTACTTCTTTATCTATTTGTTCAGCGGTATTATCTGAATAATTTTTTGTTGTTGTGATTTCTCTTCCTAAGAAAACAGCTTCTTCAGTGTTCCCATAGGTAATAGGCCCAAGTTTATCACTCATTCCGTAGCGAGTAACAATAGCGCGCGCTATTTCTGAAGCTCTCTTTAGGTCATCAGATGCTCCAGTTGAAATATCTCCAAAAAATTCTTTTTCAGAAGCATGTCCCGCGACAAGCATTGCTATATCAGCGATAAACTGACTTTTGGTTTTTAGGCGCATTTCCTCAAAAGGAAGCTTCATTGTATATCCTCCAGCTCTGCCACGGCTCACGATTGAAACTTTTTGTATCGGATCGGCATCGGGAAGCGCGGCGACAACCACAGCATGTCCTGCTTCGTGATAAGCAGTTCTGCTTTTCTCTTTTTCTGAAATAATACGACTTTTTCTTGCCGGTCCAAGCAATACTTTTTCTATAGAATCATATATAGCTTCTTGCGGTATTTCGCGCAGATTTTTTTGTGCGGAAAATATAGCCGCTTCGTTTAGTAAGTTTTCCAAATCAGCCCCTGAAAATCCAGGAGTGCGTATAGCAACTTTTCTTAAGTCCGCTTCTTTCGCTAGTGGTTTTTTTTGAGAATGAATTTTAAGAATCTCTTCTCTCTCATTAATATCTGGCAAATCAAGAATTACTCTTCTATCAAATCGTCCAGGGCGAAGTAATGCCGGGTCAAGCACATCAGGCCTATTAGTAGCGGCGAGAACAATGACCTTCGCATCTCTCTCAAAACCATCCATTTCTACAAGTATTTGATTTAAAGTTTGCTCTCTTTCATCGTGTCCGCCACCAAGCCCTGCTCCTCTTTCTCTTCCCACCGCATCAATTTCATCTATAAAAAGTATAGCGGGTGCTGCTGCTTTCGCCGTTCTAAAAGCATCCCTAGTACGCGATGCGCCGACTCCCACAAACATTTCCACAAATTCAGAAGCAGAAATATGAAAAAATGGCACGCCTGCTTCTCCAGCAACTGCTCTTGCGAGCAAAGTCTTGCCTGTTCCAGGGGGGCCCATTAAAAGAACTCCTCTTGGTATTTTTGCTCCAAGTTCTTGATATTTTTTAGGATTTTTAAGAAAGTCTACAACTTCCTCTAATTCTTGCTTAGCTTCTTTAAGACCAGCCATATCTTTGAAAGATATTTTTTCTTTCATGTTGGTAAAAAGTCGGATATTAGATCTACCAAAAGTAAGCGCTTGATTAGCTCCAGCAGTCATTTTTTTAATAAAAAATAGGAACAGGACAATGAGAGCGACTATTGGTAATACGGTAGGAACTATTATTCGCCAAAAAATAGCGCTTGCTGTGTTATCCACAACCTCAAAAGTAACATTTCTGAGTTGCTCCGCTTCTACTCCGTAGTCCCTAAGCATTTCTATAACGCCTATTGCTGGCTCTCTTGTTGCAGAAAGCTTTCTTCCGTCTTGAAGATTAGCTGTTAATGTATTTTCAGTGAGTTCAATTTTTGTAATTTCTCCTGTTATAACCTTAGAGGCGATTATATTTAAAGTAGATTGTTCAGGCCTTGGCGCTCTTGGAGCAGACGCAAAAATGACCGCAATCATTAAAAGTGAAACAGCAACCCATGCAAATTTTTGAACAAGCTTAAACATTTTTTATAATTTTATATTTTTAATTTTATCTCGCTTTACGGAACATTGCCCAGCAATAGATTTTCTTATTGTCCATTATTAACGCTCATTTATTTATATCAGGACTTATATCACAAAATTATTCTTACAAAAAAACGAAAATTCAATTCAGCCTAATTTAATTAACAAGATTAAGCACTATTCTTTTTTCTTCTAACTTTATATCTTCAATACAAAAATTTTCTTGTGTATTTAGAACAAGCCTCGCTTTCATTTCTTCCAAGCTACCAAACTTAGAAACATGTATAAGGCCCATAATTTCTTCTGTTAATTTTACAAAAGCGCCAAATGGATTGAATTTATAAACGGTGCCACGCACAACATCTCCTACTTTATATTTGTGTTCAATATCTTTCCATGGGTCAAGCTGCAAAGCTTTTAACGAAAGAGAAATTTTATTGTCTCTAACTTCTACAACTTGTGCCTTTACCATATCTCCAACACTCACTACTTCTTTAGGCGACTCAACAAACTTATGGTCAAGTTCTACTATATAAATTAATCCTTCTATCTCTGGATTATCGGCAAAGCGAATAAATGCACCAAAATTAGCCAGCCCAGAAATTATACCAGTTACAACATCTCCTACCTTATATTGATTAATTAAATCTTTAGTGTTTTGGCTTAAAACTTCTTTTTCTGAAACAATGAGCTTGTTAGTGTGAGGATTAAGCCCAATAATTTTTACTTCTAATTCTTTGCCAACGAGCTTATTCAATTCTTCAATTATTTTATCTCTAGTCTGCTCAGTAACTTGTGGATAATGTTCTGCGGAGAGCTGAGAAGTAGGCAAGAATCCCTTAAGCCCAAAAAGTTCAACAAGAAGGCCTCCAGAGTTAACGCCAAACACTTTCGCCTTTGTTGGCTCATCGCTTTCCTGACTTTCTCTAGCTGTTATCCATGCTCTTTGCCTATCTGCCTCAGTTAATGATAGCTCAATAAGGCCATCTTGATTTTCTGGGTCAATTATTTTTGCGTTAATTGTATCGCCAACATTTAGGCTTTTTATTACCTCGCGACCATTTAAAAGTTCTCTGCCATATACAACGGCTGTTCCAATTCTAGCTATTTCAAAAAAAATCTTTTTAGGAGTTTTGCTAATTAGTCTTGCTGTTAC
>CAYGDC010000028.1:0-4447 GCA_964348605.1 uncultured Candidatus Saccharibacteria bacterium | reverse complement strand
AAAAATACTCTGATGATCCGGATTATTTTGATAAAGAAGCCATAGATTTATTTAAGCAAGGAGATGAAATATTTAATTTCCCAGGATTGAAGTTCACCCTTACAACTGAGCAGTCTAAGGAAATAAATCAAATAGACTCGCCAAAAATAATAATAGCTGGATCAGGAATGAGTGAAGGAGGTAGGATAATTCACCATGAATATAAGCATCTAGGCGATCCTAATAGCACAATCCTTTTTATTAGCTATCAGTCTCCTGGCTCTCTCGGGCGAAAAATTTTAGACGGAGAAAAAGTGGTTAAAATATTTGGACGAGAAATAGTTGTGCGATGTAGAGTTCGTCAAATTGGAGGATATTCTGCTCACGGAGATCAAAAAAAGTTATTTGAGTGGCTACAGCCAATGAAATCACGAATACAGAAACTTTATTTAGTACAGAGCGAAGATAATGCAGCACGGGTATTTGCAAATAAGGCTCGAGACGAACTCGCGATAGATGTGAAGATCCCAGAACAAGGAACAATAGTAGAGCTTTAGTAGACTTTTAATTAAAATTAATAAATAAAAAATAAAAACATGCAAGACTTTTACTTAAAACATAAAATTTGTGTCTCGGGAGCGGCCGAAACAGGACATTGTGGAGAAGAGGCATTTGCGATAGCTGAGGAACTTGGAAGAGAGATTATAAGACAAGGCGCGGTCTTTGTTGATGGCGCTACTACTGGTTTTCCGTTTTGGGCAGCTAAAGGAGCTAAGCAAGAGAAAGGTATAGTGATTGGAGTCTCTCCTGCACACTCAAAAAAAGAACATATAGTTTCTTATCAACTGCCAGTGGATTATCATGACATCATAATGTATACAGGACATGGATATTCGGGCAGAAATCTGTTGCTTACAAGAATGGCAGACGCAGTAGTTGTGGGGTGTGGCAGAATGGGAACATTTAATGAATTTACAATTGCCTTTGAGGATAAAAAGCCAATAGGCGTACTTGAGGGAGCGTGGGAAACAGATGAGGTATTAAAAACTCTTATAGAAAAATCTTATCGTGCGTCTGAAATGGAGGGAAAAATAGTTTTTTCAAGCGACCCTAAAGACTTGATTGCGAAAGTTATTGCGATTATTGAAAAGCAGGAACAAAACGGTCAGAAATAATTATGCTTATACCGGCAGGGATACTAGCTTCTCTTATAGTGGGAGCAGGGATGTTTTCCCTTCCTCATGTTTTTGTGAGGACAGGCGTCATTTATGGGCTTATTGCTCTACTTTTTTTTACTTGGATTTCCATTTCTCTTAATGCGCGATATGCAAAAATAATAGATCAAAATGGTACCAATAATATGTTTGCAGGATATGCAAAAAAATATTTAGGACAAACAGGATATGTTTCTGCTTTAATTTTTGCCTTAGGAGGAATAGTTTTTGCATTAACGGTTTATATAGCGCTTGCAGCCAGCTTTTTTTCGCTTATTTTTCCTTTATTTGCCGGAATTATTGGGGTGTTAGCGTTTTGGGTGATTGGCACCGCTATTGTCTTTTTAGGGACTAAGAACGCCTCTACTGCGAGCCTTGTGGTGTTTATTGCAATGGTGGTCATTATAATTTTTTTTGGTTTATTTGCTTTATTTCGAGGGGGGGCGGATAACATAACAGTCCTTGCTTTATTTAATTACGGAAGCTTTTTTTTACCATTTGGACCACTTCTTTTTGCTCTATCAGGTAGGGCGGCCCTTTCTTCTATAAGAGAGGGATATAGAGAGAAAGAATATAGTCTTCAAAATTTTCAAAAAGCTATTCGTGTAGGAGTAATTATCCCAGCAATTATTTATGTTGTGTTTGTTGTTGCAGTAATTGCTCTTTCGCCACAAGGAGTAACACCAGACGCAGTTACTGGCCTTACGATACTTCCTGCTTGGGGGCTTGCAGCGATAGGCATACTTGGGCTTCTCGCTATTTTAGACTCCTATATTCTTCTTGGCATGGAGTTTGTGGGAATTGTCTCTAAGGATATTGGAAAACCAAAAGCAATGTCTTATTTATTGCTTACAATAATTCCAATAGCTATATATTTGTTAGGAACAAGTGATTTTCTAGTACTTGTTGGTATTACTGGCGGGGTGTTTCTTGCAGCCGAATCCATAATGGTGGTTTTGATGGGGCGGAAAGCTTTTGGGAGCAGGCCTTCAGACATTCCTTTGTTGATTGTTTTTGTTTTGGGCATAATTTATGTAATAACTGGGCTTTTTGGATAAAATATTAACGAAGCCTTAAGTCTTTAGTATGTTAAAAAATACTTTTGGTAAATAGGACTTAATCTTCCGAAATTTGTTATATGATAAATAAAGAAATAGCTCGAATATTTGGGGAAATGAGTGAGTATCTTGAAATGCAAGAAGAGTCTTTTCGTTCTAAGGCATATGCTCGTGTATCAAGAACCATGGAAGAGATTCAAGAAGATGTCGCCCAAATATACGAGCGCGGAGGAAAGAAAGAAATTGAAAATTTGCCCGGCGTAGGAAAATCTATAGCTGAAAAAATAGAGGAATATATTAAAACAGGGAGAATCGCGTATTTTGAAGAATTAAAGCAAAAAGAGCCGATAGACATATCTTCTTTAACGGCGGTTGAAGGGCTTGGTCCTAAAAAAATAAAAAAATTATATAACGAGCTGGGAATTAAAACCCTTGATGAATTAGAAGTGGCGGCAAAAGAGGGAAGAATCAGCAAGCTTGCGGACTTTGGAGACAAAACAGAGCAAAATATAATAAAAGGCATTCAATTTTTGAAACAATCAGGAGGCAGGCTATTACTTGGAACTGCCTATATTCTTGTCGAAGAAATTATTACAAAGCTTAAGCAGTATAAAGGGGTTAAACAAGTTGATGTTGCTGGGTCAGCGCGAAGAATGAAAGAAACGATTGGCGACATAGATATATTAGCGATGATTGAAAAGCCAGAAGATGCAAGCGCGGTAATGGAAAGCTTTGTTTCTTTGCCTGAAGTAATAAATATTTATTCAAAGGGTGCGACAAAATCATCAGTCAGGCTAAAAGAAGGCATAGATGTTGATTTAAGAATTTTGCCTCAAAAGTCTTATGGGGCAGGACTTATATATTTTACTGGCTCTAAAGACCACAATATAGAGATTAGAAAGATTGCCGCAAAACAAGGATTAAAACTCAATGAATACGGTCTTTTTAGAGGACGCAAGCAAGTTGCTGGAGATAGTGAGGAACAAATATATAAATACTTAGGACTCCAGTTTATTCCTCCGGAAATGAGAGAAAATACTGGCGAGATAAAGGAAGCAATAGATAATAAATTACCACGTCTTATTAAAGAAGAAGATATTATGGGAGATCTCCAGATACAAACAAAATGGACAGATGGAGAGCATGCAATAATGGACTATGCAGAAGCGGCTATTAAAAAAGGATGGCAATATATTCTAATAACTGATCATAGTAAAAGACTTGCAATGGTAGGAGGACTTGATGAAAAAAGATTGCGAGAGCAAGGAAAGGAAATAGACGAAGTGAATAAAATACTTGCGGATAAAGGGCATGTTTTTAAAGTCCTTAAAGGCATAGAATGCGATATCTTAAAAGATGGTGAGCTAGACTTAGCGGATGACGCTTTAGCGGAACTTGACATAGTTGGGGTGGCAGTTCATTCTTATCTTAATTTACCGGTCGCCTTACAGACAGAAAGGATATTAAAAGCGATGGAAAACAGATATATTAATATCATTTTCCATCCAACAGCTCGCATCATTAATCAAAGAAGAGCGATGGAGCTTCAAATGGATTTAGTTATAGAGGCCGCCCTTAAATCAAAAACTGCGCTTGAAATTAACGCCTATCCTGACCGACTTGACCTAAAAGACGAATATATTAGAAAGTGTGTGGACAAGGGAGTCAGGTTAGTTATAAATTCAGACGCCCATTCTGTTAGGCATATGGATTATTTAAAGCTTGGAGTAGCTCAAGCTCGCAGAGGGTGGGCAAAACGAGAAGATGTCGCAAACGCTTGGCCAATAGATAAATTATTTGAAAAACTAAAAAAATGATAGAAAACGATAAAATAAAAAAAGAATTTTCAGCTGGACTTATAGTTTATAGAAATACACCGCAAGGACCACGGTTTTTATTACTATATCATGGCGGAAGATATTGGAATTTTCCTAAAGGGCATATTGAAGACCAGAAAAATATTGTAACTTCTTCTAAGGGAGATATTACAGAGATAAACACAAGAGAAACAAGTATAGAGGCGGCTATTCGTGAAACGAAAGAAGAAACAGGCATTTCTCCTAATAAGCTCTCTATTAAAAAGAATTTCAAGGCTGTAGAAAGGTTTCAATTTAGAAGAAATCGAGAACAGATATTTAAGGTTGTTATTTTTTATCTTGCAGAAACTACTGAAACAGAAATAAAAATTTCACCAGA
>CAYGDC010000027.1:0-4524 GCA_964348605.1 uncultured Candidatus Saccharibacteria bacterium | reverse complement strand
TTAAATACTCCCCTTTCGCTATTATTCCGTTAGAAGTAGCAATAATGGAAAGCTTAAAAGATTAAAAAATAGGCCTGTCTTTTTTTTGTCGCCTCTCTATCCTCTTTTATTATTATTGCAAAAGTTTGAAAACAATATAATTTTGTTTTAGGCTTATTTAAGATAATATTTGCTGGTTGCCTAACTTGCTCCATCAAACTTATTTATCTAAAATACAAAAGTCTTTTGTATAACATTTGGGGGATCGTCTAATGGTAGGACAGCGGCCTTTGAAGCCGTCAATCTAGGTTCGAGCCCTAGTCCCCCAGCTATTAATAGCTAACACGAGTTAATCAAGTACTTCAATAATATGAATATAGATTTTTCTAGAAATTTAATAAAAGGGAAAATAACTGAAGTTATTTTTGAACAAATGATTCGTGAAGAAAATCGCTACACGGTTATTCCTTTTGGTTACGAACATACAACCCCCACCCTAGCACAATATCGTCATATTTCAGAGGTTCCAAAAGTAATCGACAACATATCAGAAGCTCCTGATTTTGCTCTTATCTCTGAAGATAAAACTAAGATTTATCTTGTTGAGGTTAAATACCAAAAGAATTTTAATAATGAGGAAATAAAAAAGAACGCCGAGAAATTAGTAAAAAGATGGGAGTCGCCGTGGATTTTTATTGCAACGCCAGATGCATTTTATTGCGCTCCATGTAATGCTGTTTTAAATAAAGGTAGTATAAGTAAGCTTTCTGAGAATTGGGTTACAAAAGAGCGACAACAAAGATATCTCAATCTCCTAAAAGAATTTACGAATTAATTTTAGCTAATAAAAAAATAAGGGCCATTACTTTTAAGTAATGACCCTTTTGATTAATTTCTTAGAGGAATATAGATATTGATTTCCCCTAAGAGATTTAGCTGTTTTTCTGAAAGAAAAACAGCTTGGAGGCGTTGTCTGCCAAACTTTCTCGCCTCCTGAGTTGTGTTGACGGCGATATCAACATTTCGGGGGCCAATTAGTCCCCCTCGATCATTGATTCGCCAAAGGCCTATGCCTTCTATTAAGACATAGGTGCCGAAAGGAATATTGCGTCCAGCGGCGGCCGTCTGCCAAGGAACAACCTCTTCACCGCTCGCGGTAATGCGAGGGTCGCCACTGTAGTCCCACCCTGTTATTGCTTGATCACAAAGTGGTGCATAAGCGGTGACCTCTACTTCTTTTGTTAAATTGAATAATTCTCTTAATACTTGATTCTCTTTTTTAAGAGAATCGTTCTCTGTTTGCAGAAACTCAATTCTTTTCGCAAAAGAATCAAGCCTTTGCAATAGAAAGCGCTCGCTTATTTTGAGATGAGCGATGTAGGTAGCAAGCAAAAGAATAATCGATAGGCTGGTTAAAAAGAACATTTTTCTGGCTCTGATTTTTTTTACTTTCTGCACTGACCCCACAGTCTTTGCCCCCTTTTTTTATTAAAGATCGATTTGCATAAAAACATATTAAAATATATTTGTCAAATTTTTAATATTATTATAATTTCCCCTTGCCAAGAATATCTTTTTAATGTAATCTTCGGAGGTTCAATGCCCGGAGGAGATGTAGTATTAAGATTTAATAAAGTATCTTTTGGATACGGATATTCTAAGCCCATTATAAATGAGGTGGATTTTTCGGTGCGCCGAGGAAACAAAATAACCATTATGGGACAAAATGGCGCTGGTAAAACTACTTTATTTAAGCTAATAACTGGCGAATTAACCCCAGAGTCTGGTTTTGTTTCAGTAAACGAAAAAGCATCTGTTGCCGAAGCCAAGCAAGTTATACCAAAAGATCAACTTACAAAAACCGTTCGCGAATATTTTGAAGGAGCTTTTACAAAAAAAATATATGATATTGAGCCAAGAATTAACAAAGTTTCTAAAGCGGTAAATCTTAATGCCTCATTTGATAAAAAGATTGGTGAATTTTCTGGTGGTCAACAAGCACGACTTTTACTCGCTTTCGCTATGATACAAGATCCTGATATTTTACTTTTAGACGAACCAACAAATAACTTAGATAAAGAAGGCATAGCATCTCTTAGGCAGTTTTTACAAGATTATAAAAAAACTTGCATAGTTATTTCGCACGACGCTGATTTTCTTAATTCTTTTACAGATGGAGTGCTTTATCTTGATGCTTCAACTAATAAAGTTGAGCAATATGCAGGTAATTATTTTGATGTAGTAAAAGAAATAGAA
The DNA here is from genome assembly GCA_964348605.1 of uncultured Candidatus Saccharibacteria bacterium. Classification (GTDB taxonomy): domain Bacteria; phylum Patescibacteriota; class Minisyncoccia; order UBA6257; family Colwellbacteraceae; genus JALOAR01. The sequence goes on along the minus strand of CAYGDC010000027.1, from coordinate 2,289 downwards.
GCAAGAATTGAAAGAGAAAGAATGCAAAACGTTAGACTTGAGCGCGATATACAAAATCGCAAAGAACAAATGAATTTCTTTGCTCAAAAAGGAGGACATTTACGCGATGTCGCCTCTAAAATGAGACAAAAAGTAGCAGAACTAGAAACGCAAAAAGTAGAGGTGCGACAAGAAGATAAAACCATACGCGACTTTGCAATACTCACACAAGAGGAGGTCTCCGGAGAAATAGTTAAAATTACCGCAGTTGCTATGATAAAAGGCGGAAAACTTCAAAAGAAAAAAGCCGATGTTTCATTAAAAAGAAAAGAGAAGCTTTTAATTAAAGGTCCTAATGGCGTGGGCAAAACTAGCTTTTTAGAATCAATAGTCTCTGGAAAAGCTAAAGGAATTACAATACATCCTGACGCGCGCATTGGATATTATAGACAGGATTTTTCTACTTTGAATTCAGAAGATACTGTATATAAAACACTTGCTGATTCTATGGCGCGGGGAGGAGAGGAGGAGCTTCGCTCAGTTGCTGCCGGATTTTTAATCACTAAAGAGATTATTAATAACACAGTAGATTCTCTCTCTGAGGGACAGAAAGGATTAGTTCTTTTTGCTAAATTAGTGCTTGCTCGCCCCACTCTTTTGATACTTGATGAGCCAACCAATCACATCAATTTTAGACATATACCGGTTATTGCTAAAGCCATAGATAGATTTGAGGGAGCAATAATTCTTGTAAGTCACCACGCAGATTTTGTAAATCAAATTAAAATCACTTACATTATTGATTTAGGCGAAAGCGATTAGGGATATAAAAAATAACTTACAGCCAATTTGGCCTAGAGTGCATATATTTTTCTGCTCTACGAATAATCTTTGTCATAGTCTCTACTACCTTAATAGGATGGCGTCCTACTGCGGTTTCATCAGATAGCATCACTGCGTCCGCGCCATCAAAAACAGCATTTGCTACATCTGAAACCTCAGCTCTTGTCGGGTGATTATTTTCAATCATAGAAAGCAACATTTGAGTTGCTACGATAGAGCCAGTATTGTGCCAGGCGGCATGTCTTATAAGATGTTTTTGCGCAACAGGGATATCTTCCATAGGCATTTCAACTCCAAGATCTCCTCTCGCAATCATAATTGCATCAGAGGATTTGATAATGGCATCAATATTTTGAACCGCAATAGGACGCTCTATTTTAGATATAATTTTTGCTTTTCCCCCAACAAGAGTCTTTAATTTTTCAACATCTTCGGCGGTTTGCACAAACGAAAGCGCGATATAGTCCACGTTTTGAGATAAGCCAAATTGCACATCTTCAATGTCTTTAGGAGTAAGGCCAGTTGTAGTTAGGGCCGTCATTGGCACATTTACTGCTTTTCTGGAAAATAAAATCCCACCGTTTATAACAGACGCATAGATTGTTGTCCCAATTATTTTAGTAACAGAAAGCTCTATTGATCCGTTTGCAAGATATATAAGGTCTCCGGGTCGTATATCATTATGCAAATGTGGATCATCGATTAAGATTACCTCCCCTACTTCTTCTTGCTTATTAGTTGTAAATATAACTTCTTCACCATGGCGTAATTCGCGTCCGTTTTCTGGTAGCTCCCCTACTCTGAGACGAGGCCCTTTGAGATCAAGCAACATTTTTACATCTCGTTTTTCTTCTTTGCAAATTTTTGCTAAAACATCGCGCCGAACAATATAATCATCATAAGTACAATATGAAAAATTCATTCTTGCAATATCCATGCCAGCCAATACCATTTCTCTTAAGATTTCTGGCGATTTAGATTTAGGCCCTATAGTGGCTATAATTTTTGTTTTCATTTTATATATTCTATAAATGCGAGGATTTTTACTTTCATTTAGAGAATAACGGCAATGGGGTGACTGGGTCAAGTAAAATTAAAAAACAAAAGCTCCCTAAGGAGCCTTTGTTTGCGACCGGATAAGCCGGATTCTGTAATCCACCGAAGTGGACGATGGCAATTTATCTAAGGCCGAGAATTACTTCATCGGCTCAAGCGACTCTTCCAATATATGATTTTTGCAAACCATATATTGAACGCGGTCTTGCATTCCACAAGGATTTAGCCGTTTCACTTCCGTTTTTTATGTCCCTATGTATGACGGAACTAGGCCTTATTAATTGGGACAGGCCTCTTTTCATCTTTCGGTGAAAAGCGTCACTGTTCGCACCTCTGCTCATCTTATAAAGATGAGTGACGGCTTTTAACCGCTGTGTTTTATCCTTTTTTAAAGAAGGAGAAAGTCCAGAC
>CAYGDC010000026.1:0-4757 GCA_964348605.1 uncultured Candidatus Saccharibacteria bacterium | reverse complement strand
TATATTTTAATAATTCAATATCTTCGGTGACTTCTTTAATTGTTTTATGCATATGCCGAGATAATTCCTTGTCTCGTTTTATAGTATTAAAAGTTGCGCCAAAAGACCATATTCTGCCTAAAAATCTTATAACGCCAGCCATGCCCGCATCACGAAAATCTCCGCCTTCTTCTAACGGACCTAAAAACATTAAATGTAGCCTTAAAGCATCTGCTCCAAATTTTTTAATATATTCGTCTGGATTAACTACATTGCCTTTTGATTTAGACATTTTCGCTCCGTCTCTAATAATTAATCCGTGTGCTCTAAATTTCGTAAATGGTTCTTCAAAATTAATATGTCCCATATCTTCAAGCGCCATTGCTATAAATCTTGAATATAAAAGATGCAAGACAGAGTGTTCCGCTCCGCCAATATACATATCAACTGGTAGCCATTTTTTAGTATTTTTTTTATCAAAAGCCAATTTTTTTGAATGGACTGATAAATAACGAAGATAATACCAAGCAGAATCTAGAAAAGTATCTGAGACATCTGTTTCCCTTATAGCCATGCTGCCACATTTGGGACACTTAGCGTCGCGAAAAGACTTAATAGAGGCAAGTGGCGACTCCCCTGTTCCAGTGGGGCGAAATTCTTTTAAATAAGGTAAAAGAACTGGTAGTTTATTTTCTTGAACCGCGAACCAACCTGGGTTTAAAAGTTCTCCAGCGTTGTATTTTTGCTTTTCTTTCCCTTTCGCATTTTTTACTTTTATCGCGCACTCTGCGCAATAAACAAGTGGAATCGGCGGCCCCCAATATCTTTGTCGTGAAATTAGCCAATCTCTTAGCCTGTATTGCGTAGCAGGCTTGCCACCAACTTGTTTGGCAATTTTTTCTTTAGCAACAAGTGGTGTTTGTAAAACAGGTAAATTAAATCTATCAGCAAATTCAAGGTCTCTTTCGTCATAAGAAGGCACCGCCATTATGATTCCAGTGCCGTATCCTGAAAGAACATAATCTGAAACCCAAATTGGTATTTCCATTCCATTTGCTGGATTTATTGCTTTAATTCCTTTTAATTCTAATCCGGTTTTTTCTTGTTTTTCAGATATTTTTTCCACTTCTGGTTTATTACGAACAGACCAAATATATTCGTTTAATTCTTTTTGATTTGTTATTGCGGATTCTATTGTTTTTAAGAATTCACTTGTTGGAGAAATAACTAAAAAAGTCGCTCCGAGTATAGTATCTGCCCGAGTTGTAAATATTATAGCCTTAGCTGGCTTTAGAAGTCCTGCTCCTACAATCATAAAATTAATTTGGTGCCCTACTGACTTGCCTATCCAATTCTTTTGTGCAATTTTTACTTTTTCTGACCAATCTATTTTATCTAAATTTTTCAAAAGTTTTGGCGCATATTTAGTAATCTTAAAAAACCATTGCTCTAACTCTTTTTTAGCAACTTCGCTATCGCATCTTTCGCACTTACCTGATATTACTTGTTCGTCAGCAAGTACAGTTTTGCAAGAAGGACACCAATTAACGGGTGCTTTTTTTAAATAAGTAAGCCCATTTTTAAACATTTGCGTAAAAATCCACTGCGTCCATTTATAATAGTCAGGATTGTAGGTTTCTAAACGATTATCCCAAGCAAATCCATTACCTATTATTTGTAATTGACGATAAAAATTTTTTTCTGTAATTTTGGCTTGCTTTGCTGGATGAGTGCCCTTTTTTAACGCATAATTTTCTGAATGTATGCCGAACCCGTCTAAACCAATTGGTTCAAAAACATCTTTTCCTTTCATTCTTTGATAGCGTCCATATATATCGCTTCCTGTAAAAGCGTACATGTTTCCGACATGTAATCCTTCAGCAGAAGGATAAGGAAACATCATTAAGTTATAAAATGGTTCTTTTGCTTTTACTAAATTAGGATGATAGATTTTATTTTTTATCCAATACTCAGACCACTTTTTCTGAGCTTTATTAAAAGGATAATTTTGTGGTAAAGTTTTTTTTCTTATAACTGTTTTCTTGCTTACAATTTTAGGCATTTTTTTATTTATCTATTTCGTAATTCTAGCTAACTACTTCGTTTATTGCAAAAAACTTGATAGCATTTTCAGTTGTTTGTTCTGCTATTTCTTGCAAACTAATTCCTTTTATTTCTGCTATCTTTTCTGCTACATAAGTGATGTGTAGTGGCTCATTTCTTTTTCCTCTAAATGGCTCTGGGGATACATATGGACAATCTGTCTCTAAAACTATCGCTTGCGCAGGCAATATTTTAATAAGCGAAATAAAATCAGTTTGATTTGGTTTTGGTGGAAAAGTTGCCGCTCCTCCAAAAGAAAAGATACATCCTAGTTCTAAAAATTTTTCAGCGCTTGCTATGCTTCCAGAAAAAAAATGCATAAGCGCTGGTCGGCCCTTAATCAGTAAATTCTCGTTTTTCTTTAATATTTCGTATAAATCCTCGTAAGCGTCGCGGCAATGAATAACTAGTGGCTTTTCTGTTTCGTGCGAAAGATTTATGTGATGCGTAAAAAGCTCTGCTTGCTCTTCTTTATTATCAATTTCAGAAAAACCCATTTCAGCAAGACGTACGCGAGATGGATATTCTAGTCCGCATTCCCCTATTGCTACGCACTTTGGATGTGAGGTAAGTAATCGCATTTTTTCTTTATTAAAACCTTCCCCTGCTTCGCTCGGATGGATGCCAACAGTGGCGTATACTCCTTTTTCATATTCTTCAGCAAGCCTAATTCCTTCTTTTGAGTTTTCTAAATTGGATCCGGCATTTATTATCCATATTCCAGCATCTAGCGCTTGTTGAATAACTTGAACGCGGTCTTCGTTATAGTCAGCAAATTGCACATGTGCATGAGCGTCTACTAATTTTGGTATTTGCATTGGTGTTTATAATTTACACGATTTTATACGTGTCTTTTTTTAAGGCCTATATTTAAAACTTATTCCGCTCTTGGGAAAAGAGCTTTATTTTTTTTAGGGCAAATATGTCCTGCTTTAATTGAAAAAATTGCTAATATCTTTGTTGCTGTTGCTGGCATAAATGGAAGCAAAGCTTCTCCTGTTGCGATAACTAAAGCAGAAAGGTCGCGTGAGACTTTTGCGTTTTTATTTTTCCATGGCTGTTTTTCGTTTATATAACTATCGCCAAATTGAATAAGTTGAAAAATAGCTGATAATGCTTCGTGTAAACGAAATTCATTTATATGCTTTTCTGCCCTTACATTCATTCTGCGTATTTCTTGTTGAACTTTACGAGACACAGGTAATTTTACAGCTATTTTTTCCTCTGTTAGCAAATGGGCTGTGCGTGAAACAAAGTTTCCAAGTCCTTTTGCAAGGTCGTCGTTGTATCTATTTTTAAACTTATCCCAAGAAAAATCGCCATCTCCGTCAGACGGTATTTCACGTAAAAGATAATATCTAAATGCGTCTACACCGTATTTTTTTACAGCTTCAAAGGGGTCAACTACATTGCCTAATGTTTTAGACATTTTCTGCCCTTCTGACGTTACAAATCCGTGAGCTAAAATAGATTTAGGCAAAGGAAGCCCAGCAGACAAAAGCATTGTTGGCCAATAAATGGCATGAAATTTTAATATATCTTTACCTATAATATGCATGTCTGCCGGCCACCACTTTTTAAAAGCTTTCGTGTTTTTACCATATCCTATAATAGACAAATAATTAGAAAGCGCGTCACACCAAACATACATTGTTTGATCGCTTTTTAGTATTGGAATTCCCCATGGAGCAGCTTTTTTAAGCCGACTAAAACTTACGTCCTCTAATCCATTCCTAATAAACGTAAGCATTTCGTTTTTTCTTGTTACTGGCAAAATTTTTAAATCATCACTTGCTATAGCCCTTTCTATTACACGCGCATATTTTGTAAGCCGAAAAAAATAATTTTCTTCTTCTATTTTTTCCGGTTCTTTTTGATGTAATGGACACTTATCATCAATTAAATCTTTTTCTGTTAAGAACTTTTCACATCCTACACAATAAAGTCCTTCGTATTTTTTTTTATATATATCTCCTTTTTTTTCAAGCTCCGTCCATAACTTATAAGCCCCTGGCCAATGTTCTTTTTTGTTTGACGTGCGTATAAACTTATCATAAGAAAGATTAAGCGCTTTTTTTTGAGACTTAAAAACCGCAGATATTTCATTTACAAATTGCTTTGTTGTTTTCTGGCTTTGTATAGCCGCTCTTCTTATTTTGTCTCCATGTTCATCTGTCCCCGTTCCAAAAAAAACATCATAGCCCGATGATCTCATATATCTCGCTATTACATCTGCTTGAATAATTTCAAGCGCATGACCTATGTGAGGATTGGCGTTTACATACGCAATCGCTGTTGTTATATAAAATTTTCCCTTTTTACTGTTTTTTTTTACCATCTTATTCTAGTCCACGCCCCTCTCTTTGTACGCGGGCATTTTGTTTCTTTTGAGCTCTTGCTTCTATCACGTCTTGCAAGACTACAGCTGTTGGCACCGCTATAATCATTCCAATAATCCCCAGCAATTGAAATCCAACCATAATTGAAAACATGGTAGCGACTGGATGAATATTAACCGCTTTTCTCATGAAAAGGGGTGTAAATAAATGATTCTCTAATTGTTGAACCACAATAAATAAGATAAAAGTATATAGCCCTAAACTAACTGAGCTTGAAAGCGCAATAAGTGTGCCAATTGCTCCAGAAAAAAGAGGGCCAACATTCGGCATTATTTG
>CAYGDC010000025.1:0-5285 GCA_964348605.1 uncultured Candidatus Saccharibacteria bacterium | reverse complement strand
CAGGTGCTAGCGCCGCAAGGCATAGGAGTTCAAGTCTCCTTCTCGGCACATAATAAAGACTTATAAAACCAAAACGCAAAGACCAAAGCTAACAACTGATAACTTTCAAAATAATATAATCTAGCTTCGCCAAGTCTCGCGTAACGAGAAATCTAGGTTATAGAATCTAAAATTAAAGCTTACTAATATTTTAAGCCTTTAAACTATTTTAATAAAAACAATGAAAAACACACATGAACAAAAATTGGCTCATGCAGGCGGCCAAAAAACAACAAGGTCTCTGCGAAGTCCAAACCGTAATCTCAAAATTGCAAAAGGGGTTCCCTCTCCTGCTCGTCCTCAAGAAAAAGGAGTTTTGCGATTCGCCGCATTAGGGGGACTAGAAGAAATTGGTCGGAATATGTCGTTCTTTGAGTATAACGACGAAATTATCATAGTTGATGCAGGCGTTCAATTTCCGGAAGAAGAGACTCCAGGAATAGATTTTATTATTCCAAATGTATCTTACTTAGAACCAAAAAAACAAAATATTAAAGCGATAATCATAACTCACGCTCACTTTGATCATATCGGAGCCATTCCATATATAATTAGCAGAATAGGCAATCCTCCAATTTATACAACCGCTCTTGCAAAAGAAATGATTCTTAAAAGACAAAGCGAGTTTGTAAATGCCCCCAAGCTTGATGTGCGGGTTATTAAAGATAAAGATGTGACTCGCCTTTCTAAATATTTTGAAGCAGAATTTTTTGGAGTATCTCATAGTGTTCCAGACACAACTGGATTTATTCTTAGAACGCCCGTAGGCAATATGGCGACTTTTGCAGACTTTAAGGTAGAAGCAGATGAACAAGGCAGGCCTAAAAATATTGACGAATTAGTTCTTCTTAGTAAGAGAAATATTCATACAATATTTTTAGACAGCACTAACGCAGAAACTCCTGGTTGGACAATTTCTGAAAAAATAGTAGAAAAGAATCTTGAAGACTTATTTCTTAAGGCTGAAGGAAGAATAATAGTTGGTATATTTTCTACGTTACTAAATCGTATCGGTGAAATTATTAAGATAGCTGAAAAACTTGATAAAAAAGTGGCTTTTTCTGGTCGCTCTATTAAAGAAAACTTTGAAATCGCGCGCCAACTTGGTTACATTAAAGTTAAAAAAGGGCTTGTTATTCCTCTTGAAGAAGCATCAAAGTACAACGACAATAAGCTTTTGATTCTTTCAACTGGCGCTCAAGGAGAATCAAACGCAAGTCTCATGAAAATAGTCACTGGCGAACATAAAACTCTTCGCATAAAGGCCGGCGATTCTATTATATTTTCTTCTTCTATTATTCCGGGCAACGAACGCAGCGTTCAGGCACTTAAAGACAATCTTGTGCGCCAAGGAGCATTTGTTTATCACACTAAAATGATAGACATACACTCTACAGGACATGCATCTCAAGAAGAGATAAAGACTATTTTATCTATTACAAAACCGCGTTTTTTTATTCCAATTCACGGATACCTCTTTATGCGAACCATGAATGCCCAAAACGGCGTTCAATGCGGTATTCCAAAAACTAATATTTTCTTGCCAGATAATGGCCAAATTGTGCAAATGAAAAACGATTCTATTAAAATGACGGATGAAAATATTCCTGCATCTTATGTTATGGTTGACGGCCTTGGAGTAGGCGATGTAGGCGAAGTCGTTATTCGTGATAGAAGACTCCTCTCTCAAGAAGGAATGATTGTAATTATCGTAACTCTTAGTAGAAAAGATGGTCGGTTTATAAAAAATCCTGATATTATTTCTAGAGGATTTATTTATCTCAAAGAAAATCAAAAAATTCTTGAAGATATTAGAACTAAAATTAAAAATATAGTTGCTCAAATACCCAATAAATCACAATTAGATCCTGACTATCTTAAAAATCTTTTTAGAGACCAAATTGGGCAATTTGTAAATAAAAAGACTAATCGGCGACCCATGATCCTCCCTGTAATAATTGAGATTTAATTTATCGTAATTTTGAATTTGTTTGTCTCGCTATGCGAGGTCCCGCAAAAGCGAGAATCTATTGCTTTTAAGTTTTTTACTTTTAAACTTTTATCGCGTAACGAAATAATTTGTCTGGCTATGCCAGATCTCGCGTAGCGAGAGTTTTTGCGTTTTAGTTTTTAATTAGAAATTGAAAACTGTGTGTTCTATATGATAAAATACGCAACATGAAACCAGTTGTTGTAAGCGGGATTAAGCCGAGTGGGAAAATTCAAATCGGAAATTATTTAGGAATGATTAAACAATCTGTTGCCCTTCAGATAACAGATAAATTTAACTGCTATTATTTCATCGCTGACTATCATACTCTCACTCAAAAATATTCAGTTAATGAAAAAACTGCCGAAATATTTGATATGGCTGTTGATTTATTAGCATTAGGAATAGACCCAGAAAAATCCACCTTCTTCGCACAATCTGATGTACTTGAACACGCTAATCTCGCTTGGTTGCTTGATTGCATTGTTCCTGTTGGCCAACTTCAAGGAATGATTGAGTTCAAGGAAAAAATAGACGAAGGCCAGCCAGCAACCGCTGGGCTTTTGAATTACCCCGTTCTTATGGCAGCCGATATTCTCTCTTATAAAGGCAACTTTGTTCCCGTTGGAGAAGATCAACGCCAACACCTTGAGCTTGTCCGCGATATTGCAAGGATTTTCAATAAAAGATTTGGCGCGACCTTCCCAGAGCCAGCAGGTATTTTTGTTGACGGGTTAAGAGTAAAAAGTTTAGACAATCCTGATAAAAAAATGTCAAAATCTTTGCCAAAAGGATGTCTATATCTCACTGATTCGCCAGAAATTGTTAGAAAAAAAATCCGTTCCGCCGTAACCGACTCTGGAACAGAAATTATATACGATCAAAAAAACAAGCCTGCTCTCGCTAATCTTCTACTGATATATTCCGAAATGTCTGGTTTATCTATAAGTGATATTGTTAAATCCCACAAAGGAGCAAGCTACAAAGAATTCAAAGAAAATATGGCAACGGCTATCTCTGCTGCCTTAACAGCATTCCAAGAAAAACGAGCTGAAATCGCTTCTAGTCCCGCTAAAGTTAAAAATGTACTCAGAGAAGGAGCTGAAAAAGCTAGAGCCATCGCTTCTAAAACCCTACACGAAGTCAAAATCAAGATGGGGTTAATATAGGCAAATGCGAAATAATTTTAATAAAGGATTTACTCTAGTAGAGCTACTTGCTGTTGTTACTATCTTAGCCACTATTGCTACGGCAACGGTGATAATTATGAATCCCGTAGAAATGATAAGGCAAGCAGAAGACGCCGTAAAGCTAAATGACCTTAACTCAATTCACCAAGTTTTAAATCTCTTTCGGTCTAATAGGCCAGGCGGATCTCTCGGTGTTCCAAATACCGTATATGTTTCTATTCCTAGTGCGTCAACTGATTGCGCTGGCTTAGGTTTACCTCCCTTACCTGCTGGCTGGAATTATCGTTGTGCGACTACCGCAAATCTTAGAAATATCAATGGCACAGGATGGATTCCTGTTAATTTCACCGCTATTACTGGAAGGATTCCTTTGACAACACTACCTATTGACCCAATAAATACCGTAGCTTCAGGAAGTTATTATGCTTATGTGACTGATGGTAACAGATGGGAAATTTTTACTCCACTCATGTCTCAAAGACATGGCATAAATGGCGGAGCAAGCGATATGGTCTCGCGTGACGGAGGCAATGATCCTTATATCTATGAAGTTGGGACAAACTTAAGCATATTTACACACGAGGTGCTGAACAACGCTAATTTTGCTACAGGCAGTCTAGATGGGTGGAATATTTGGGCTGGTGGGACAACAGGGGTGGTTACTAACCCTGTACGCAGAGAAGGCAATCATAGCGCTATTATCCAAAATAGCAATTCTTTCTGTAATAATTACTATGCTCAAGATTTGCCTGTTTTGCCTAACACAACTTATACAATCGGCGCATGGGTTAGAACTGTTAATGAAGTCGGTGGAGCAGCGGTTGGTATTGCAAATACTGCTTGGGGAGGCTGGCACCAAACTAATTTGATTAGCGGAACAAACGACTGGACATATTTAAGCATTAGTAAAAATAGCGGCACAAACACTACTTTAAGATTTTTCTTATCTGTTATGTGGTGCGGAGGACCTTCGCCTGGTAGCGGTCCATCAGGCACCACTTTTTTTACCAAGCCGTCAGTTAGGTCAGGGACCATGCTTTTTAATAGATAGGCTTTGACATAAACAACAGATGTAAGTGTATTATATAAATTAAAAGCAAGCGTCTTTAGGTTTTATCTACTTATAAAAGTTCTTATATTATCCTTGTATCTCATACTCCCTAAGTTCCCCTGTTTTAATTTCTAAATTAGCTATCTCTTGGTCTGATATCTTTTCAATATGTTTAATGAGAGCTCTTAAACTATTATGACTAGTTACCACTAAAATATTTTTTCCTTGATTTAAATCCTTTTCAATATATTCTTGATAGAAAGGAATAATCCGATTATAAACATCTTTTAAGCTTTCGCCTTCAGGAGGGGGCTGGTCCCAGCTTTTTTGCCATAATCTGACTTGCTCTTCACCATATTCAGCTCTTACTTCATCTTTATTTAATCCTTGTAGCTTTCCGTAATTTCTTTCATCTAATGCCTTATCAAAAATAATTGGCACATCTTTTTGATTTAAATTTTCTAAAATCAAAGAAGCGCTTTTTCTATTTCTAGTGAGCGACGAGGTATAAGCCTTATCAATTCTTAAATTAGCGAATTTTTTAGCTACTTCTTTTGCGCTTTCAACTCCCTCTTCACTTAAAGGGATGTCTGTCCAGCCAGTAAATCGGTTTTCCAAGTTCCACTGAGATTGCAAATGCCTTAATAAAAATAATTTAGCCATTAGATTAGTCATTATCTACGCTCGACACCAATATATCAAGTGCCATTTTAATCTTTTAGATTTTTCCGCAAAAGTGATGTTTCAAAATTCTAATTTAAAAATCGAATCAAAATTCTCTCGTATACTGAGAGATTATTGTTCTAAATTCTATATTCCAGATTCTATATTCTCTGCCAATGTCGTTAGTTGTTTGTAATTTGGTGCTTGTAATTTGTAATTTTAATCTTTGGTCTTTGGTTTTTGGTTTTTGCGCTTTGATTTTTTTACCTAATTCCTGCCCAAATTTCGTTTTCCGCAATTTTTGTCTCTGTCATTACTTTCATGTCATCGTCTTTCTTTAATACTATATCGC
>CAYGDC010000024.1:0-5881 GCA_964348605.1 uncultured Candidatus Saccharibacteria bacterium | reverse complement strand
GATGGTAAAAAAATAGCAGAAAAATGTCTTTTGGCCGCGAAAGCAAGAAAAGCGGCAAAAGCGGCGAAGGAAACGATTCTTCGCAAGGGAGCGCTTGAAGGACTTACTCTTCCTGGAAAACTTGCGGATTGTCAAACAAGGAAATCAGAAGAGGCTGAGATATTTATTGTTGAGGGAGACTCAGCGGGAGGTAGCGCAAAACAAGGAAGAGATAGAAGAATTCAAGCTATATTACCGCTTCGCGGTAAAATATTAAATGTAGAAAAAGCACAAATGCATAAAATGCTTGCAAACAATGAAGTGCGGGCGCTTATTGTTGCGCTTGGCACCGCAATGGGTGCTGAATTTGATATTACGAAGCTTCGTTATGGCAAAGTAGTGATTATGACTGACGCGGATGTAGATGGCTCGCATATTAGAACGCTCCTTTTAACTTTGTTTTATCGCCATTTTCCCCAACTTATTGAAAGTGGGCATATTTATATTGCTGAACCACCACTTTATAAAATACAAGTTGGCAAACAACATAAATATGTCTATTCTGATGCTGAACGAGATAAAGCTCTAAAAGAAATGGGGGGTAATCCATTAATTCAAAGATATAAAGGTTTAGGAGAAATGAATCCAGAACAGCTTTGGGAGACCACTATGAATCCAGCTACTCGCACTATGCGCCAAGTTACTGTAGGAGACGGCAAAGAAGCAGACAAGCTATTTGATATTCTTATGGGAAGCGAAGTTGAGCCTAGAAAAAGATTTATACAAATTCATGCGTCTTCGGTTAAAAATCTTGACATATAATCCTATAAATTATACTATTTATCATACAAAATGAAGCTTTTAAATTCGTTTTTTTCTGGCGCTATCTCGGAATTCAAGCAAATAACTTGGCCGAGTAAAAAAGAAACTATTTATCTTGTTAAAGTAGTGATTATTTTTTCAATAATGATGGCGATTTTTTTAGGAATAGCCGATTATAGTTTTAGTAGAATAATACAAACATTTGTACTTAAAATTTAATTTTTATGGCGCACCAACATCAAGAATATAAAAATCAGAAATCTCAACAAAATATGAAGCAAGAAGAAGAAATGAGACAGTGGTTTGCTATACATACTTATTCTGGATATGAGGACGCTGTTATGAGATATTTAAAACAAAGAATAGATTCTTTAGGTGTGAGCGATAGGATATTTAATGTTTTAGTGCCTAAAATAAAAAAAATAAAAATAAAAAACGGCAAAAAGGTAGAGACAGAAGAAAAAATATATCCGGGCTATGTGTTAGTAGAAATGCTTATGAGCCCAGATACTTGGTATATTGTTAGAAATACGCCAAGAGTGACTGGGTTTGTTGGCGCAGATAGCGCTACTCCATCACCGCTGTCTAAAGAAGAAGTAGATTTACTTATGATAAAAATGGGCGGAGGAGATAGTGATTTTAAAATAGATTTTCGCGTAGGAGAGCTAGTCCGTATTATAGACGGCCCATTTAAGGAGTCAGATGGCAAGATAGCAGAGATAGACGAGATAAAGGGTAGGGTAAAAGTTTTAGTGCCAATATTTGGAAGAGATACAGCAGTAGAAATAGACGCCCTACAAGTACAAAAGATATAATCGTTGCAAAATATTATATATTCATATAAACTAGCAAAATAAATAAAATGGCAAAAGCAATTAAAGCATTACTAAAATTACAAATCCAAGCAGGCAAAGCAAACCCTGCTCCTCCGGTTGGTCCCGCGCTTGGCCAGCACGGAATTAATATACAGGATTTTTGTAAGCGGTTTAATGATGAGACGCAAAACATGGGCTCAGATATTATTCCTGCAGAAATCACTATTTTTGAAGACAGAAGCTTTGTTTTTAAACTTAAAACTCCTCCAGCTTCAGATTTATTGCGCAAAGCTGCTGGTATAGAAAAAGGTTCTGCTATTCCGCATAAAAATAAAGTAGGCACAATTTCTAAGGACGATTTAAGAGCGATCGCTGAGAGAAAGATGGAGGATCTAAACGCAAATAATATTGAGGCTGCACAAAAAATTATTGCTGGCACTGCAAGAAGTATGGGGATTATTGTGGAGTAAATAACCAATCTCGCTATGCGGGATTTGATATAGCCAGACTAGATATACAATTTCTGTTTTTCCCACTTTGCGGGACCTCGCGTAGCGAGACAATTTCTAATTTTGAATTTTGATTCAATTTTAAAATTAGAATTTTGAAACATCATTTTAGTGAAGAGATAATTTTTATTTAGTTATCTGTTGTTTGTTGTCTGTCGCTAGTTGTAAGTTGTTTGTTGCTTAGTCTTTCTTAGTATCTCAATATTTATCCAGTCGCCAAACATCATTTTCGCGTATTCCGTCCATAGGCATTCCTCCCATTAAAAACATTTGGCCTTGAAATATAAGACAAACATGGTCTTCTCTGCGTTTCCAAGGGCCGTCAGATAAAAATTTTTCCCAAGTAATTCCATCTTTTGAAAACCAAGTATCGTTATATCCTTTTCCATAACCTGACCAACCGCCAATTATCCAAAGATGGTCTTTAAAAGAAATAAAGCAATGCCCGTGTCTGCCCGGCCAGGGTGCTTGTTGATTAATTAATTCCCATGTTATGCCGTCTTTAGATGCCCAAATATCTCGTTTACCAGTCCATCTACCATCAGTGTAAATACCGCCACTCAACCATAATTTATTATTAAAAACTTCTATATTTGTATCATATCTATTAGACCAAGCTGCGTTTTCTATTGCTAAATTCCAAGTTTTTCCATCTTTAGAATACCAAACATCGTTCTTTACGCCTCTTGTGCTTGCGCCACCCATTATCCAAATTTTATTATCAAAAACCACAGCACTAAATCCTTTTCGAGGAGTCCAGCCAGCATCTCTTGTAACTCTTTCCCACTCTATTCCATCAGTGGACGACCAAACATCATTTAAGAAAATTTCCTCTCCAGTTGCCCCTCCTATTATCCAAATTTTATCTTGAAAAATAACCGAAGCATGTCCTCTTCTCGCTCTCCAAGGAGCGTTGTTTTTAATTAATTCCCAACTTATGCTATCGCTAGATGCCCAGACATCATTTTTAGTTTCATTGTAAGCAGGATAATCTCCGCCAACCCCACCCAAAATCCACATTTTGTCTTTAAATGCTACTGCGGTATGGGCATCTCTTCTACTCCAATTAGCTTCGGTTGTGATATTTTGCCAGGCTAAATTATTTGGTTGAAAAACTTCTTCATTAATATTTTCGGATAATAATGGTGGTTGAATAGTCTGTTCTGTTTTATTATTTACTTCTTTCTTCGGCTCAATAATTTGAGCTTGTTCTCTGTTTTGAATAAACCAAAGCTGAGATATTACTAATAACGCAACCGAAATAATAACTAAAACAGCCAAAATTTTAATTTTATTGCTCATATTTTTATTTATTAAGCTTATAAGCAAACTGCATTATAGCGCAAATTGAGTATTAATAATTTTAAACTTTTGTATTTTTTTTGTTTAAGGCCTCGTGAGGCGAGGTTCTTTATTATTTGTCTGTCGTGAGTTTTTAGTCGTATAATATTTAACAGTGATGAAATATATTCCTACTATAGGCCTTGAGGTGCACGCAGAGCTTAAGACGGCGACTAAAATGTTTTGTCGTTGTCCTAATATAAGCGATGAAAAATCGCCTAATCAAAATGTATGTCCAGTATGCTTAGGGCATCCTGGCACTATGCCGTCTGCTAATATAGAGGCGATTAAAGCCATATTAAAACTCGGAATAGCTGTAGGAGGAGAAATTCCTGCGATGAGTCAGTTTGATCGCAAGAGTTATTTTTATCCCGACCTTCCTAAAGGATACCAAATATCACAATACGAACATCCATTTGTGAAAGGGGGTGTGCTTGCGGATGTAAAACTTCGTCGAATTCACCTAGAAGAAGATGCAGGAAAATTAATGCATCTTCCAGCAGGTGAGACCTTATGTGATTACAATCGGGCAGGAGTGCCTTTAATGGAGCTTGTGACAGAGCCAGATATTCAGAGCGGAGAAGAGGCGGCAAAATTTACAAAAGAATTACAACTCGTTCTGCGATATCTTGAAATATCGTCCGCTGATATGGAAAAAGGAGAGATGAGATTAGAGGCAAATATATCTGTAAGACCGGCAAATATTTCGCAACTTGGCGTAAAAGTAGAAGTAAAAAACCTGAACTCTTTTAGCTTTATGATAAAAGCAATTGATTATGAAATTAAAAGACAAATAGAAGCGTTAGAAAAAGGAGAAAGCATAATTCAAGAAACAAGAGGATGGGACAGCGCGAAATCAATAACTTTTAGTCAGCGGAGTAAAGAGCAAGCGCATGATTATAGATATCTGCCAGAACCTGATATTCCTCCATATGATTTAACTGATAAGTCGTTTATTAATTTTGATGAATTGAGAGCAAGTATTCCTGAAATGCCCGCGGATAAGCGAAAAAGATTTATGAAAGAGTTTGGTGTTACAGAAGCCGCCGCTGTTGTTTTTGCGGAAGACAGATTACTCGCAGAATATTATGAAGAGGTCGTATCTGAAATAATGGCAGAAAATATCACAGAGGCGGAAAAACGCAGAGGATTGCAAGTCGCCGCTAATTATATGATTGCGGATATGAGAGGTGCGATAAATTCTATCGGTATAAACATTCCTGCATTTAAGGAGCGAGTTACTCCAGAAAATATGGCGGACTTAATAATACTTATTATTAAAGGCGAGCTTTCAAGCCGCATGGCGAAAGATATGCTTTTAGAAATGTATCAGAGCGGGAGAGACCCGAGAAAAATTATAACAGAGAAGGGAATTGCTCAAGTGACAGATGAAGTGATTATCATAGAGGCAATTAAAGAAGTGATTACTGCTAATCCAAAAGCGGTTGCTGATTATCATAAGGGGAAAGAGAATGCTTTTCAGTTTTTATTCGGACAGACAATGTTAAAATTAAAAGGACAAGGTTCTCCAGAGGCAATACGGGGAGTGCTAAAGAAGCGACTTGTAGTAGATAATTAATATTTACTACAACAGCAAGTTAGTTAAAAGCCTTAAACATATATGTTGTGTAAATTATGAGGTTTTAAATTATTATATTAATATAATAAATATTATGAATAAAAAGATATTAATCATACTAAGCATAGTAGTATTGATTTTAGTTGTTGCCTTTTTTTCTTATCAGCCAATTAAAGAGTTTTTATTTAAAACGGTAGTTGTTGAAGAAATAAATTTAGTTACTACTAAATTATCTACTATCCCAGAGGGATATAATTTGCGAGAAGCTTTTTTTAATCCTAATGGGCAAGGAGTTGCTTATATAGTAGAGAAAGAAGATAAACATTTTGTTATCTTTAATAATCAAAAAAATGGACCTTATGATCAATTTTTAGAATTAAGTTTTAGTCCCAGTGGCAGAGATATTATTTATTTAGCTGTAAAAGAAGATAAATATTTTATCTTTTTTAATAATCAAAAAAACGGACCTTATTCTTACATTCCTAATTTTATTCTTAGCCCTGACGGCAAGCGTTTCGCCTATGTATCTCAAAGAAGAGAAAGAGAATATCTTATTTTAGATGGTAAGGAGATAGGGCCGTATGATTATGTTGGGGACTTTGTTTTCAGCCCTGACGGCAAGCGTTTCGCCTACGTGTTTAGTAAATTAGGTCAAGAAGAGAGTAAATATCTTGTTTTAGATGGCAAAGAAATAAAACTTTATAATAATCGAATTGGGGATTTTGTTTTCAGCCCTGACGGCAAGCGTTTCGCTTATATACTACACAAAGAAGAGAATGATTATCTTGTTTTAGATGGCAAAGAAATAAAACTTTATAATAATCGAATTGGGGATT
>CAYGDC010000023.1:0-5918 GCA_964348605.1 uncultured Candidatus Saccharibacteria bacterium | reverse complement strand
GCTCTATTTTTAAAGCAGATGACCTTGAAGAAGAGCGTCGCCTGATGTATGTGGCAATGACAAGAGCAAAGAAAAAGCTTTCCATATCTTTTTTCCGCAACGCTTCGCGATTTCTTTATGAAATCCCGCCGGAACTCGTAGTATTTGCAAACTCTAATTTTTCGTTTTCAGATGAAGATACAATGTATTTAGACTAAAGCCCTAAACTATTATGAAAGCAAAAAAATCTCTTGGACAACATTTTCTACGCAGCGCCTCTATTCTACAAAAAATAGTTAATAGTTTAGAAATAAATGAAAATGACACTATAGTTGAGATAGGGCCTGGCCACGGCGAACTCACTCAAATTATATTAACCAAAAATCCTAAAGAATTAATTGTTATTGAAAAAGATGAAGAACTAACTATTAATTTACGCCAAGCATTTAATAATATCCAAATAATTTCAGGCGATGCTTTAGAGTGCTTGCCAAAAACTAATTTACCAAATAACTGGAAGCTTATTGGCAATATCCCTTATTACATAACTGGTCGCCTACTTAGAGCAATCTCCGAGCTTCCAAGCCCTCCTCTTCAAACTGTTTTACTTATTCAAAAAGAGGTAGCAGAACGAATCTCTGCTTGCCCACCAAAAGCTAACCTTCTTTCTTCTGTTACTAGCGGATGGGCAACAGCTAAATATCTTTTCACTGTTTCTCGTCGTAATTTTCGTCCGGTCCCCAAGGTTGATTCCGCCGTAATTTCACTTCGCCGCAACAATTTAATTGCTGATAATAATTTTTTTGTTGTCACGCGCGCCTTATTCAAACAGCCTCGCAAAAAAGCAATAAACAACTTTGCTGATTTTCTAAACACATCAAAGCCACAAGCTGAAAAAATTTTTATCTCTTGCAACTTATCGCTAGACCTTCGCTCTCAAAACCTTTCTCCTGAAAATATTATTTGCCTCTCTAAAAAAATTTTAAACGAATAAGCGCTTACCAGGCTTTTCTTGTCATGAATTATTTGTGATTTTTTTAACAAACTTGCTATAATTAAATCATTATTATGATACGCAGAATAATTAGCGTCTTTTTGTTACTCACTATCCTTGTTGGCACTACACCGATTGCTTCTGCAAATACTAATCGAGCTACGAGAGAACAACAATGTTCCGATGCCACTCAAAGGTTTATATGGAGTTTCAGCGAATTTTTAATCGGCAATATATTAATAGGGGGCACATTTTTAGCACTAGACCAAGCAATAAGCGTTGCTCAAGAATCAGAAGTTTCTGTAACAGCTGGTGCTGTAGTAGCAGGAGTAACTAAAACATGGGGCGTAGGTGCTTTACTAGAGCCCCTTGATCAAACAGTAGATTTTATAAGGGAAACCTGGCTAGAATGGCTTATATTGGCCACCTTATCTTCCTTCTTTAATTTGTTTGCCGGCCTTTTTATAGATGCAGGCATTATGCTTAATCTAACCCTTAATGCAGGGAACCCTCTTATAAGTTATGGCGGCAGAATAATTCTCCAAATAGTTAATTTAGGGCTTGTTATGAGTATAATTTTTATAGGGATAGCTACTATTCTTCGCCTAAAGAGAGGAGATTTCTCTGCTGACAAGCTTCTTATTAAGCTTATTATTGGCATACTTTTTGTAAACATTACTATTCCCGCAGTTACTTCTATCGCTAACATAGGCACTATAGTAACCGATGTAATGTATAAGAATTCTGCTCCCTGTCCAGGTAGCATTACTTATCAATTTACTACTTGGAAGCTTGCAACAAGAATTGAAGATTTGCTAAAAGGCACAACCGAAAAAAATATAGACACCCCCTATTTGGATATTGTGCCTGACTCAATCCACGGATTGCCCTCAAATCATCAACTAGCCATCATAGAAACCGAGGAAACGCAGAGGATGGCATTCAGAGGAGTTTTAGGCGATTTTTTTGCCGCCATCATTGGTCTTATTGCCGGCACAGCCATGAGCTTTATAGCCGCTCTTACATTCCTTGCTTTCGCTATTTTTATTTTTATTAGATTTGCGGTTCTTATGTTGTTAATCACCTTTTCACCCCTTATTTGGCTTGGCTTTATCTTTTCTGATTTTAAAATCCCTGGACTTGGAAGTGTTTGGTCAGGATGGTGGAGCCAATTCCTCAAATGGACATTTTTTGGTCCCGTTATTGTCTTATTCATCGCCTTTACTTCACAATATTTATACTCCATTGAGGCTAATCCTATTGTAATCTCAGGAGATTATGGATTTTTAGCGCGACACACTATACAGATTGTCCAACTTTTCATAGTCATTATTATAAGTGCTATCGGGATTTATGCATCTTACAAATTTAGCGGTGCTGCCGGAGGTATGGTGACAAAACTAGCGTCTGGCGGACTAGGCTTAGTTGCCAATACGGGTCAAAAAATGCTGAAAGCGCAACAATTAAAAGCTGAGAAGGGCGCAAAAGAAGCGGCGCTTAAGGGAGATACAAAAAAAGAGCAAGCATTTAAAACGAGGGCCAAGTGGGCAAATGCTGCAAGCATTGGTGCTGGCCTAAACAAATCTGCTAGCTTAATAGCAAAAACAGGTATTAAGCCGACCATTCAAAAACCAGATGAAGAAAAAATTAATCAAAAGATAACAGAAGCAATAGTAAAAGGACTTGCTAAAAATCCAAGACGAGCCCTTGCTCTCTCTAAAAAAGAGGTAGAGGCATTATCTAGCGATTACAAGAAAGCTTTTGTCGCTGCTCTTCGCGAGATTCAAAAAATATCTTCTTCTCTTACTTCTAAAGAAAATGCCTCTCTTAGACAGCATGAAAAAACTTTTGCCTCCGATCTCGCTACAGCAACCATGAAAGATGTAAATGCCCCTTCTACATTAGCTTTTGGTAAAGCTATGAATCCTAGTGATTTAAGTAAAGCTAAAAATATGCTTCAATTAGGACAAGAAAGTATGCGTGATATAGTGAATAATGGGACTACTAACATAATAGAAGACGGAGTAAAAACTATATTAGCGCTAGAAAACGAGTTAATGGCAAACCCTACTTCATTTAGTAAAGCAGAAATAGGCAGGCTACAACTTCTTAGAAGAAATTTTGATGAAAAAATAACTGACTATATTTTAGACAGCGTAGTCGATCCTGCAACTACCTCTCCAGATCAGTTAAAATCTATTTTAAATTTATCAAATAAAAATTTATCTTATATAAGTAAGTCAGGCACCGATACAGATAAAAAGAAAATAGATGAAGCGCTGGCGCATCTTGGCAGACACGTCGCCACCCCAACAGAAAGAGCTGAGCTGACTCGTATAGGTGCTAAAGTAGGCGTATTACAGGGAAAAAATGAATGGTTATTATAAAATAAAAACATGACACATAACGAACTTCACCCAGTTATTCAATCATGGACTGATTCTGATGAATTTATTAATTCTCTTGTTTTTGTCGCACAAGAATTTTCTCTTATAAGCACCACTCCCTTAATTGAGGCTATTTTTGGACTTTTGTTAAAAACTATTAAGCCAGAAGAGTTTAAGGCTAAGTTATTGACTTCCTTGCCTCTAGATAAACAAAGCGAAGTCATTGTTTCTAAACTTGTTAATTCTTCATTACTCCCCATTAAGGGCCCTCTTGCTGAATCTGGCATAGATATTTCTATTATTGCTCCATTAGATGAAGAGCCTGTGATTCCTTATCTCCCTCCTGTTTTAGAAACATTAGTTGAGGAAACTGATTCTGAATTTTTAATTACTCCCTTAGGTGAAACAAACGCGCACTCTTCCTCTACTGTTTTAGTAGAACCAACTAATTTAGCTATGTCTGAGTCTTTAATCGCTTCTGTAGATGAGCCTCCTGCTTCTTCTAGTCCCACCGCCTCTCTTCCAAGTATGCCGACTGACACAGTAATGGCGCCTGAATCTATTTCTCCTTCTTCAAGCTCAATATATGCTTATCCAGTCAAATCAGCTCCAGATGAATCAATAACAATTCCTTCTTTAAATCATGTCGTTGATATACCTGCACCTCCTATATCTATTAACGAATCTATAAATGAGCCTCCTCCTGCCTCTACTCCTTTTGTTATTCATCAAGAAAAACCCATAGAAAGAGTTTCTCAAGGCCTCCAGCATAAAGAAGAACTATTAAGGCCATTATTTTATTCTAAAGAAGAAAAAAGGCAAGAGCCTCCTTCTTTTGTTGATTTAGAATTTAAACCACCAATCACTAACGATAAAACAAGTCTTCAAGACACTTAAGGCTATAAAATAATTTGCCTTTATAAATCATTTATGGCTAACTTAAAAGCTAGGCAATATGCAATTTAATGTTCCTCAATTTGAAACAGAAGATAAGCTTTTTGGCCCTTTTACAGTTGCTCAATTTTTATATGTTTCCGCAACGCTAGTTATATCCTTTTTCCTTTTTCCCATTCTTACAACTTGGTTTTGGCTTATTACTTCCGCTATTTTAATTGGCGGTTCTCTTATGTTGGCTTTAGTAAAAATCGGGGGGCGTCCAATGATTATTTTTTTATCAGCAGCGGCTCATTATTTATGGGAGCCTAAGACACTAACTCAGCCATTAAAACTTACTGGAATAACTAGCTTAACTGAAGCTCACTCCGCCCTCTCTGCAAAAACAACTATCCCTAATAGATCAGAGGCTTCTTCTATCGCAACTCCATCTTTACCTCTTGCCTCTCCCGTTGTGCCATCCCCTTTCCCTGTTATGGCCACCTCATCCACCCCCGCTACTGTAACTACTAACACAGCGCCATCACTTATAAATATTAGTATGCCTGATAAGGCCGCTCCCCCCACTGAGTCTATAAAAAACATATCTCCTTTGCGAAATATTTTTGATAAAATGCTTACTTATTCTTCTTCTATCCCTGTTCGAGAGACAAGTTTTATTCAGGCTACTACTAAAAAACAAGGCTGTGAATTGGTACAAAAACCAACTGGAGAAACAATCGTCGCACGCAGAGTAGATTATAGATAAATTTATTTTCAATATGCATAAAGACCTATTTAAATCTCTTCAAGCCCCAGATATTCCAGGATCAACTGAGGGCTTAACTGATATAAAAGAAATTAGAAATAATATTGTTTTTCTTAAAGATGGAGGCATAAGGAAAGTTATGATGACAACAGGAGTTAATCTTGATTTTAAGTCTGAAGAAGAACAAGGCTCTATCATTTCTTCTTTTCAGAATTTACTTAATTCATTAGATTTCGCAACACAATTCAGTATACATTCGCGACGATTAGCAATTAAAGATTATTTAGATAATATGCGAAAGCGAATAAGCATAGAAGAGAACCCGCTCATTCAAGGGCAGCTTTCTGAATATATTCAGTTTATTGAGCGCTTTGTTGCTGAAAACGCTGTTATGGAAAAACAATTTTTTGTTACGGTGCCTTTTAATACATTCGCCTCTTCCACTATTAACATTGGGCAAAAAAATAAAAAAAAGGATCAAGCAACTAATGCTCCCATTGATACCACCACTATAGATTTCGCAAAAAATATAGAAAAGCTTAATTTCCGCGTAGATCAAGTTCTCCAAGGCCTAAGAGGCTTAGGTCTACGCGCAGTCATTCTTAATGACGAAGAGCTTAAAGAACTTTATATTAATTTTTATAATCCTAAAGAAACTGAAAAAATATCTGCGCCCAAAGATAGTCCCATCTCTCCTAGAACAGTAGAAATAAAGCCAAGTTATATAAAGATTAATGACAAGTTTGTTAAAACTTTTTTTATATTAAATTATCCAAGATATCTTGCTGCGGGCTGGCTTGAGCCAATTATTAATATGCCAGAACTTATGGATATTGCAATTCATATAGCGCCCACTGATACCAATATCGCTCTCAAAAATCTCGCTAGAAAATCTGCTTTACTTAATGCTTCTATT
>CAYGDC010000022.1:0-6429 GCA_964348605.1 uncultured Candidatus Saccharibacteria bacterium | reverse complement strand
CACCTACTCTTGTGGGATTTCTGGGATTACTAATATCTACCGCTACTACTTTGGTAGGCTCTGCGAGGGTTGTAATATAAGCATATTGGCCAGAGATGGCGATTGAGAGTCCATTATTCTCACCCTCGTCTAAGGTAACTGCGCCTACTCTTCTGGGGCTTCTGGGATTGCTAATATCTACCACTACTACTTTTGCAGGTTTCGTGCTAGTTGCAACATAAGCATATTGGTCAGATATGGCGATTGAGAGCCCAAGATCTTCACCTTTAGCCAAGATAACCGCGCCCACTCTTGTGAGATTTCTGGGATCACTGATGTCTACCGTTACTACTCTCGCGGGTTCTGTGTCAGTTGTAATAAAAGCATATCGGCCAGAAATAGCGATTGAAAGTCCATTATCTTCACCTTCAGCTAAGGTAACCGCACCTACTCTTGTGGGATTTCTGGGATTACTAATATCTACCGCTACTACTTTGGTGGGCCATGTATCAGTTGTAATAAAAGCATATCGGCCAGAGATGGCGATTGAGGCTGCATTGTTCTCGTCTTCAGCTAAGGCAACCGAGCCTACTCTGTTTAACAAAAGAACTTCATTAGTCGCGACTTCTTGTTCGTCTCTTATTTGAGTAAAAAGCCCTGGACCTAGGACAACAACTACTATAATGGCAAGCGCTGTTAAAATAATAACCGCAATCTCAACTTTATATTTTAACAAATAATCCTTTAACGACGCCCGCCCAGTTTCTATATTCATATTGAAATTATATCACAATAGATATACTGGTTTGTAATACTTAAAATTTTCCTGTTGGCAAGAATTGTTTAATAAGTGTTATAATTCATCATATGAGTCTTCCGTCCAAACATCACTTATCAATGAAATTATATAATTCCTTAACAGGGAAAAAGCAGATTTTTAAGCCACAAAATGGACGCGTCGCTAAAATATACGCTTGCGGACCAACTGTTTATAATTTTGCTCATATTGGTAATTTCAGAACATACATATTTGAAGATATTTTGCGTAGAACAATTAAGCTTACGGGCTATAAAACACTGCAAGTTATGAATATTACCGATATTGATGACAAAATTATCAAGGCTTCTATTGAGTCATGTAAAAAACTAGAAGACATAACTTTGCCCTTTGAAAAATATTTTTTTGAGGATTTTGTTAAATTAAATATTGAAATGCCGGAAAAAACTCCGCGCGCAACCGAGCACATAGCAGGAATGATTGCCATAACACAAAAACTTATAAAAAAAGGATTTGCTTATGTAACGGATGATGGATCAGTTTATTTTAGCATCGCTAAATTTAAAAAATATGGACGACTAGCACGCTTAGATGCCATAAAACAAAAAAACGCGACTCGCATAGAAGCTCGCGTAACAACTGATGAATACGATAAAAATGAAATTAAAGATTTTGCTTTATGGAAAGCTAAAAAACCAGGAGAGCCCTCTTGGGATTCTCCTTGGGGACCGGGAAGGCCAGGGTGGCATATAGAATGTTCCGCTATGTCTGCTAAATATCTTGGTGATACTTTAGATATTCACGCAGGAGGAGTAGATTTGGTTTTTCCACATCATGAAAATGAAATAGCTCAATCAGAAGCCGCCACAGGCAAGCCTTTTGCGCGTTTTTTCATGCACGGAGAACATCTTCTTGTAAATAAGGCTAAGATGGCTAAGTCAGCTGGTAATTTTTACACACTTCGTGATCTTGAAAAAAGGGGGTATAGTCCTCTAGCTTTCAGATATTTGTGCTTACAAACACATTATCGTTCTAAAATGAACTTTACCTGGGAAGCGCTTGATTCAGCAGGAGTAGCCCTAAATAATTTGCAAGAGATTTGTATCTTCAATAAAAAGAATGTTGCTGACACCAAAATAAAATCCGACAAACTAGTAAATCAAAGTAAAACAAAAGAAGAAAAAGAAATGTTTAGTGCTTTAAGTGATGATTTAAATACTCCAAAAGTGCTTGCTGTTTTATGGAAAGCCCTTAAAAACAAAAATCTGCCCATAAAAAATAAAATATCTCTTATAAATTATGCTGATCGTGCTTTAGGGCTTAAAATATATGAATCATCGTTGGCTCAAAACACGCTCTCTGAAAAAATCCCTGCAGAAATTATAAAAATGGCTGACAAAAGAGAAGTTTTCCGTCAAAATAATAATTATTCTGAAGCCGATACGCTTAGAAAAAAAATAGAGAATAAAGGATACGAAATAAGCGATAAGCCTAAAGGATACGAGATTATAAAAAAATGATAAGAAAAAACGATTTAAGAATTCCTCCACAAGACCTTGAAGCCGAGCAATCGGTTCTTGGGGCCATAATGATAGATAAAGACGCAATTGGTAATATTGCTGATATTTTAGAGGCGAACGATTTTTATGATAAAAAGAACGGCGTAATATACGAAGCCATGCTTTCGCTATGGGATAAAAAAGCGCCAATAGATCTTTTATCCCTTTCATCAGAATTAAAAAAAGTGGGCTTTACAGAACAAACAGGAGACATAGGCTATCTTACTGACCTTGTAAACGCTGTCCCTTCTGCCGCTCATGTCGCACACTATGCAAGCATTGTTAAAGAGAAAAAAATACTGCGCGACCTTATAAACGCTTCTGGCGCAATAACTGAAAGCGCGATGGCAGAAACAGAAGACTTAGATATTCTTTTAGACAGCATAGAGCAAAAAGTTTTTGCCATTACAAATAAAATGGCCCTCAGAACTTTTGCTTTAGTAAAAAACGAATTGCCTGCTGCCTATGAAAGAATTGAACGCATTAGCCAAGGAAATGTAACTCGTGGCGTGCCTACTGGCTTTATAGGACTTGATAATATTCTTTCTGGTCTTCAAAAATCAGATCTTGTCATACTTGGCGCAAGACCCTCTTTTGGAAAAACATCGTTTGCGCTTGATATTATGCGTCATGTTGGCACAAAATCTGATTTTGGAGTTGGTATTTTTTCACTTGAAATGTCACGAGAACAAATTGTAGATAGATTTATCGCGGCAGAATCAAAAGTTTCTCTCTGGAAAATACGCACCGGAAAACGATTAGACGCGCTTGACTATGAGATGATACAAGCGGCCTTTGACCGACTATCAAAAGCAAGAATATATATTGATGATGCACCTTCTCCAAATATTTTAGAAATAAGAAGGATGGCAAGAAGATTGCAAGCAGAAGAAAAAAACTTAGGACTTATAGTCGTAGATTACCTGCAACTTATTCAACCAAGAAAATCCTCTGAAAATCCAGTTCAGCAAATTACCGAAATTTCTCGTGGATTAAAAGCTGTTTCAAAAGAATTAAATGTTCCTATACTTGCTCTTTCACAGCTTTCACGAGGAGTAGAACAAAGAGATAATAAAGTGCCAAAATTATCCGACCTTCGTGATTCTGGCTCAATAGAACAAGATGCTGATGTGGTGCTTTTTATACATCCAATATGGAGATATCAGCAATCAATGGATAATCCGAGCGAAGAAGGATTAACAGAAATACATATAGCAAAACATAGAAACGGACCGCTTGGTATCGTACAACTCCGCTTTGATAAAGAATCTGCGAGTTTTGAAAATGTGGACATAATACATGAGAATACCGGATCCAATTAAACCATTTGTCCACGAGTTTGCTAAACTGCCGGGGATAGGTCCTCGTCAGGCAATTCGGCTTGCATATTATCTCGCAAATAATAAAAATACAGCCGAAAATATTTCTATTGCCCTCCAAACAATACAAGGACTTAAAATTTGTTCCGCTTGTTTTACTACATATAATAATCAAGAAAGTTCACGCTCCTCTATTAATACAAACCAACAAGAATTATGCGGAATTTGTGGAGACCAATCACGAAATCAAGGCATAGTAGCTATTATAGAAAAAGAAACTGATTTAATTTCTATTGAGTCAATTCAAAAATATAACGGCGTTTATTTATGCCTCGGAGATGTTAAGAAAAATGGCAAACTTGATGATAGTCAAAAAATAAAATTGGACACGCTTAAAATCAGAGCGACTTCTGCGACCGAAGGTAAGTTCGCAGAAATTATAATTGCTTTTAGCCCAACAACCGCAGGTGATATCTCTGCAGAAATAATAGCGGAATATCTTCGTGGAGTGGCAATAAAAATTACAAGACTAGGAAGAGGCATACCAATAGGAGGCGAAGTAGAATTCGCTGATCCAGAAACTTTGCAAGAAGCGATAGAAGGAAGAAAATAAAAAAAAGGCCCCATAATTATTAAGGGGCCTTTAGTGTGTTATTTAAGAGATGGAAATAATTTCTACTTCAGTAAACGATTGGCGGTGAGTCTTTTTCTTATCATAGCGATTCTTAGAATGGAATTTGAAAACAATTTTTTTTCTATCTCTGCCTTGACGGATGATCTTGCCTTTAACAAGGCCTCCTTGAATATAGGGATTGCCGATTTCCATACTAGAATCTACTTCTTTAAGCAAGACTTTATCAAATAAAACCTCTTCTCCTTCTGGGGCTTCTATTTTTTCTATCTTGATTTTATTGTTGGGAGAAACAACATATTGTTTTCCTCCTGTGTCTATAACAGCGAACATAATGTGCATTGTAACAGATACTAGTTTAATTTGGCAAATATCCGCACTCTATCTATATAACAAACAACAGATAGCTGATAATAAATTTGCTACGCAATATCTAATGTAGCCAGATAAAACAGGTGGCGTAATTTAATATATTAAAATAATAGTTGCGATTTTAAGTAAAATAATGACAGGCACAAGAACAGCCATAGCTCCGAAAATATGGGAAACTACTCTGTCTTTTTTATAAAAATTCCAGGAAGCGATGAGATTAATATCAGAAATAATTAATAAAACAAAAAATAAATATAGTAGCGTGTATTTATTGCCTATTTCGCCATCTATAATCAAAAAAGATCCCTCTGGAACGGCAAATAAAATTGTAAATAAGGCTATAATTAAAATAATAAGAGAGAAAATAGCGTAAATAACATAAGGTGGTAGTTTAATTGCGAAAGGATTTTTTTCAGTCATTGGGTTTATAATAAATTATAAATGGACATAATGGCAATTATCTATTAAGTTTTAAGAAAGGCCCTATCGTCTAGAGGTTAGGACGCCAGGTTCTCATCCTGGTAACAGGGGTTCGATTCCCCTTGGGGTCACTAACAATTGATTTTTTAAACCTAAGGAATAATTTTGTGAAAACTAAAATCACTAAAACTTTTAATAAAAACCTAATTAAATAATTTAATGAAATTAAATATTAAAGAACTATTAGATTTTTTTGATGATAAAAAAAATTCCCGAAAAGGAGATGCAAATGCTCTTATGGCTATATTTGGTGAAGATTTAAATGCTTCAGTATATAAAAATTTTAGAAAACATAAAGTAGAAATTTTAGAAAAATCTGTCTCCCAAGGACTTAGAAAAGAAAAACGATTAGATAGGTGGATATTAGATAAAAAGAATAGAGAGCTATTTCAATGTGAAATTAAAAATTGGGCAGCAACCGCCATAGGTGGTAGACAGTTAAGATCTAATGCAAGTAATGAAGAAATAAAAGAAGTCTCTACATATAACTGGCGTCTTCAATTAGAGAATATTTTTTCAAAAAAAGTAAAGCATCCAAATAAAGTTACAAAGGTATTGCTCGAAATGAAGACTCCTACCGAACATAAAGACATATTAAATATTAAACCTCTACTTATTTATTGGATGCCAATTTCTTCGGATAAAAAAGGACTATGTCCAGAATCTATTCTTTCAATAAAGCCTCTTCGTTTACCAATAAAAACAAATTTTTCAAAACTTTATATTTTTTCTGTATCTCTATATCTTCGTCAATTATATAAAAAAGGGAAAGGGCAAAAATTTATTGACCTAGATATGCCACATTTTGAGCATAGAATTGAAATTTTAACTAAGTTCCAAAATAAAATATAAATTGCAGACAAATATAAATACTAAGCAAGTTTTATTCCACAGCCTGTAGCTCGTCTCCTTTTATCCCAGAAAAATTCTGGTGGTAGAAACGCCTACCTCTTTAACCAATTACCGTATTGCCTAACTAATAATGAATTCGCCATATTAGGATTTTTCATAAGCGTTTTTACAATATGTTCTGTTCTTACGGATTGTGAGCCTTTAACAAGTATTAAATCGCCTTGCCTTACAAGTTTTTTTATTTCTGGCGCCGCCAAAACAGAAGAAGAAAACCACATAGTTTCTTTTTCGTTTTCCGCGACGGCAGAAACAATTCGCTTTCCTCTTTCTCCAATACCTATGATTAAATCGGCTGATTCAACAGCTTCGCGTCCTAGCTTATCATGAGCTTCGTCTGAATATTTGCCAAGTTCCATCATTCCTCCCAAAACAGCAATTTTTCTTTTTGCTGGGGAAGAT
>CAYGDC010000021.1:0-7586 GCA_964348605.1 uncultured Candidatus Saccharibacteria bacterium | reverse complement strand
TATTATGTGCCGAGAAGGAGACTTGAACTCCTATGCCTTGCGGCGCTAGCACCTGAAGCTAGTGCGTCTGCCATTTCGCCATCTCGGCCTTTCATAGTTTTTATTTTTTATGTTTTTTAGAAATTTCAAAACTTTAACAGTAACTATTTTTACGTTTTTATTTAGACTTATTCTTTAAATACGCGATTAGTTTTAACATACCATAGCTCAACATTATCTAATCTATCAGCAGAAGTAATTGCTTTTTCTATAATAAATCCCTTAAGACGAGGAGAAGTTACATATATATAATCAGGGAAAACTGTAAAAACAGCTCCGATATTGTCTACTATAACAGAAGATAGTCTTTGTAGCAAATCTTGTTTTTTCTCTGGAACGGCTTCAGAGCGAATATATTCCATTAGTGTGTCTGCTTCTTGGTTGTTAAAAAAAGCAAGATTAAATCCTGGATAAAACCGCTTTGCAGAATGCCAAAAAGAATGAAGGTCATTAGGGATACTTAAAATGTTGCCGAAAAGCAAGGCTTCGTAGTCTCTATTTCTAATAGACTCCTGAATATCGGTTGATCGTAAAATCCGCACATCCACAAAAGCCCCTTGAGCTTCCCAAGCAGCCTTTAATTCATTTGCTATGGCGGGCAAGGGAGCAACATCTGGAACGGTAAGCCTAAATTCTAAGCCAGCTAAAGAATTTTCAACGGGAATAAATGATTCGTCTACTTGAATAGTTTTTGCAACAAGGGGACTAAATGCTGGTTTAGCAAGCCCCTCAAAGATATTGTTTACTAATTTTTCGCGAGGTGTAAAATGAGACATAGCTTTGCGGATGTTAATATCACGAAATTGTGGCACTAAGCTGGAATTGAGAAAAACGGCGAAATATCTGGTAGAGGAGATAGAATGAACTGACTTAATAACGGCGATTTTAGATAAAAGAGCTGGATCGGCAATAGGTAGTCCGTCAATGTGACCGTTATTAAACGCTTCAATTAAGCGAATTTCATTTTCGTAAAATTTAAATACAAAATCTCTAATATAAGGAGTTTTCCCGTGATAATGTTTATTAATAGTTAATGCGTATTCGCTGATAAATCCGTTTTGTTCTTTTTGGTAAGACTTAAATTTATAAGGACCAGAGCCAACTGGCTCGCGGATATAAGAGGAAAGACCAAAGTTTGCCGGGGGTATGGCGTTAAAAATATGTCTAGGAATGATTTTTAGACTATTTAAGGTTTCGCCAAAAAACACGTATGATGCTGGTAGAGAAAACTTAACTTCAAGTTCGCTTATTCTTTCTGCGCTTGCTCCTTCAAAGCTTGCAGAAAGCGGTGAGCGAGCTCCTGGATCGGCGATGGCTTCAAAAGTGAATATAATATCATCACTTGTTATTCTTACGCCGTCACTCCATTTCAAATCTTCGTGTAATCGCACAGTCCATTCTTGAAATAAAAGATTTGGTTGTATGCTTGTGCTTAATCCTTCTAAGTCATTAAAAACAAGTTTAATAATATCATGGTCTATTTCGTTTACAGAGATAACTGGATTTATAAAAACTGGCTGACCTACAACTCCTTCGCGCCATAGACCACCGTAAGTTGCAACTTGTACGGTGCGTGTATTAATAAAATAACCAGCGTAAAAAATAATAGTTACCAAAATAACGACAGTGGTAGCCATAATTATTATGGCCTCTTTTGCGCTTAATGATTTAAATAATTGTATGAGCTTATAGAACAAGTTGTAGAATAGAAAGAATTACAAATATTACAATAAAAAAGGCAGTTGCCCAAAGAACAATGTTTTCCATCCCGCGCCTTTTTTGATAAAAAGATTCTCCTCCACCAAAAAGCCCTCCAACCCCAGAAGAACGATCTTGTATGAGAACTAAGATAATAATAATGACTGTTATTACGATTTGGGCAATAGTAAGTGCTGACATATTAAGTTAATAAAACTTATAAGAATGGTCCCAAGAACGAGTGGCACGAACCCATAAATAGTAACATCTTTTCTTAAAAAATCAAGAGCGTAGAGCATTCCTATATTAATAGCAAATGAAGATAATCCGAAAGTAAGTAAGGCAATAGGGAAGAGAATAAATTTTAGTAAAGGCCTAATAAAAAGATTAAGAGAGGTCAAAATTAAGGCGACTATGGCGAGTGGATATAATTCGGTTGGTGCGTTGAATCCATAAATAACTATCGGCGCTAAATAAATTGCCGACATATTAATAAGGATAATAATAATAAGTTTGCCTAAAAAACTCATTAGAGATAAGAAGTAAGGTCTTGGCCGGTCATTTCTACCGGTTTTGTAATTCCCATTAATTTTAAAATTGTTGGAGCAATATCGCAAAGAGAGCCAATAACTAGATTTTCGTTTTCGGTAATTTCTGCAGGAGTCCTTACTCTTGCAAATTGATGGTCTACCACTATAAATGGAACAGGGCTTGGATTATGCTTAGTATCTTTTTCACCTGTTCGCACGTTAATCAATCTTTCTGCATTACCGTGATCGGCGGTGATAACAAGGATAGTATTTGTTTTTAGACAGGCGCTTGCTATAAGCCCTAATTCTTTATCAATTAATTCTGCGGCTTTAACGGTAGCTTCAAAATTACCAGTATGAGCGACAATATCGGGATTTGCATAATTAGCAAATATAAATCCATACGAGCCTTCTTCAATAGCGGTAATAATTCGAGTGGTTATTTCTTCTGCTCTCATTTCGGGCGCTTGGTCGTGAGACGCGAGTTTGCGAGAGGGGATAATAATACGAAATTCATTTGGAAGCGGCTCTTCTTGTTCGCCACTAAAAAAATAAGTAACATGAGCTCTTTTTTCGCTTTCCGCTACGCGAAGCTGGGCTATTTTATGGTCGGCAATAATTTTAGGCAGAGGATTGGGCACGTTGTTAGCACTAAAAGCTGCAGGGACTCCTGATCCATTATTATATTCTACAAAGGATGAGATATAAGTATTAGGCAAAGACTCGTGAAACATTTTAGCGAGTTGCCTCATTCTGTCTTTGCGGAAATTAAAGAAAATTATAGAGTCAGAAGGTTTAATTAATAATTCTTGATTAAAACATGCAGGACGGATAAATTCATCTGTGATGCCTGTGGAATAACTTTTTTCTATATAGCTATAAGGCGTATCAGAGATTGGTTTTCCATCAGTCATATTTTTATAAGCAGAAGAAGTTCTTTCTAAGTGGTTGTCTCTATCCATTGCATAAAATCGTCCTGAGATACTGCCTATTTTATTTGCAGGCAAGCGAGAAAGAAGCTCAAGAGCGCCTTTTGGGGGGCCGTCACGACCATCGGTGAAAAGATGAAGTTTGTAATCAACTTTTAATTTTTCGGCTAAGCTAATAAGTGCTAATAAATGTTTAATAGAAGCGTGAACAATGCCGCCTCCTAAAAGTCCAGCAAAACATACTGATGACCCAGATTGTTTGGCTTTTGCAAAAGCCTCTAAAAGAACAGGGTTTTCAAAAAAAGCGCCGTTGTTTATAGCATCATCTATTCGGGCGATAGTTTGATAAACAACCCGACCAGCGCCAATAGTTAAGTGACCTATTTCGCTATTTCCCTCTTCATTCCATGGTAGGCCAACTGCTAGTCCGCTTGCTTGCAAGCTAAGACAAGGAAAAGATTCTTTAATTTTATTAAAATTAAAAAGATTTGCAGAGTATAGAGGATTTGTATTGTCTTTAGGGCCGACTCCCCATCCGTCAAGAATAACTAAGGCTAATTTTCTATAATTTGTATTAGGCATTAATATGTGTTAGTTTTAATTTATGCAGGTCATGCAAACTAATATTTTTATTTTAACTTATGATTTATCAAATTGCACTTGCCATAGCGGGATCTTTACTGCTTGGCGGATTTTTAGGACACCAATTAAGACAAAGAGCGGCCATCAAGTCAGCTAATTCTATAGAACAACAAATTAAGCGCAAGCTTGAAGAAACAGAAGCCCGTGTCAAAGAAGAAGTTAGTAGGGCTGAAAAAAAGGCAGAACTTATTTTAAGTGAAGCAAAAAAAGAAGAGAAAGAAAAAAAAGCATCTATAGAGAGAACAGAAGAGAGGCTTCTTAAAAAAGAAGACCTTTTAAATAAAGACGAATCTCTTTTAAGGCAAAAATCGGAGGAATTAAAGGCTGTGACAGAAAAATTAGCGCAAGAATCAGAGGACATAAAGACGCTAAGGCAATCCGTTTCTCAAGAACTTACAAAAGTGGCTAATCTTACGCCAGAAGAAGCAAAAAAGAAAATCATGGCTCAAGTAGAGGAATCTCATAAAGGAGAGCTTTTAGATATGTTAAAAAAATTAGAAAGAGAAAAAAAGGAAGAAATAGAAAAAAGAAGCATAGATATAATCGCAACCGCTCTTCAACGATATTCTCGCGCACACATATCAGATATCACTACCACTATCTTTACTCTTCCTAGCGAAGATCTTAAGGGTAAAATTATAGGACGCGAAGGAAGAAATATTAAAGCGCTTGAAAGGATAACTGGCGTAGAATTTATTATTGATGAAACTCCAGACGCGATACTTATATCTTCTTTTGATCCCGTGAGAAGAGAAGTAGCTAGACTTACGCTTGAAAAACTTGTTAAAGACGGCAGAATCCAACCGGCAAAAATAGAGGAAAAAGCCGAAGAATCGCGTCAAGAAATAAATAAAAGAACGCAAGAAATTGGAGAGGAGGCTGTTTATGAAGTAGGTATATTAGGCCTTCCAAAAGAAATAGTTCATCTTTTAGGCAAGCTACATTTTAGAACTAGCTATGGTCAAAATGTGCTAACCCATTCCATAGAGATGGCTTTTATTGCTGGCATGATGGCTGAAGAGCTTGGCATAAGCGCCGATATAGCAAAAAAGGGAGCATTATTGCATGATATAGGAAAAGCGATAGATCATGAAGTTGCTGGTAATCATGTTGATTTAGGAATAAAGATTCTTAAAAAATATGATATTGACCCTCGAGTGATTGAGGCGATGCAGTCACATCACGACGATTATCCTTTTGCGAGCCCAGAATCATTTATAGTTGCTACAGCTGATATTATTTCAGCGGCAAGACCAGGAGCAAGGCGTGGCACCTTAGAAAAATACGTTAAGCGATTAGAGGACTTAGAAAAAATTACCTCTTCGTTTGAGGGAGTTAAAAATTCTTATGCTGTATCTGCTGGTAAAGAGATTAGAGTGTTTGTGGTTCCTGAAAAAGTAGATGACTTTGGGGCTTTGCGATTGGCAAGAGATATTGCTTCTAAAATAGAGTCTGATATGAAATATCCGGGAGATATAAAGGTAACAATTATTAGAGAAGTAAGGGCGGTGGAGTATGCAAGATAGGTTTATTGCGGAAAATTAAGCTTATTGTTATAATAAGCACGAGCTGAAAGGTCGATCAAACCAATCAAAAACATTTATGAAAAAACAAGATATTGTGGAGGCCGTGATGAGCGCTGCTCAAATTGAAACAAAAAAGCAGGCCGACCAAGCTGTTGAAGCAGTTTTTGACAGCATAATAAAAGCCATGGGTCGTGGCGAAGATGTCGCTATTACTGGTTTTGGTACATTTAGAATTGCACGCAGGGCGGCCAGAATGGGAGTAAATCCTAAAACTGGAGAAAAGATTCAAATCGCTGCGTCTATTAAGCCTAAGTTTAGAGCGGGCAAGTTACTTAAAGAGGCTGTTCAATAATTTTTTTAATAAAAAAACATCCGAATTTACTTGCTTGGTAAGATTGGGTGTTTTTTTATTTTTATGTTAAACACTTTTCACAGAAATAACGAATAAAAATACCTCTATAAAAGCTAATGGTTTTGATAAACTTAAGGGAGCCTTAATAATCTTCTTACGGAAGTGCTAATTTTCACAAACTCATCATATCCTAATTTTAAATTATCCATAGCTGCTTCGCATAATTCTCGAACAGAAGGAGGCTTTTGTTTATCCTCTATTATCACTTCATCATTTTGGCCTATTTCTGTAATTAATGGATTTAGGCTCTCTTCTTTAGTTGGTAAATAGATATTTTTAATAAGAGCAAAAGATTTATCTGCTAATGTCTGAGCCTCATCTATTCTTTCTCTGGCTTCTAGCATTTTGGGAGCAAATGTGTTAGCCCTGATAAGGCCAGCCCTTTCTATTCTTTGTAGGTCAGTGTTTATTTTATTCCATCTATCCGCCGCAATATCGGTTAGTCTTAATGTTCTTAATATAAATATAAAATCTAAAGCGTTTGCAAGATTAGCGTTAAAACTTTCATTTCTATGATTTTGCATTTCTCTTGCTAGCGCCTTAACTTCATCAGGACTTAGGATGCCGCCTAGTCTAATTCTAATTTCTTCAAAATATTTTTCTTCAGAGCTAATCCATTGCAAAATAATCTCGCGGATAGTCCATGAATAACTTCCTTTTTCAATATTTATGGAATTAAGTCTATTGCGTACGGATATAATTTCTTGAATAGAAAGAGCTAAAACATCGGATATTACTTTTTTGCGATGAGTTATACTATTTTGCTCAGATAAGATATTCGCGCCATCATCGTCTCTTGCTTCAATAAGTTGATTAACGCTTTCATTTAAGTTTTGCCTTACAGTAGATATAATGGAAGCGTTCGCAATACTCGGATTAACAAAAGCCGTAAAGAGAATAAAGGCAAAAATTATTTTAGTTTTGTAATAGGCCATTTTTATAAAATAACTTTTTCTAAAAGTTGATTGATTTTTTGTGAATTAGGCATGGGATCGTCTAATGTGTCCAGCTCTTCCTGTATAAGAAGGGGATTTATGTGAATAAAATTATTAGACGATGCTTCATAGAGAGCGGCAGAGGCTTTTGCTGCTGAATCTCTATAGGCGTGAATTTCCATAAGAGTGATATTGATATCGCTTTCAAACGAGGCGGCAACAGCTTCAATTGCGGCTATTTCAGCAACAGACTGCTTTGTTTCAGGCGATTGAATATCTCCGATAAAAATAACTAATAACATAAGAGCTGCTATAGCAACATAGCTTGGCCAGAAATTTGGTAAAACAAATCTTGTTTTAGGAGCTTTTTTAGGGGATGCAAGAATAGAAAATTTTGTAGATATCACAAAATCATCGTTAGGAACGATGTTGCGTAATAATTTTATTTTTTCTGTTAAGCGATCCATTTTATTTATTTACTAATAGTGTTTTAATTTTTTTAATTGCTCGATGTTGGATTAATTTAATTGCGCCTTCGGATTTATTAATAGTTATTGATATTTCTTTGATAGATAAATCTTCTACAAAGCGCATTATGACTACATCGCGTTCAATATCTTGTAGTTTTTTTAAAGCAATCATTATGCGAGCAATATCTTGTTTATCGTCTATTTCAGAGAGAGCAGGACGGAAAATTAGCTTTTCGGATATAAATTCTTCGTCAATGTTAATGACGGGTTTTGTTTTCCGATAGTAATCAATAACTAGATTTCTTGCGATGCGGTAAAGCCAACTCGAAAAAGGAAATCCTTTTGCAGAAAAATCTGAGATATTTTGCCAGGCTTTTAAAAAAACTTGGTGGGTAAGATCTTCGG
>CAYGDC010000020.1:0-8631 GCA_964348605.1 uncultured Candidatus Saccharibacteria bacterium | reverse complement strand
TAAAAAAAGAACTTTTTGACCTTGAAAATAAATATCCAGAACTTATAACGCCTGACTCGCCAACTCAAAGAGTGGGAGGAGCGCCTCTTAAAGAATTTAAGAAAGTGTTGCACGAAACGCCGATGCTCTCGTTTAACGACGCTTTTTCAGAAAAAGATATGACAGATTGGCTTACGCGCGTTGAAAATTATTTGGGACAAAAAATAAAACCTATATTTTATTGCGAGCTTAAAATAGATGGGCTTGCGATAGAGTTAGTTTACGAAAAAGGAGCGCTTATAGAGGCTTCTACAAGAGGAGACGGAAAAGTTGGGGAAGATATAACGCAAAATGTTAAAACTGTGGAGGCAATACCTCTTCAAATTGCAGACACAAACAAATATCCGTTACCTGAAAAATTAGTGGTAAGAGGAGAAATATTTATTACTAAAAAAGAATTTGAAAGGATAAATAGAGAACAAGAAAAAGGAGGAAATAAAGTTTTTGCTAATCCGCGAAATATCGCTGCCGGCTCTTTGCGACAACTTGATTCGGCAATAACTGCGAGTCGTAAACTTGATTCGTTTGAATATAGTGTTGCCTCTGGAATTAAATTTAATAATCATCACGAAGAACATCGGGCGCTTGAGGCGTGGGGATTTAAGACAAATAAATATAATAAATTGGCTTATTCGTTAAAAGAAGTTTTTGATTTTCGCGATTATTGGAATCAAGAAAAGAATCGCGCCAAAATAGATTATGAGATAGACGGGATAGTAGTTTTATTAGATGACAACGAGATATTTAGGCGTGCGGGCGTAGTAGGCAAAGCTCCTCGGGGAGCGGTTGCTTATAAACTTTCGCCTAAAGAGGCGACAACGATTGTAAAAGAAATTAGGTTTCAAGTAGGGAGAACGGGGATATTGACGCCTGTCGCAGTAATGGAGCCAGTCGTGGTTGGTGGAGTAACTATAGCACACGCGACTCTTCATAATATGGATCAGATAAAAAAGTTAGGATTAAAAATTGGTGATACGGTGATTTTAAGTCGTGCGGGAGATGTTATTCCGCAAGTTGTTCAGGTTCTTTCATCAATGAGGGCAGGGAAAGAAAAAGATATTAAAATCCCAGAAAAGTGTCCAGTAGATGGAGGCATAGTTACGCGCGAGGGTGCTTTTTATAAATGCTCTAATCCTGATTGTGGAGCGAAACACAAGGAAGCGCTCCGACATTTTGTCTCTAAAGGAGGATTTAATATAGAAGGACTAGGGCCGAAAATTATTGAAAGATTTATGGATGAAGGGCTTATATCGGACGCCGCCGATATTTTTGAACTTGAGCAAGGCGATATAGATTCCTTGCCCCGATTTGGAACAAAATCAGCGGAGAATATAATTGCAGAAATTGTTGCTAAAAAAGAATTACCAGTAGAAAAATTGATATATTCTTTTGGTATTAAACATGTAGGCGAAGAAACTGCGCGCACGCTTGCGAGTGTTATTAAAACAACAGGCATAATTACACCATCAGATATTTTTAGTTTTTTTCAATCACTGACTACGGAAGACTTGCAGACGATGCCAGATATCGGGCCAAAAGTTGCTGAAGCAATAAAAGAATGGTTTGGGCGAGAAAAAAATAAAGAATTAACTTGCAAACTTACGGAAGCAGGGATTAGGGCATATATATTGATAGGCGGCGGGGGAGCGGAATCTCGTGGTAAGCTGGCTGGAAAACTTTTTGTTTTGACTGGAACGCTATCTTCTTTAACGAGAAGCGAGGCAGAAGATGCTATTAGAAAAAAAAGAGGAGAAATATCTGAATCAGTTAGTCGGAAGACCAATTATGTTATTATCGGAGAAAATCCTGGCTCAAAATATAATAAAGCTATTAAGTTAGGGATACCGCTGTTATCTGAAGATGAGTTTAGAAAATTATTAGACGAATAAATGATGATAAAAAAAGACCAAAGACCAGAACCACAAACCCAAAATTAAAATTATTTATAATTAACTGTCCCCTTTTATTATTTTCACAGAGCAAGTTATTATAACTTGCATGGGTGATATCGTCCGAGTATTATTCATTTAAATGGCGACAATAATAAAAAAAGAGGATATTCAGTATATTGCAGAACTTGCAAGGATTAATTTACAAGGAGAAGAAGACAAGCTTCTTAAAGACGCCGAAGCAATTTTTAGCTATTTTGAAGAATTAGCGCAAGTTGACACCGACGGAGTGTCAGCGATGGCGGGAGCGACTAATATGATGAATATCGCTGATGAAGATAAAGTTGCTGAAGATCTTATTCAAAAAGGAATAGAGTCCTTTCCGGAATCGATTAACGGGTGCTTAAAAGTGCCTGGGGTAATGCGTGATATAAAAAGAAATGGATAAAAAAACTTTAAATATAAAATCGGTGCGTGACGGAATAATCGCAGAACGCTTTACTGCTGAAGAACTTACGATGGAGTATCTTGCGGAAGCAGAGGCAAAAAACCCAGAAATTAACGCTTATATTTCAATAGATAGAGAAAAAGCTATCGCAACAGCTAAAAAAATTGATAAAGAAATAAAAGATGGGAGTGAAGCAGGTCCGCTCTGCGGAGTTCCTTTAGCGATTAAAGACAATATTCTTATTGAAGGAGGGATATGCACTGCGGGGTCAAAATTATTGAAAGATTATACTGCTTCTTATGACGCGACCGTTATTAAAAAACTCAAAGACGCAGGAGCCATAATAATAGGCAAAACAAATTTAGATGAGTTTGCTATGGGCTCGTCAAATGAAAATTCGGCTTTTGGTTCGGTTAAAAATCCGGTAGACACAGAGCGAGTGCCGGGAGGGTCGTCTGGCGGTTCGGCGGCGACGGTTGCCGCAGGAATGGCTCTTGGAGCGCTTGGCTCTGATACAGGGGGGTCTATAAGACTTCCAGCTGGATTTTGTGGAGTTGTAGGAATGAAACCAACATATGGCAGGGTATCGCGTTTTGGAGTAATGGCTATGGCTTCAAGCCTTGATCAAATTGGTCCTTTTGGAAAAACTGTTGCGGACACGGAAGCAATATATATGGTGATTAAGGGCGCGGATAAAATGGATGCGACCTCAAAAAATGTGGCAGAGAGTAAACTTGCAACAGAAAATCCTGGTTCTATAACAA
Organism: uncultured Candidatus Saccharibacteria bacterium; assembly: GCA_964348605.1. Taxonomy (GTDB): domain Bacteria; phylum Patescibacteriota; class Minisyncoccia; order UBA6257; family Colwellbacteraceae; genus JALOAR01. The sequence continues at coordinate 5,491 of CAYGDC010000020.1, read as the reverse complement.
TAGGAATACCGAAAGAATTTTTCGCTAAAGAAGGAATGGATAAAGAAACGGCAGAGACGATGGAAGAAACTATTAATTTCTTTCGTTCATCTGGCATGAAAATAAAAGAAGTTAGCTTGCCACATAGCAAATATGCTCTTTCTGTTTACTACATAATTATGTTTGCTGAAGTGTCTACAAATCTTGCGAAATTTGATGGAATTCGTTATTCACGCACGAGAGACATGGCTGATTCTTTACTTGAGATATATACGAAAACAAGAGGCGAGGGATTTGGAGAAGAAGTTAAAAGAAGAATTTTGCTTGGGACATTTGTTTTATCTGCTGGATATTATGATGCGTATTACTCTAAGGCACAGAAAGTAAGACGGCTTATACAAAATGACTTCACTAAAGCTTTCACTGAAGTAGATGTTTTGCTATCTCCTGTTTCTCCAGTGGTTCCCTTTAAGCTTGGTGAAAAAGTTAATGATCCGATAAAAATGTATTTATCAGATATTTTAACTATACCGGTTAATCTCGCGGGATTACCTGCTATATCTATACCAGCGAAAGAGAGAGAGGGGAGGCTTCCTGTGGGATTTCAACTCATCGGCAAAAGATGGCATGATTCTGATCTTTTTGGACTCGGAAGGTTTTACGAAAATAATTAAGAGTATTTTTATTTATTTTTTGGCGCAGCGGACGGGACTCGAACCCGCGACCTCTGCCGTGACAGGGCAGCGCTCTGACCAATTGAGCTACCGCTGCGTGCGCGCATGTTTTTTATAAAACATAAAAATTATACCCATATTCATAGGCTTAAAGCAAGCCAGATTTGAATTTTGTAAACAGATATAGTATTCTTATAATCGTATTTTGATAAATAATATCGCGGGATGGAGGAATGGTTACCTCGGGAGCCTCATAAGCTCCAGAAGCGAGTTCGATTCTCGCTCCCGCAACATAAATTTTGCCGGCGTAGCTCAGTGGTAGAGCAAACGTTTCATAAGCGTTGGGTCGCAGGTCCGATTCCTGCCGTCGGCACTAATATAGTTTTTGAAAAAATACCTGTGGTCCCAAGCGCTTTCATATACTTTTATCAGCTTTTTTCCTATGAATTTATGGACGAGAATGATGTGATTGTTGATCTTTATTATTCCAGCCCCTCCAAAATTAAATGCAGGTGTTAAGATACTTCTTCTGTGGCCTTCGGAATTCATCCATCCATCAACTGCGGATTTTGCGAACTCGTCCGCTGTTTTTTATTCTCTACTAACCCAGCTTAAAGGAAGAAAAAATATATTAAAAAATAATACACTGACTTGCATAAGTCAGTGTATCGCTAATGACAAAAGAGAGGCTGGATGTTATAATCAAAAAATAAATGGAAATATTAGCAATAAGAAAAAAAGCAGGGGAAGACATTAGTTCTGCTATGACAGCAGAGGAGATATCTGCGGTAAGAATTAAGTATTTTGGTAGGAAACAAGGCGAAGTTACCGCTCTTATACGCTCTCTAAAAGACCTGTCGGACACAGAAAAAAGAGAAAAAGGACCTTTAATTCAAGAGCTTAAAAATGAAATAGAAGAAGCCATTTCTTTCAAAGAAGAAGAAATAAAAAATCGCGGAAACGCGACTGATATAACCTTGCCAGGAAAGAGAATAGAAACAGGGCATCTTAATCTAATAACGCAGACAGAAAACGAGATAAGAAGGATATTTAATTCTATGAATTTTTCTGTCATAGACGGCCCAGAAATGGAAGAAGAGTATTATAATTTTGATGCGCTGAATATTCCTCCAGACCATCCAGCAAGAGAAATGTGGGACACTTTTTGGATTAAGTCTAAAAAAAAGGATAGTGCGCAAAAAAAATATCTTTTACGCACACACACAAGTCCTGTGCAAGTAAGATATATGCAAAATCATAGACCACCTTTTCAAATTATCTCTATTGGAAAAACATTTAGATACGAAGCGACTGACGCTACTCATGAAACTAATTTTCATCAAGTGGAGGGATTAATGATAGGCAAACAGATTTCGCTTGCTAATTTTAAGTTTGTTATTAATGAATTTTTTAGACAATTTTTTTCTGAAAAAACAGTGAAAATTAGATTAAGGTCAAGTTATTTTCCGTTCGTAGAGCCTGGGATAGAAGTAGATATTAAACTTGATGATTCTCGCTGGCTTGAAATGGGCGGAGCGGGCATGGTGCATCCAAAAGTATTACAGGCCGTAGGTTATGATAACCGAGAGTGGCAAGGATTCGCTTTTGGTTTTGGGGTTGAGAGGCTCGCTATTATTAAACATAAAATACCAGACATAAGGCTATTTGCGTCGCAGGACTTAAAATTTATAAAAAAATTCTAAAATGAAATTTAGTTATTCACTTATTAGAGAAATGGTGCCAGGGCTTCCTGTTAAAGAAAAATTTGCTGAAGAATTTGCCCTTAAATCATTTGAAATAGAAAAGATTTCAGGGGATATGATAGATATAAAAATAACCGCGAATCGCTGGTGCGATGCTTCGTCTCATGATGGCATAGCGAGAGAGGCGTCGGCGGTATTTGGGCTTCGCTCTTTGCCGATAAAAACGATTGCCTTTAATAAAATAAGAGAAAAACTTGCCTTAAAAGTAACGAAAGATTCGGATTGCTTTCGTTATATAGGAGTTTTAGTTGAGCTTCGTAAAAAAGGAGTCACTCCGTCATGGATGAAGAAATATCTTAAAACTTGTGGAATACAATTAATTAACCCAGTAGTAGACGCGCTAAATTATGTAATGATAGAAACAGGTCAACCGATGCACGCTTTTGATGCCGAGAAATTAGAAGGCGATATTGTTGTGAGAAAAGCTATAAAGGGAGAAAAAATAACGACGATTGATGACGGAGAATACTCTCTTGAAAATAGCGATACTGTTATTGCTGACAGAGAAAAGACTCTTGCAATAGCGGGCATTAAAGGAGGAAGAGGTGCGGAAATTACACATAGCACCAAAATGGTTGTTTTAGAATCTGCTAATTTTAATCCAACTTCAATTTATCGCACTAGTAAAAGAATTAAACTCGAGACTGATGCTTCAAGAAGATACGGTCACGGCATGAGTTCTGTAAAAGCTCAAAAAGGAATAGAGCGCGCACTTCAGCTTCTTTCAGAAATCTGTGATATTAAAATTATCTCCGTTGCCGATGAATATAAAATCATAGAGCCAAAAAAATTTATAAAATTTGACCCGATAAAATTTAAGAAAATTACTGGGGTAGATATTAGCCAAAATCAAGCATTTATAATTTTGAAAAAACTTGGATTTAAGATGAGAGGGAATATAGCTGAAGTGCCAGCAGAGCGAATTGATGTAGCAATCTTTGAAGATTTAGTTGAAGAAGTCATTAGAATATACGGCTTAAATGAAATAAAAGCCGAAGCTCCTGCAATATCAATTATCCCAGTGCACAATGACCCGATAATCAGCTTTAGAGAAAAAATTAAGAGAGCTATGATAGAAATCGGCTTTGATGAAATTATAAGTTACAGCTTTGGAAGCTATGGAGATAGCGCGCCCGAGCTTATAAATCCTATAAGCCTTGATAAGGCCTATATGAGAACAAATCTTATGCAAGGACTAGACGAGGCAATAGAAAAAAATCGGAGACTTTTTGGGGATGTTAAGATATTTGAATTTGGAAAAGTATTTGACGAAGTTGGCAAAGAACACTGGTCTATATCAGTGGCAGTAAAAACTAAAAAAGATGAATATCCGTTAAGAGTTTTGCGTGGAGCCGTAGAGTTAATGCTTCGGAAAATTGGAATTGCCGAAACAAAGTTTATACCATCAGGACAACAATTAATTCTTATAATAGGTAAAGAACAAGTGGGGAAGTTTATTTTATCTACTAATGGCGAGAGGGCCTTTTTTGAAGCCAATGCAGAAAAATTAATGCAGAGCTCGGAAGGAGAATTTGAGTACGAATTAATCTCTCCATATCCGTCAATAATGAGAGATATTTCTCTTTGGACAAATAATACGACTACAGTCGGCGAGTTATTTGAAATTATAAATACTATAGATGTTCCTAATCTAAGCGATGTTGACCTTGCGGATTATTACCCTGACTTACAAAACGCACGAGTAGGAGTAACTTTAAGATTAGTTTTTCAGTCGCTAGAAAAGACCTTAACGGACGCTGAAATTGATGCTTGGATGGATAAAATAATAACTATTTTAAGTACTAAACAAGGGGTGGTAATTAGATAGCTTTTATGTTACACTAAACTAGTAAAAATCCGTAAAGTTACGGTTTTTTTAAATCACTAAAAAATAAAAAATGGCAAAGGAAAAAACCCAAAAAGAATCTAGTTATTCAGCTAAAGATATTTTCGTTTTAGAAGGATTGGAGCCAGTCAGAAAACGCCCAGGAATGTATATTGGCTCAACAGACGTAGAGGGGCTACATCGTCTTATATGGGAAATTTTAGATAACTCTATAGATGAAGCGATGGCGGGGCACGCTAAAAATATTTCTGTAGAACTTTTAGATTCAAAAACTGTCAGGGTAATTGATGATGGAAGAGGTGTCCCGGTAGACATTCATCCTCATACAAAAAAAACAACGCTTGAAACAGTAATGACTGTGTTGCATGCGGGAGGAAAATTCGGCGGTGACGGATATAAAATTTCTGGCGGACTGCATGGAGTGGGAGCCTCTGTTGTAAACGCTCTTTCTGCTTATGTCAAAGCTGAGATTAAGCGCGATGGTAATATTCATATGCAAGAATATGCTCTTGGTAAACCAAAGGGACCGGTTAAAAAAAATGGAAAGGCAGAAGGAACTGGAACATCTATTACTTTTTCTCCTGATGAAACAATTTTTCACGAAGTAACTTTTGATCGTAGGAAAATTTTAGAAAGAATAAGGCAACAAGCTTATTTAACTAAGGGCATTAAACTCACTTTTGTTGATTATAGAGAAGAAGAGCCTTTTTATTTTAGCTTTAATTTTTCGGGAGGCATTAAAACTTATGTTGAGTATTTGAGTGAGGGAGGGGGTAAGTTTATACAAGATGAAATTTTTTATTTGTATAAAGAAAATGGAGGCGGAAGCATTGAAGCGGCGATAGCTTATACAGAAGACATTGAAACTCAAGAAATGGGATTTGCAAATAATATACATACAGCAGATGGCGGGAGTCATATTACTGGATTGCGTTCTGCTATAACTCGCACTCTTAATGACTATGGTAGGCAGAATAATTTTTTAAAAGGCAACGAAGATAATTTTACAGGAGAAGATGTTAGAGAGGGCCTCATTGCTGTTGTTTCAGTTAAGATTTCTAATCCACAGTTTGAGGGGCAGACAAAGGCTAGGCTTGGTAATCCAGAGACAAGAAGTGCGGTTGAGATGGCTGTTAGTGAAGCATTTAAGGAATTTTTAGAAAAACATCCAGCAGATGGTAAAAAAATAGCAGAAAAATGTCTTTTGGCCGCGAAAGCAAGAAAAGCGG
>CAYGDC010000019.1:0-9229 GCA_964348605.1 uncultured Candidatus Saccharibacteria bacterium | reverse complement strand
CAAAGTTTTCTAGATAAATATAACGGACTTATTGTTCTATTTTAATAAAACCGCATAGCGGTTTTTTAGTTTTTAAGTTTTGTTTTAATCTCTTGTGCGATATTCCATAGGGGCATAATTTTGAATTTATTAGTTATCCGTCATTAGCTAAAAGTTGTCTGTTATTAATCATTTATTGTAAAATACAAAACATAATGACCTCTAAAGAAATAAGACAAAAATTTTTGGATTTTCAAAAAAATAAACAACATGCGATTATTCCATCTGCGTCCATCGTGCCTGTTAATGACCCCACTCTTTTATTTGTAAATAGTGGTATGTCGCCACTTGTGCCATTTCTATTAGGAGAGCCTCATCTAGCGGGGAAGCGACTCGCTAATAGTCAAAAATGTTTTCGTGCTGATGACATAGAAGAGGTAGGAGATAATCGGCACAATACTTTTTTTGAAATGCTCGGTAACTGGTCTCTTAATAACTACTCAAAAAAAGACCAGCTCATATGGTGGTATGAATTTCTTATTGAAGAAATACATCTTTCGCCAGAAAAAATATATCAATCGGTTTATGCAGGAGACGATGCTGTTCGTCTTTCTCGTGATGAAGAGTCAATAGAAATATTAAAAGAAATTTTTGCCAAATATGGTGTTTCTGCAGGCGTAGGCCCAAACACAACAGGCAAAGGAGAGCTTGGGCCCGGAGCCCCAGTGGATTTCTCGGAAATTCGTATTATGGCATATCGGGATAAAAATTGGTGGAAAAGAGGGGATGCTGTTGGCGAGCTTGGTGGTCCTGATTCAGAAACTTTTTATGATACGGGTAAGCCCCATAATCCAAAATTTGGCGAACACTGTCATTTTAACTGTGATTGTGGCCGATTTATAGAAGTTGGCAATTCTGTTTTTATGGAATATCGCAAAACCGCATCTGGGTGGGAAAAATTAAATGCGCCAAATATTGATTTTGGCGGAGGGCTTGAGCGTCTTCTTATGGCAACAAATGGCAAAAATAATGTTTTTGAAACTGATTTATTGGTTCCGATTATTTATTTTTTAGAAAAACTTTCTGGTAAAAAATATACTGATGATGCACGCGCTTTTGAAATAATATCCGATCACTTAAAAGCAGCGATATTTATAATGGGCGATGAAGCAGGCGTTGCGCCAAGCAATGTTGGTAGAGGATATATTGTTCGTCGTCTTATTCGTCGCGCTGTGCGTTATGGAAGACAAATTGGCATCATTGCTCCCGGTTGGACAGTGGAAGTGATTCCAATCATTCAAAAAATATATGACAATATTTATCCCGAGCTTATAATAAACAGCGATTTTATTACTACCGAATTACTAAAAGAAGAAGAAAAATTTGCCAAAACATTTGAAAACGGGATGAAGGAATTTTCGCGTCTTGCGTCAAAGGGAATTATTTCTGGCAAGGATGCTTTTAATCTTTATCAAAGCTATGGCCTACCCAAAGAGGACATCAAAGAAATGAGCGCTCGTCTGGGAATAGATTTTAATGAAAATTCTTTTGATGAAGAGTTTAAAAATCATCAAGAGCTTTCTCGCACTGCTTCGTCAGGAATGTTTAAAGGAGGACTTGCAGACTCTTCAGAAAAAACAACACAACTACACACAGTCGCTCATTTAGCGCTCGCTGCTTTACGCAAGGTACTAGGCGAACACGTTAGTCAGCGTGGTAGCAACATCACAGCCGAAAGACTTCGTTTTGATTTTTCTCATCAAACAAAAATGAGTCAAGACGAAATAAATAAAGTTGAAGAATTAGTTAATGAATGGATTGCCTGCAATCTTCCAGTTACAACAGAAGAGATGGAGCTTGAAAAAGCCCGTGCACTTGGAGTCGTAGGTGTTTTTGATGAGCGTTATGGCGAAAAAGTTAAAGTTTATTTTATAGGAGACAAGGAAAATATATCGAAAGAAATTTGTGGGGGCCCACATATAGCAAATATTGGTGGAGTTGGTAAATTTAAAATAATTAAAGAAGAATCGGTTTCTGCTGGAACCAGAAGAATTAAAGCAATCTTGGAATAATATGTCTTTTTCCTTTTTAAAAATAGAAGAGGCAAAATTTGTTTTAAGCGTTTCTCCGCCATACGGAACATCCATTTATTCTTCTCGCACTATAAAAAGAGATAATCCGCGCTCAGAAATAACTGAGTCAGAAATAGAAAGCGTCATCTCTCAAGCAATATGGAAAATATTTGATGAAGCAAGAATGTTTTTTTCAAAGCGACTAGATATATCTGAAATGGACGTAGTAATGGCAGATGTGCGCGTATCTTATATCAAATTAGATGGTGGAGTTGTAGTTAATCCAGTTGGCTTTGCAGCAAGAACTATTGAAGTAGGACTTGTTGAAATTTTAATTACGCGATCTCTTTCAGAGCAAATTAAATTATCAGCTCCTAAAAAAGGCGAGGTTGTATTTACTCTTGAGCCAGCCGCCTCCTGTGCCCGGTTATTACAAAAGGATACTAAAAAACAAGAATTTGCTATCGCTCATATTACAGAAGAGCAGACACACATATATTATTCTTCAGGAGAGAACCAAATTTCATATGTTAGTGATTTTAATTGGGGGGTAAATGCGGTATTAGATTCTCTCATTCATCAATTTAGTATTTCAAATATTGCGGCGAGAGATTTATTACGGCGTTACGCATTAGAAGACATGTCTGCTGAAATGATTAAGGCATTTAAGGGAATAATTAGTGAGCCATTTATCGAATTTTCTCAAGGAGTCTCTCTCGCGGCACATAATGTAAAAGCAAATAAGCTAACTCTTTATGTTTTGAATAACGAACTCAGCGAATTAAATCCACGAAATATTGCGCACAAAGAATCCAGTATTAAAATGCATTTCTTGCCCAACATAAGCTATGCAGACCTTGCTTTGCGTGAAATGTCTAACTGTGATTTGCAAAGCGCCTGGAACAAAATAGCCAAGAGAAGAATGAGATGGCTTATGTGCCATAAGTAAAAAAAACAAAAATCAAAGACCAAAAACTCTCGCTTTGCGAGATCTGGCATAGCCAGACAAGATTCTAAATTCTACATTCCAAATTCTATATTCTATGCAAATTTTGTCTGTCGTAAGTTGTCCCGCTCTGCGGGATCTCGCGTAGCGAGACTTGTTGCTTATCAACTTTTGCTTTTTGTACTCGTTTTTTAATAAAATTAAAATAATGAAGCCTACTAAAAAAATATACGCTAATAAAAATGACTCTTGCGCTGTTATTGTTCATAAAATTATTTCCTTAGAAGTAGATGAGTTTATTCTTTATCTTCCTAAAAATTCAATCATCGCTGAAAATCCCAAAAATTTTAAACTACTTAAGAGAGAAGTAACTACTGTTAAGAAAAAAGTAATTATTGAGTCAGTTGATAATAATATTTTAGAAATGGCGTCCGCATCAGGCCTTGAAATTATGGATGGCTTGTTTGGGAGATCATCTTCTTCTAGAAGAGCGTTAATGGATATAGTGCCAACAAAATCTAAGCTTGAATCTACTACTGAAAACAAAAAGCATTTTTTTAAAAAAAATAAGATTTCATCATTTCACAAATCTATAAATAAGATAGAAGAAGAGACCGAAAAACTAACCTCTGCGATATCTGAAACGGAGGAGATCGCAGAAGAAAATCCTCGTCGTCAATTTTCGTTTAAAAAAACAGGATTAATATTAGCTTTTAGTGCGGGGCTGGCTCTCGCTGGCTACTGGGCCTTTTTTATTTTACCTTCGGTAGAGATATTAATTGAAAGACAAAAAGCAGACTGGTCTTTTTCAGGCGATGTCATTGCCTCTACTCAAGCGACAGCTGTTTCCAAAGAGGGGTCTGTTATTCCAGCACAAATATTTACTATTTCTAAAAACAGCATTGGCTCTTTCCCAGCAAGTGGCACAGAGAGAGTTAGCCAAAGAGCTAGAGGCACCGTAACAATCTGGAACGCTCATAGTAGGTCGCCCCAAATCTTAGCAAGAAATACGCGCTTTGCTACGCTTGATGGCAGGATTTATCGAACAATTTCTGCCGTAACTGTGCCAGGAGCTAGAATATCTGCTGGAGAAATACAGCCCTCTTCTATTGATGCCGAAGTAATCGCAGATATTGCTGGGGAAGCGCACAACATCGGTCCAGTAGCAAGATTGCGGATTCCTGGATTTCAAGGAACCCCTAGATATACTGGATTTTATGGCGAGTTTAAAACAGGCGCTTCGGGCGGATTTATTGGTGAAATAAAAGTGCCAACCGAAAGCGATATTAGTCAGGCAAAAGAAGAGGTAGCAACTAAAGTAAGAGATGCGATTAGATCTTCTATTACAATGACTATTCCTCCGGAGCTTAAAATTATAGAAAACGCCATTACTTACACAATAACAAGAGAAGGAGTAACAGGCGATGTTAATGAACAAGGGGAGTTTACTTACGGAGTAATTATGGAAGCCAAAGTGCCAGCCTTCAGGGAAAATGATATTATCGCTCTCATGGCCCAAAAGTTTCATGAAAGCAATGCCAATTCCTATGATCTTATCTCTCAAAATTTATCATATACTTCAGCGCCTACTATTAATCTTGTAGCTGGACATATATCTATTCCGCTTGAATTTACTGGCTCTTGGGCAAGAAGTTTTGACCCAGGGGCTTTTAAAACAAAAATATTAGGCATGAATTCACACTACCTAAGAGAAGCGGTTTTTTCTATTCCGGGAGTTTCAAACGCTCAAGTAAATTTTTCACCCTTTTGGGTTAATTCTGTTCCTCAAGACCCTGCGAGAGTGAGAATTAATTTGAATTAGTAGAGAAGAATGTTTTAATTTTTGGTTTTTATGTCTTGCTTGGCTATGCCAAATCTCGCGTAGTGAGAGTTTTTATTATTAATTATCGCAATTTGTCTTTTGCCGTAAATAGTGCTAATTTCACTCTATCCCTAGTCTATCTTAATAGTGGCGGGGATTTTAGTGTGTAAATGGATTTTAAGATAATCTCAAAATTTAAGCCCGCAGGGGACCAGCCTAAAGCGATTGATTCGCTTGTTTCAGGCATCCATAAGGGACTTTCTAAACAAACTCTGCTTGGTGTTACTGGTTCAGGAAAAACATTCACAATAGCGAATGTTGTAGAGAAGCTTAATCGCCCAACTTTGGTTATTGCTCATAACAAAACTCTTGCTGCCCAATTATGCAATGAATTCCGAGAATTATTTCCGAATAACGCCGTGCATTATTTTGTGTCTTATTACGACTACTATCAACCAGAAGCATATCTGCCTTCAAGCGATACCTACATCGGCAAGGAAGCGATGATTAATGAGGAAATAGATAAACTGCGTCACGCGGCAACAGCAAGTCTTTTAACTCGGAGAGATACTCTTATTGTTGCCTCTGTTTCCTGTATATATGGACTTGGCGCTCCAGAAACATACAAAAAAAACATCCTCTATCTTCAAACAGGAGACGAGTTTGTAAGAGAAAAAATGATGAAAAAATTAATTAGTTTACAATTTTCTCGGACAAACGCCGACTTAAAACGAGGCACATTTCGCGTTCGTGGAGATAATTGGGACATTATGCCACCAAGTGAAGAAATTATTTATAGTTTTCGTGCTGAAAACGGAGCTATTGGCAAGATATTTGCTTTTTCCCCAGCCAAAGGATTTATTCCGGGCAAGACTCCCGCCGTGTCTGAGATAATTATTTCTCCTGCAAAGCATTTTATTACAGACGCGTCAGAGCGTGAGCGCGCTATTAAAGATATTGAAAACGAGCTTAAGGCAAGATTAATTTTTTTTGAAAATGAAAAAAAATTCCTTGAAGCAGAAAGACTAGAAAGAAGAACGCGCGCTGACATCGCAATGCTTCGAGAAATTGGATACTGTAACGGTATTGAAAATTATTCACGGATTCTTTCTGGTCGCAATCCTGGCGAAGCGCCAGATACTTTGCTTAATTATTTTCCAAATGATTTTTTGTGTGTAATAGACGAGTCGCACGTGACTGTTCCGCAAATACGTGGAATGTATGAAGGCGACGCCTCTAGAAAGAAAACTCTTATTGAATACGGCTTTCGTCTTCCTTCTGCCTCAGACAATAGACCGCTTAAATACAAAGAATTTGAAGACAGGGTAAACGAAGTTATTTATACCTCTGCTACTCCTGCTGAATACGAAATGCGAGAATCTAAGCAAATAGTAGAGCAAATTATTCGTCCGACTGGCATTATTGACCCGTTTGTTACCATACTGCCAGCAAAAGGACAGATAAACGACCTCATCGGTAAATTAAAAATAATTACCGAAAAAGGAAGAAGGTCTCTTGTTACAACGCTGACTAAAAAAATGGCGGAAGATTTAAGCGAACATCTTCGTGAATTGGGCGTAAAAGTTAATTATCTTCATAGCGATATTAAAACTCTTGAACGCATTAAAATATTAACAGCTTTGCGTAAGGGCGAGTTTGATGTGTTAGTAGGAGTTAATTTATTACGCGAAGGACTGGATTTACCCGAGGTATCACTTGTTGCTATTTTAGACGCTGACAAAGAAGGTTTCTTACGAAGTGAGATGTCACTTATTCAGACCATTGGGCGCGCCGCAAGAAATGTGGATGGCGAAGTTATTTTATATGCCGATGTAATGACGGGTTCGGTTAAGCGCGCTGTAGCAGAAACAGGCCGAAGACGAAAAATACAGATGGCCTACAATAAAAAACATAACATTGTTCCGCAAACAGTCGTTCGCGCTATAAAAGATATTTTGCCAGATGCAAGTGATATTTTAGCAATAGAGCTAGGCCCTATTAATAGGTCTCGTTCTGAAATGGACAAAATATTAAAACGAAAAGAAGTAGAAATGAAGGAGGCGTCTGATAGTTTAAATTTTGAGCTCGCTGCTGTTTTACGCGATGAAATTCATGTTTTAGAAGAAAAATTAGGCAAACATAAAGACAAAACTGTAAAAGGACGCACTATGAAGAAAAAAATAAAAATTATTTAATACATGAAAGATAAAATCATTATAAAAGGAGCTAGGGAGCACAATCTAAAAAACATCAATCTTGAAATACCGCGAGGAAAAATTACGGTTTTTACTGGTCTTTCTGGTTCAGGCAAATCATCTCTTGCGTTTGATACTCTCTTCGCTGAAGGCCAAAGACGATATATAGAATCTTTATCAGCATACGCTCGTCAATTTTTAGGTAAATTAGATAAGCCAGACGTTGACGATATAGAGGGTTTGTCTCCAGCAATATCTATTGACCAAAAAGCTCATTCTTCTAATCCTCGCTCTACTGTTGCCACTATTACCGAAATATATGACTATCTTCGTGTTCTTTTTGCGCGTGTCGGCGAGCCACATTGTCCTATTTGCGGACACAAAATAAAAAAAATGAGCTTGGAAGAAATCGTTGATGCGATTATCTCTGTCTGTGGCAAGAAATTAAAATATAATGTTGCTATTTATGCGCCAGTGGTAAGAGGGAGGAAGGGCGAATATTACCAATTACTTTATGACTTTCTTTCCAATGGTTTTCACGAGGCTCGTATAGATGGCAAAACTCACTCTCTACGAGAAAAAATTAAAATAGAACGCTATAGAGAGCATTTTATTGAAATACTTATAGATCGCCTTCCTGCAAACATGGAGCTATCTGACAAAGATAATCGCTTAAGATTATCGGAGGCAGTAGAGTCTGCTCTTAAATTTGGCAACGATTTAGTGCTTGCAGTTTATGGCGAAGAAGAAATGATTTTTTCTTCTAAATTAAGTTGTGCTAGAGACGCTTTTTCTTTTCCTGAAATTGAGCCCAGACTTTTTTCTTTTAATAGTCCGCACGGAGCTTGTGAAAAATGTCATGGCATTGGCACTAAAGAATTATGGTCAGATGAAATTTGCGATGCTTGTCTTGGTAAAAGACTTCGTCCCGAAGCATTGTCTGTGCTTATAGATGGAGAAAATATTTCTAAAGTTGCTTCTTTATCTGTTACTGAATCTTTAATTTTTTTTAATGAGCTTATTGGTCGTCTTCCCGAACAAGCAAAGAGCATAGCCACCGTACCACTTAGAGAAATACAAAGCCGTCTCCAATTTATGAAAGATGTGGGGCTGGACTATTTAACGCTTGACCGCAAAGCAGGCACTCTTTCTGGAGGAGAAGCGCAACGCATTCGCCTTGCCTCACAAATTGGTTCTCGGCTTGTTGGAGCTTTATATATTCTTGATGAGCCAACTATCGGCTTGCATCAGCGAGATAATGGCAAACTTATTCAAACCTTACATGACCTTCGCGACCTTGGAAATACAATAGTTATTGTGGAACACGATGAGGCGACTATCCGCTCGGCGGATTATCTTGTTGATTTTGGCCCTGCGGCTGGCATACATGGAGGCGAAATTGTGGCACAAGGCGAGATACCTAATATATTACAAAATAAAAAACATACTTCCTTAACTTTAGAATATCTGCGCGGAGATAAAAAAATAGAAACTCCTGTTTCGCGTCGCTCAGTTAATCTCAAAACGCCAATGATGAGATTAAAGAATGTTACAGAAAATAATTTAAAAAACATTAATGTAGAAATTCCTATCGGACGATTTACCGCTATCACGGGCGTTTCCGGGTCAGGCAAAAGCACTCTTGTTTATGATGTGCTTTACAAGGCTTTGACTAATAAATTTAATCACCTAAATCTTAAAAATCCTGCCATGAGTTCAATAACTGGCTTAGAATATTTGAATCGCGTTATTAACATTGACCAGTCATCCATTGGTCGCACTCCACGCTCAAACCCAGCAACTTATATTGGCGCATGGACTCATATTAGAGAACTTTTTGCTTCTACAGCAGATGCTCGCGTAAGAGGATGGAAGCAAGGAAGATTTAGTTTTAATGTGCCGGGCGGTCGCTGTGAACATTGCGAAGGTAATGGCCGCATTGCGATAGAAATGCACTTTTTGCCGACTGTTTTTGTACAATGTGATATTTGTCGTGGCAAAAGATTTGACCGCGAAACACTTGAAGTAGAATACAAAAATAAAAATATTTATGAGGTTTTACAAATGAGTGTTGAAGAAGCAATTATTTTTTTTGATGATATTCCTTGGCTCCATAAAAAATTCAAAACGATGGGAGAGGTTGGATTAGGATATTTAAGTATAGGCCAATCAGCCACAACTCTTTCTGGCGGTGAAGCACAAAGAATTAAACTTG
>CAYGDC010000018.1:0-9375 GCA_964348605.1 uncultured Candidatus Saccharibacteria bacterium | reverse complement strand
AAGAAGTAAAATCTAAAGAACTTACTAAAAAGTCTTCAAAAAGCATTGATGCTGGTTGTGTATATATTAATGTTTCTTTTAACAACACAATGATTACTGTTACTGATCCAAAGGGTAATGTGATAACTTGGGCATCTGCTGGCTCACTTGGATTTGCTGGTCCCAAAAAAGCAACTCCATTCGCTGCGCAAAAAGTAGTTGCAACTATCGCTGAAAAAATTGCTAAAACAGGGCCATTTAATGTAGATGTTATTGTTTCTGGTATTTCTGTTGGTAGAGATGCATCTATTCGCTCTCTTATTAACCATGGATTTAATATTAATTCTATTAAAGATGTTACCCCTATTCCACATAACGGTCCTAAGCCTAAAAAAGTAAGAAGAGTATAAAATAAAAATGAAAATTTTAGAAAAAAGAGAAAGAGCTCTTGGTGCTAGATTGTTTTTAAAAGCAGATCGTTGTAATTCTGGAAAATGCGCTGCCGCAAAAAGACCATATAAGCCCGGCCCACATACAAAATCATTTAAAAAAGTTAGCGAATATGGTCGCCAATTAGCCGAAAAGCAAAAAATAAGATTTAGTTATGGCTTAACTGAAAGCCAGCTTAAAAAGTGTTTTGTTGCCGCAGATCGTGGTACCGAACCCACTCATGAGGCGTTGGTAAAAATTTTAGAATCCCGTTTAGATAACGCTATTTTTCGTGCTGGCTTTACTGGTTCTCGTCGTATTGCAAAACAACTTATTGGACACGGCCACATTATGGTAAATGGTCGTAAAGTAACTATTTCATCATATTTAGTGCAAGCAGGCGATATTATTTCTATAAAACCAGAGTCTGCTACACATCCTATTTTTGTCGCATTAGATGAAAAATTTAAAAATTTTGAAGCCCCCGAATGGATTAAGCTCAACAAAGAGAAAAGAACTGCTTTAATCAATATCGCTCCCAAGGGTGTAGAGATGCCCTTTGATATGGACTTAGTCGTCAACTTTTATTTAAAATAATAAAAAATATTAAAAAATGCATTACTCATATTTAAGTGATAGCGTAAAGATAAGCAAAGTTTCCGATGATGGGAAAAAAGGATTATTTAGCATTGAAGGATTATTTCCTGGTTACGGCCTTACTTTAGGCAACAGCATAAGAAGGGCCTTGCTTTCGTCTATTCCTGGCGCTGCTGTAACGCAATTTAAAATCAAAGGCGTTCTTCATGAATTTTCTACTATTCCAGGCGTTATGGAGGATGTTGTAGAAATAGGCATGAATCTAAAACAATTACGTTTTAATTTTATTGCTGACGAGCCTCAAATTTTAACTATTAAAGCTAAGGGCGCAAAAGAAGTTTTTGGTGCCGACGTTGAACCAAATATACAGGCCACAATAGTAAATCCAGAAATTAAACTTTTTACTATTACTGATAAAAAAACAGATGTTGAAATAGAGCTCACTGTTGAAAAAGGATTAGGATATGTCCCTGTTGAAAGAAAAAAACAATCAAGTTTAGGAATTGGAGTCATTGCTCTTGATGCCATCTTTACTCCTATAATTAATGTAAGCCTCGATGTCGAAAATATGCGCGTTGGTGACAGAACAGACTATAATCGCTTAAATATTGCAATTGAAACTGATAGCTCCATTACCCCATCAGAAGCCATGCGCAAAGTTTCTAATATTCTTGTGGATCACTTTACTAAATTTAGTAAATTAGGAGAAGAGCTTGAAAATAAAGAATAATTCCATTACAATCATACATTATGCGACATCAACAGAAGGGCACAAAATTTGGCAGAAAAAAAGGAGATAGAAATAATTTTCTAGCTGTTTTGCAACACAACCTCATAATGGAGGGAGCTATTAGAACTACTCCCACAAGAGCAAAAGCATTAAAGCCTCAAGTTGAAAAAATGATTACTATTGCTAAAAAACAGAATCTCTCTTCAATCAGGCTTTTAAAAACTAAGTTGCCTGAAAAATCTGTTTTTAAGCTTTATCATGAGGTTGCTCCTAAATATGTTGAAAGAAAAGGAGGATATCTAAAAATTATTAAAACCACTGAGCATAGAAAAAGGGACGGTGCAGACGTAGTGGAAATTAAATTTATTTAAAATGGAGATTATTATTGATGCAAAAAAACAAAGACTAGGAAGATTAGCAACAAAAATTGCTACTATTTTGCAAAATAAGGAGAGTGTAAATTATGAACCTCGCCTTGAAGGCGGAAATAGAGTTATCGTAAAAAATATTACCGATATAGAGGTTAGTGGTAACAAAGCAGAGCAAAAAATATATTATAGACATACTGGCTATATGGGCCATCTTAAGAAAAAAACTTACAAAGAGGCTTTTGCAAAAAATCCAGCTTGGGTTTTACGTCACGCTGTAGCCGGAATGCTTCCTAAAAACAGACTACAAGCAAAAAGATTAAAACAGCTTATAATAGAAATATAAAAACCGCATGATTACGAAAAAAGATTCACAAAAATATTTTGAGGGCATTGGTAGGCGCAAAACCTCTTCCGCAAGAGTTAGGGTTTATCCAGGCGAATCTGGTTTTAGTGTAAATAAAATAGAGCTAAATAAATATTTTAAAACTATCACTCAAACTAAGGCTGCCTCTTCTCCAATAACTAAAGCGCTAACTGCTGAAGCTATTGGCATCACTGCAAAAGTTTCCGGAGGAGGGTTAAGTTCTCAAGCAGGAGCTGTTTCGCTTGGCCTTGCAAGAGCTCTTGTGCAACTTGATCCAAAACTTCGTCTTGCACTACGCAATACCAATCTTTTAACCCGCGACTCGCGTATGGTAGAAAGAAAAAAACCGGGTCTCAAGAAAGCTCGCAGAGCTCCACAATGGGCAAAGCGCTAGGTTTTATTTATAGCTAATAATGACTCATAAACCTTATTTATCGGTTATTATTCCGGTTTATAATAAAGCCGATTTATTGCCGTCTACTCTTATTGATATCGATAAATATTTAAGAAATGTAGGTTTTGACTATGAAATATTAGTTATCAATGACGGCTCTACGGATAATACCGCAGAAATCGTTTGTAAATTTGAACCATTGATACAAAAATTGCGCTTTATAAATAATAATATTCACTGTGGCACGGGATATGTAGTCCGCCAAGGCATGCAAGAAGCGATAGGTAAATTAAGACTTTTAATGGAAGCTGATAATTCAATTAATATAAATCATTTTTCTCAAATAATTCCATATTTCGAAAGTAAAACAACAACAAAATATGATATTGTTATCGGCAGTCGTTTTTTACAGGGATCTAAACTCATTCCTTTTCCATCTTTTTATAATCGATTATTAAATAATATTACAAACGTATTTACGCGTATTTTTTTATTACCAAACATACAAGATGCTCGATGCGAATTTAGATGTTATTCAGACAGCGCTGCAAAAGAAATCTTTAATATAACAAAAATAAATCGCTTTACAACAAATATTGAAACACTTGTTGTCGGCTATAAAATTGGCTATAAAATTAAAGAAATTCCCATTATTTATATTAATAATATGCTTCAAGAAGCTAAATTATGGTCCTATTGCATTGTTTTATACGATATGATTAGAATTAAGATCTGGATTTGGATGAATCGTTATAAAGTTAGTAACTAATATAATCTATAATGAAGAATTATTATCTATCTGCTAAAAAATTAGAAGAGTTAAAGCGCGAATTACATGAATTAAAAACAGTTAAGAGGCTGGAAATTGCTGAATCTCTTAAAAGAGCTAAAGAATATGGCGATTTATCAGAAAATGCTGAATATTCAGAAGCCAGAGAACAACAAGACGCACTTGAGTCGCGCATAGATGAGTTAGAAGATATCACTAAAAACGCCTCTATTATTAAAAAAACTTCTTGCCAAGAAGTAGTAGATTTGGGATGTGAAGTGCAGGCTGAGTATAAAGGAAAATTAAAAACATTTACAATTGTGGGCTCTAGCGAAGCCAAGCCCGAGGACGGACTAATTTCCAACGACTCTCCCATCGGCCAAGCAATAATCGGCAAAAAAATAGGCGATTCGGTTAAAATCAAAACTCCAGCGGGAGAAATACTTTACAAAATTGTAAAGATTAATTAAGAATAAAAGTAAAATATAATCTGGCTGTGCCAGACAAAATACATAATTCTTAATTTGAAACCCTTCTTGTTTTATAGGATCTTGCGAAACGAGCTTAATCTTATCTCGCAAAAGCGGATTTTAAGCTTTTCTGCCAGAAATTTATAGTTTTATATAATTTCTTGAATTTATATTTTATGCTAGGTATAATACAAAAATGCTTGAAGATATAATTAAAGCAAGGCAAGATAAGTTAAAAATTTTAAAGGACAAGGGATTTGATCCCTATCCATCTGCGGTTTTAAGAACTCATCCAATAGGTGAAATAAGAAAATTATTTACAATATTATTTAAAAACAAAAAGAAGG
The DNA here is from genome assembly GCA_964348605.1 of uncultured Candidatus Saccharibacteria bacterium. Taxonomy (GTDB): domain Bacteria; phylum Patescibacteriota; class Minisyncoccia; order UBA6257; family Colwellbacteraceae; genus JALOAR01. The sequence goes on along the minus strand of CAYGDC010000018.1, from coordinate 4,925 downwards.
TTTTTATAACAGGCAGAGTGCTTGGTTTTCGCGATCAAGGCAAAATTATATTTGTGGACCTAGATGATGGCACAGGAGCTTTGCAGGCACTTATTACACGCATTAAAACAAAAGATTTTGATACGCTAAAGACTACACTAGATATTGGCGACTATATAGAGGTATCAGGCGTTCTTATAAAAACTAAAAAAGGAGAACAAAGTATTGAGGCAAAATCTGCTCGAATTATTGTTAAATCTATGCGTCCAATACCTACTAAACACTTTGGTATTGAAGACACAGAAACTAGGCTAAGAAAAAGATATTTAGAGCTTATATTAAATCCTGAAACACGTGAAATATTTCGAAAAAAAGCTATTTTTTGGCGGACTTTTCGCAATACACTTGAAGAAAGTGGCTTTTTAGAAGTTGAGACTCCAGTATTAGAACGTGTTCCCGGGGGCGCAGAGGCAGAGTCTTTTATTACTCATTATAACGCGCTAGACACTGATTTCCATCTTCGTATATCGCTTGAAATCTCACTTAAAAAATTATTAGTAGGGGGCTTTAATAAAATATTTGAAATCGGTAGAATTTTTCGCAATGAAGGAATAGACGCCGAGCACCTACAAGACTACACGCAGCTTGAATTTTATTGGGCTTACGCTGACTATAACGATTTAATGAAGTTTATTGAAAAACTTTATAAACGCGTTATTAAAGCAACCTGTGGCACTTTAATTACTGAATGGAGAGGGCAAAAAATTGATTGGTCGCGTAAATGGCCGACTGTTGATTATTTCGCTATTTTTAAGAAAAAAACTGGCATTGATTTAAGCACTGCGACTATCAATGATTTACGAAAAAAAGCAAAAGAAAGTGGTATTACAACTGACCAATCTATCGGAAAAGGTAGGCTAATAGATTTGCTTTTTAAAAAATTTATTCGCCCAGAAATGATACAGCCATGTTTTTTAATTGACCCCCCTCTTGAAATTGAGCCACTGGCTAAACGTATAGTTGGCAACGAACATAAAGTAGCTCGTTTTCAAATTGTTGCTTGTGGGTCAGAGCTTGGAAAAGGCTTCTCTGAAGCAAACGATCCTCAAGATGAGCGCGCTCGCTTCGAAGAACAGATGAGCTTGCGTGAGAAAGGAGACGCAGAAGCTCAAATGTTAGACGAAGATTTCTTAGAAAGCCTAGAATATGGTATGCCTCCAGCGGCAGGATTCGGCGTATCTGAAAGACTATTTTCTTTATTAATGGATAAGCCTGTTCGAGAAACAGTCTTTTTCCCAGCAATGAAGAGCGAAAAAAATAAATAGAAATAAATGATTAATATAAATCTTATTAGAGAAAACCCAGACTTTATAAAAGACGGAGTGCGTAAAAAATTTCTTAATACGCAATTAGTAGATGATTTTTTAAAAATAGATTCGGAATGGAAATCTCTAATAAAAAAAATTGATGATATGAGGGCAGAGCAAAAATCACTTGGCGTTGATAATCGTGATGAAGCTCGCAAATTAAAAGAGGATATTGCAATTCAAGAAGAAAAAATTGCTTTAATTGCTAAAAACAGAGATTTGATTATCGCACAAATTCCTAACTTACCAGACGAATCTGTGCCCATTGGTAAAGATGATACCGAAAATGTTTTAATAAAAACCGTTGGCGAGCCTTCTATATTTTCTTTTATGCCAAAAGATTATATTGACCTTGCTGGATGGATGATTGACACAGAAAGGGCTGCAAAAATATCTGGCAGTCGTTTTGGATACATTATGCAAGATGTAGCCGAATTAGAAATGGCTCTTTTTCGTTTCGGTATAGATACTCTTTTGCCTTATGGCTTTAGGCTTACTATTCCGCCAGTTATGATAAAAGCCGATGTTTATAGACGAATTGGCAAGGGGCAATTTATTGATTCAGGAGATGCATTTTACTTACCTCAAGACGATTTATGCCTTGTGGGGAGCTCCGAACACTCTATAGCGCCGATGTATATGGACGAAACTATAGATGTGACTAAGCCGATAAGGATTCTTGGGCTTTCACCCTGTTTTCGCAGAGAAGCGGGGAGTTACGGTAAAGATACGCGTGGTATATTGCGAGTACATCAATTTAATAAACTAGAGATGTATTCACTTTGCCGACCGGAAGATTCTAGGGCTGAACACGAGTTTATGCTTGCTCGTCAGGAAGAATTAATGTCGGGGATTCAATTGCCTTATCGTATAATGCAAAATTGTTCCGGAGATATGGGATTTGGAGATTCGCGTCAATATGATGTTGAAGCATGGATTCCAAGTCAAAATAAATATCGCGAAACACATTCTTGTTCAAATACCACTGATTTTCAATCTCGTGGATTAAATATCACTTATAAAATACGTGGCGTAGATGGCAAAGATAAAAAAGAATTTGTCCACACCTTAAACGCCACCGCTTTTAGCGAACGACCATTACTTGCTATTCTTGAAAATTTCCAACGCGAAGACGGAAGCGTTCTTGTTCCTGAAGTCTTAAGAAAATATCTCGGCAGAGAGATTATTTTAGATAAATCCTAACTCGCTTCGCAAAAAGCTTAAGCCGCGCTTCCGATTCTTCCTCCGTCATTCCCGTGAAAGCGGGAATCCAGAGTTTTTAAACTTTTTGCTTTTAAGCTTTCCACAAAAGTAGACCCTGGATCCCCGCTCGTAGGCGGGGATGACAGAAAAGGATTGTTATTTGTCTGTTTGCCTGTTGTTAGCTGCTAGGCGCTTGTTATCAGTCTTAAGCCACCTGTTGTCAGTTATTTATTTTAGATTAAACTTATTATAGTAATGCAAAAAATAAGAAATTTTTCAGCGTGGCATAAGCAAAAACTAATAAAGAAAATAATCATCTTCTTTATCATTATTATCTGCATAGTTGTCTTGGGAACAGGCGCTTGGTTTTTAAGAAACGGCGAGTTTATGAAAATTGATGAAATTAAAGTATTTGGAACAAGAATGGTCCCCTCGGAAGACATAATTGAGCTCATCAAAAGCGAAGACTCTCGTCGTGGAGGTTTTTTAGGATTTATTTTTCCTGAAAATCACAGATTTGCGTACAAAAATAACGAAGAATTATTTCAACTTATTCAAAGGCGCTTTCCACGCATTGAAAAAGCCACTATAACGCGTGATTATAAAAATCGCGCTATTTCTATTGCCGTTACCGAGCGACGCGAAGCTATAACTTGGTGTATGGCGATAAATGACGAAAGGCGCTGTTTTTGGTTAAGTGATTTAGGGATTGTATTAGGAAAAGCGCCAGATTCACGCGGAACTCTTATTCCCATAATCACAGACACAACTAATAGAAATATTTTTTTGGGTAGGAGATTAATAGAAGAAGAAAAGTTTAAAAATATCATAGAGGCCACAGAAATGTTTTTAGAATTTAATTGGATAGTAGAAGAAATAATGATTGATAATGTTCTATCAAAATATGCTATTATAACTATTAATTCTGGGCAAAAAATTTTTATCAGTCTTTCACGCTCACTAGAAATAGAAGGTAGGCCTGTTTTAAGTGAAATACTTTTATCTAATAAATGGCCGAGGGTAGAATATATCGATCTCAGAGTAGAGGGTAAAGGATTTTATAAATTACGATGATATCGCTAAGATGATCGTGATTTATAAATTTTATAATTAATGGCGAAAAATATTATTTGGACTAGACACGCTGAATATAAATTATGTCAGCACATGCTTTCAAAGTCTCGTGTTCGTCGTGCTATGCATTCTCCTGACAGAATTGAAAAAGGCATCGCTGAGGGAACGATCGCTATGATGAAAAAAGAAAGATCCGCTAAAAAAGAGTATGAAGTGTGGGTCATGATTATAGACAAAGATTTTGTGCGTCAAATAATTTCTGCCTGGAAGTATCCAGGGATCACGCGACCGGGAGAACCACTGCCTGAAGCAATAGTCGCAGAAATAGACATTGCTATTCAGAAGCTCTAATTTAACACAACAAATAAGTATGCTTGCCCAATGTTCTTTTGCGAGGCCCCTTTTATATTGCTAGAGCTTATATGATAAAATATTAATTATGAAAATATTAGAACAAATTAAGCAGACAAAAAAAGTCCATGTTTTAGGTGTTGCTGGACAGGAAGGGAGAGCGGTTTTTGATTACCTTTTGTCACTAGGCATAGATATTATGGGACATGTATCAGTTAAAGAGGAAGATTTTAAAAATACTTTTTCTTCTTTTGCGGACGCCTACAGCGCAGAAGAAACGCAAAATATGGCAGAAAAATTTTTATCTTCTGGCAAAATAGTTTTTGGAGATAATTACGCTAAAGACATTAATATAGGAGATATGGTGATAGCTCCGCAAGCATATAGAAGACTATCTTTAAACGCACCAGTTATTGAAATGCGTGATAAGAAAGAAATAACTTTAATACAACCAATAGAGCTGGCTCTTGAAATGACAAATAGCAAGACTATTGGTGTTGCAGGCACAGCTGGTAAATCCACAGTAACCGCGCTTATTGGAAGCATGCTACAGGCCGCAGGAGTCCCTTTTTATTTTTCAGGCAATGACAGAGATAATAAATGGGATTTTTTCGCGCTTGAAGCTCTGCCTAGAGACGGATATGCTCTTTTTGAAATATCACATCGGCATCTTATGGATTTAAAACAAAGCCCTCACATAGCCGTACTCACTAGTCTTTTTCCACATCACTTAGATGATGCTGGTGGCTCCTATGAAAATTACATTAAAATAGAAACAAGCATATATCGTTTTCAAACAGAAAAAGACATTGCTATTATCAACCACTCTCTTTTCGATGACGGAACAATTACAAAAGATGAAAAAATACACGGAAGACTTTTAACATATAGCGGAGACGCCCTCAAAGTAGAGATTGATGGACGCTCCGCTAAAGTCGCTCTTTCTGATTT
>CAYGDC010000017.1:0-9406 GCA_964348605.1 uncultured Candidatus Saccharibacteria bacterium | reverse complement strand
ATCGTATATCTTCATTATGATTGGTTATGTATTTTGGCGCAAGATATATCGTTCCCAAGGAGCGCGCGTTCTCTGGGGGGCATGGCATATTTACCGCTTCAAAAGAAAGAACATTAGTTATTTGGTTTTTCCCGCGATATTTTGTATTTATATCGCGCATAACATCATCAGAAACTAAAAAAATTTCTAAAGAGCGACCAGAAATTCCCAAAATTTTTAAAATCGTTTCTGCCGCTATTTTTATTTTTTTTTCCATAAGACTTACTACAAAACAGACTTAACAATTTCTGCCACTTGTTTGCCGTCTGCAGCTCCCTTAAATTCTGCAATAACAGATTTCATTAAGGTAGGAAAATCTGTAACACCAGAAGCCATTATTTTTCTTGCCATCGCCTCAATTTCTTCATGACTAACCTCTGGCGGTAAATATTCTTGAATTATAATTAACTCTTTTTCTTCGTTTTCAGAAAGATCAAAGCGCCCCGCTCCCTTAAATATATCAATAGATTCTTTTCTTTTTTTTGCTTCGCGTTTTAAAATTCCTATAACCTCTGTTTCTGTAAGAGCGATATCTATTCCATTAGTTCTTTTAGAGATAGTCTCGTTTTGCAACGCAGCAGACAATAAACGCAAAATACCAACTCTAAAACCATCACTATTTTTAAGAGCGGCTTTTAAATCAATAGAAAGTCTCTCTTGTAAAGACATAAAATGTTTTATTAAATCAATCCTTCTTTCTTTTTTTTATCGTACTCTTTCTTTTTAGCGAGTCTGTGCAAGGCAGAAACATGTCGCGTTCTACTATTTGGAGCTCTTTTTTTAAATCTTCTTTTTTTAGCTTCTAAAAGCACTCCCGATTGTTGAACTTTTTTTATAAAACGAAAAACAAGCGACCCCGCTGATTCTGATTCCTTCTTTTTTACTGTGATTGGCATTTTGTTCTTTTTTTTATTTATCTATCATTTCCCCTACAAGTTTTGCCTGAATTACTTCTAGACTCTCTTGAGGTGGATTTTTTACGACCAAATGCAAAGACCCTCCCCCATCTCCCTCATACCGAGGTACAACATGAACATGTAAGTGGTCTATTGCTTGTCCACTCATTCTACCGTGATTTATGCCTATTGTAAACCCTTTAGGCCCAAGCCTTTTCCGCAATAAATCGACAACTTTTTTAACCGTCCGGAAAAAAGGCTCTATTTGAGTATCTGGTAAATCAAGGATGTTTTCAGCGTGAATTTTGGGAATCACAAGAGTATGGCCAGAAGACATAGGGTGAATATCTAAAAAAGCCAATACATGCTCGTCTTCATAGACTATCGCCGAAGGAATAATTTTAGCAACTATCTTGCAAAATAAACAATTATTTTCCATGCAGTCTCTTTTTAATTTCCTCTGCCACCTTTATCATCGAAATATTTTCTTGTTCTCCCGTTCTCATATTGCGAATTATAATTGTTTCTTCATAAACTTCTTTTTGACCAATAATAAGCGCAATAGGGCACCTTTCTCTATCAGCAACCTTCAATTGCGCCTGTAGCGAATCTTTGCCAAGAGCTGAGGATATTTTTATTCCATTTTTATAAAATTCTTCAATAAGAGCAAAAGCTGTTTTTTTAGCCGCATCTCCAATATAGGCAATAAAAGCTCTTTCTCTTTTTTTAAATTCGTAATTCACCTCTTTTTCTTTTAGCGCATTAATAACTCTATCCAATCCAAGCGCTACGCCAACAGCAGGAGTACTTTTGCCACCAATCATCTCAGCAAGATAGTCATATCGCCCACCACCTCCTAAGGCGCCTCCTCCTCCTTCAGTAAAAATTTCAAATACTGTGCGATTATAATAATCTAGCCCCCGAACAAGATGAGGGTTTAATGCATACGGCAATTTAACTATGTCTAAAAACTCAATCACTCCCTTAAAATGTGTTCTGCAAGGAGAGCAAAGGTTATCTAGGATACTTGGCGCACTTAATTTTATTTCAACACAGTCTGAGTCCTTGCAATCCAAAAGCCTTAAAGGATTAGTTTCTAATCTACGCTCGCAGTCTTTGCAGGCTGTCTTATTTTTCTTTGCACGAGATAAAAATATGTTTTTGCGGTAGAAATCTTGTAGTTTTTTCTTATATGGATTTCTGCATTGACGACAACCAATGCTGTTAATTTCAAGAAGGATCTTTTTAATTTTCATCTTTTCGAGAAAACGCACTGCTGCAATTATTATTTCAGCATCAAAAACAGAATCAGATTCTCCTCCAAGAATTTCAAAACCAATTTGATAAAGCTGCCTATATCTGCCAGACTGCGGATTTTCGTGCCTGAAATGTGGTCCAAAATACCAAAGCTTTACTGGTTGGGGAAGATGGCTCATTCCATGTTCAATAAATGACCGCATAACAGGTGCTGTGGATTCTGGGCGCAAAGCTAAAGAATCCCCTCCTTTAGTTTTTAGAACATACATCTCCTTTTCAACTATGTCAGTGCTTACGCCGACGCCATGAGAAAAAAGAGCAGAGTGTTCTAAGATAGGTGTTTCAATTCGGCCAAAATCATAAAAATCAGCGACATCAGAAGCCACGCTTAAAGCTTTGTCCCAAAAAACATATTCTCCCGGCAATAAATCTCTCATTCCTTTTGGTGTCTGGAAAGAAATCTTTTTTTTAGCAGAAAGCTTATCTTCTTTATTTTTTTCTTTGTTAGTCTCCATTTTAATAGTTATGCATATATAAAAGTTTTAATTTAAGCTTCTAAAAAGCTCAAGCTCAGATAACGGCCAGACTCTAATTCTTACAGGCCCAATTATATCACTTCTTTCAAGAGGTCCCCAATTTCTTGAATCAAAACTCATCGCGCGATTATCACCCATAACAAAAAACTGATTTTCTATAAGATAAAAATCAGTCTGGTTTGCAGCAAGCGTATCAGTTCCCAAAGGGAAATACTTATCTGAGGTGATAGCACCATTCACAAACACATCGCCGTTGCGTAAAGCGACATGATCACCAGGAAGGCCAATAATTCTCTTGATATAATATGAAGATCGGTTACCAGGATAGCGAAATACCACAACATCTCCCCTGTTTGGGCTATTAAATCTATACGAAACCATATCTATAATTAGATAATTGCCATTTTGAAAATTAGGCTCCATACTAGCCCCTTGGACAATAAATGGACGAGCAAGAAATTGAAATATAATAAAAAGAGGCAGGGAGGCAATTAAAATCACTTCAAGCAATTCCCAAATTAAAGGAGGTATCTTTTTCATAGAATAAAATTTATACTAATCTAATAGTAATAGCGAAAAACTACAAGAGCAAATGACTAAGCATAGCTTTAAACTAATAGCAGGACTCGGAAATCCAGGCAAATCTTATAATGGCACATATCATAACATAGGAGCAGAAGCTATATATAGAATTATAGGAAATAAAAAACTGGCAAAACCTTTTTCAATATGGGGGGAAAAACCGTTTAAATATGTAAAAACAGAAACTTGTATTTATATAACCCCCCTTACTTACATGAATGAGTCTGGGCAAGCTATTTATTCAGCAATAAAGCATTTTAACATAAAGCCTGAAGATATTCTTATAATGCATGACGATTCTGACATCATGCTTGGTTCATATAAGCTTTCGCGCAACAGAGGAAGCGCTGGGCATAATGGCGTGAAATCTATTATTTCTTGTCTTAAAACAAGAAATTTTTGGAGATTAAGAATTGGTATCCGAAGAGCACACGCTATAAAAGCAAACGATTTTGTTCTACAAAAGATATCGCCTCAAGACAAAGAATCTCTAGAAAAAACTTTATTAAAAATCCAGGCTAGTTATGCGGAATGACATTACAAACATTACTCGGCCATCAGAGGTAGCCACTAAGTCCGCGATAGGTAGTCGCAATTCAGTAATATTTGGCTCTGCGTCCAATCGTCTTTGAAACTGCGTCGCAGCAATAGAAGACGGGGCGCTCCCTCTTAATTCCACCGGTGAGTCTATATCTTTAAAAGATAATCTAGTAATTTGAATATCCTCTCCAGTAGTTAATATTTTAGAAAGAAAAGGATAAATGCTGTTTTCTAGGGCACGAGCGTCCTTAATAAGCGCTAATGAGCTATTAAATTCATTTGCTCTTTCTCGAAAAATATTAAGTTCTTGTTCTTCCTCTGGTGATAAGCCGCGTAAGATTTGTTGGCCAGCGTCAACTGACACTTGTCTCAAAAACAAATTTCCTAAAGAGAATATGACAAGAAAAAAAGATAGAGTAATTGTAGCAATTTTTCGCCACAAGCATATCATCTCGATTATTTGATTATTTTTATACTCTTCTATAACTTGTTGGGGCGTAAGAGAAATCATAGTATCCTCCGAACGAAGCAAGAGACCTCTCTTTGCTGCGCCAAGCGTAGCAAGCCATAAAGAAGGAGCTTTCTTGCCCTGAACAGTTATCTCCGCAATAGGAATTGTCGGATACTGTTCTTTTAAAGCAGCAACGATTGCTTCGCTTACGCTTTCGGCGCTTATCCGAATTGAACTTAATGCTCCGCCAAACTTAGTTACAGCAAAATTCGCAACTTTATTAGATTCACCAAGAATAACTTGCTTTATTTTTTCTATAGAAATTGATTTATCTTTTTCTTGAATAAATTTCCATGGATAAAAATGGTCAAAATAAAGATTATTATTTTTAATAACAATAAAATTGACGCCCTCGCTTGCAATACTTATAACCATCGTTATCCCGCTTTCGCGAACTTGCGCTAATTCAGTAACTGCGCGAGCGATAGAAAGTGTTTGAAATTCCACGGCAACAGGAATAAATCCAGCAGCTTTACAAACACTGATCCAGTCGTCTGCTACAGAAGCTTTAATAAAAGCCCCGAGTAAATCGCATCCATCTGATGTGGTTTTGCCCTGCAAGCCCGCAACTTGATAGCTATAATAAGCAGTTTTAATATCTATTGGCGAGATAGCCTGAGCATTCAGCTCTACTGCTTCACTAAACAAAGATTCTTGTAGTGGTGGTAAAACAAACAACTGAGAATAAATTGACTCAGACTCAAGTGAAAATATAACTTCTATTTTATTAGGGGAAGAAATCTTAATTTTATTTCTAAGCGCAATTAGTGCACCAGCAACAATTTCATTGTTTATAATCTTGCCTTCACTCACAGCGCCTATCGGCAATCGCAATGATGCCCTCTCTTCTACTACCCCATCTTCATTAAAGCGAATATATCGGATAGCTGAATCGCTTACGCTAAGACCTCCAGATATTTCAATCGGGCTTATTTTTCTAATAATTTTGTAATAAATATATCGGATTGTTTTTTTAATATGATTCATAAAAAAAATTTATAAAAACTCATATATAATTTATACGAGTATAAGTTATTTTATCGATAAATTAAACAGCGGTAATCATTTGAGTAATAGGAATTATTACAGCAATCATAATAAGCCCAACTATTAATCCCAGCGCAAGTAAAAGCGCTGGCTCTAAAAACGCAACAAAAATTTTTACTGACGCATTGACTTCTTTAGTATAAAAATCGGAAAGTGTTTCTAGAGTAACTTCCATATGTCCTGCTTTTTCAGAAATAGTTATAAGATTTGTTACAATTCGCGGGAAATATGCCTCTCTGCGAAATGCCTCGCCAACAGTAAGTCCTTTACTAATTCCCTCTTTTGCTATGCGAATTAAGGTGTTTTTTAATTCCTCAGAACTAACAGCGCTTGCTGTAATTTCAAGCGCCTCAACTATCGGAATGCCCGCTTTTAGAAGGGAGGCAAAAGTAGAGGTAAATTGTTGAATAGCAAGTTGCTGAACCATGGTGCTTACAATAGGTAGGCGCGCTATAATCCTTTCTCTTAACTGTACGCCTGTTTTCTGCTGAAATAATAAATATCGCACCACAAAACCAAAGCCAATAATGAAAGGTATAATGATATAAATATTTGCACCCATAAATAATCCGACGGAAAAAACAATGCGCGAAAATAATGGAGGATCTATACCGCTTTGAATAAAAATATTTGCAATTCTTGGTAAAACAAAAAGAACCATAAATATAATAACAAGCGTAGCAATGGCTACAAGAATCATTGGATAAATGAGCGCGGCTTTAACTTGATTATGTAAAGCCTGATCTTTTTCAAGATTGATAGCGATATTATTAAGCACAGCCTCAAGATTACCAGATTTTTCGCCAGACTTTATAAGATTAACCATAACTGGCGAAAAATATTGTGGATATTGAGCAAAGGTCGTATGAAACGGCTTCCCCTGACTTAGAGAAGTCCTAACTTCTACAAGAAACGATTTTAATGCTGGTTTATCTAAGTCACTTACTAAAATATCTATCGCCCGGAAGAGATCTGTTCCTACTTTTAACATTAAGCCAAGATACTTAACAAGAAAAACCTTATCAGCAAGTGTTATTTTGGAAACAAAAAGTTGTTTTTTATTTTTTTTATCCGCTGTGAGCGCTTTAATAGAAATAGGCTTATATCCTTGTCCCATCATCCATGAAAGAACTTGCGAAGCAGAGCCAGCGTCTATTTCGCCATCTATCATTCTCCCATCTAGCTGTGCAGCAATATAACGATATCTCATTTATTTTTTATGCTTTAATAACCCGCAAAAGTTCTTCCGCTGTAGTCATTCCTCTCTCGACTTTGAATAACCCATCTTCAAACATAGAAATCATTTTTTGCTCACGAGCAATTTTTTTAACACGATCAAGAGAAAACTCAGGGCTTACTATCTCTTGTCTAATTTCTTCAGAAACATTTAATATCTCAAAAATGCCTATTCGTCCGCGATAACCGATTCCGCCGCAAGAAAGACATCCTTTTCCTTTGTAAACAAGCTTTGGTGGGATAAAAGATTCTCCTATTCCCATCTCTTCCGCTTGTTTCTTTAATGCACTAATTATCGCTGGCGCAGGAGAGAGAGAATAAATACAATCTAGGCATATTTTTCTTACTAACCGTTGGGCAACAACCGCATTCAAAACAGAGGCAATAAGAAAAGGAGGTATATTCATGTCTATAAGACGGGGAATGGTTGTGAGCGCGTCATTTGTGTGAAGAGACGACAACACTATATGTCCGGTAAGCGCCGCCTGCACAGCGATAGAAGCTGTTTCATCATCGCGAATTTCACCAACTAAAATTATATTCGGATCTTGGCGTAAAATAGCGCGCAAACCGTTTGCAAAGGTAAGTCCTGCTGCTGGATTAATTTGCGTTTGATTAACATACTTAATATTGTATTCTATCGGATCCTCAATAGTAATTATATTAACCTCCTGACGATTTAATACATTTAATACCGAATAAAGAGTAGTTGTTTTGCCAGAGCCGGTAGGGCCGCAAACTAGGACCATTCCATAACTTTTGCGAATATTTTCGGTGAGTAGGGAAACTGTATTATCAAGCATTCCTATTTCTAAAAAAGAAAGTGGGCGTGAGGCGGCTGTTAAAAGACGCATTTCCACTTTCTCTCCATGAAAAGTAGGCATAATAGAAACACGAATATCTACAAACGCTTGATTGCTAATTTTATATCTAAATCGTCCGTCCTGTGGCTTATAATGCTCATCAATTTTTAGCCCCGCAAGTAATTTAATACGAGCCACTATAGCAGCATGAACAAGTTTGGGCATTTTTGTAATTTCATAGAGAATGCCGTCTATTCTGTAGCGAATAAGAATACCATCTTCAAATATCTCACAATGAATATCCGAAGCATGTAAATTCGCCGCATAAGCAATAGCATTATCCACTATGCCAATTATAGGAGTATCAGCCACCGCTTCTTCTCCCTTTTTTCCAAGTTTTAGCGCTTCAGTAACGCTTTTTTCAATAAGTTGTCTGTAGTCAGTTGACTGTTTTTTACCGTATAACGCGAATCCTTGATGCAAATCCCTTTCTGTTGCGAAATAAGGAGTTATTTTCCTGCCAACAAACTGCTCCACAAATTCTATGGTCTCAAGATTTGTTGGATTTTCCATCGCGGCGGAAAGAGAGCCGTTTGCCTCTTCGCCAAAAAGAATGATGTTTTTTTGCCGAGCAAGTAATTCAGGAAAAGAATGAAGCGCTGTTTCATTAATAGTTTTTTGCGCAAGCTCGGCAAGAGGGATATTAAAATAACGGCTAAATACCTGATATAAATAATCGGCAGAAACAATATTTTTAGAAATTAAAACCTCCGCAACATTTTGCTTTAATCTTTCTGCGCCCGCGGTAACTTCATCAAACACATCCTCGCTAATAAGACCTTCTTTGAGAAGAATCTCTTTAAGTTGACTCTGGGGGATATTTATCATTTTATTAGTGTCGCGCGCTTAAACGGAAAGTAGCTGCCAGAATAAAGTTTCCGCAAGCCACACTTCCGATATAATTATAACAGAAGCCGACACAGGTAGCCAAAAATAATATAAAGGGATAACCCCTGATTTAACGGTTTTTCGCAAAATCGCGTTTATAAAATGCGTGGACAGATACGCCGCGAGAATCCCCGCGAGAAAAAATAAAAACCCGGGAAATCCGACAAGAAATCCGGCAAGAAAAGCAATCCATATTTCTTCACGTTCAAAAAGTCGCTCTCCGACACGCTTGTTTGCAAAAAACATCAGTAAAATAAGAATACCGGTAAAACCAAGCGCAAGTAGATGCGACGCAAAATGATTAAAAAAGACAAAGGAGAAAAAATAAGAAAGTCCGCCCTCTCCTTCCAAAGTAAACTTCATAATCTCGTGCGCTCTCCATACTTGATATTGCATTACAGAAAAAACAACTGATGTTGAAAAAATAGCAACGAGCGGAATCCAGAATATTTTTTTAAGATTCTTCTCTAAAAAAGAACGCTTTATAACTTGTGTCCCTAAAATAACGATTATAAAAAATAAAGCAATTAAAGATGGAATGGACATAAAAAATAAATTTCTCGCCATAAGCATACCTCACAGCGAGATAAATCACAAATTATGTTTCTTCCCGTCATTCCCGCGAAAGCGGGAATCCAGAGCCTGCTTCCGCGGAAAGTTTAAAAGTAGAAAGGTTTAAAAGTTTAAGAAAATACAAAAAAGCTTAAAATATAGACCCCGCTTCCGCCCTTCTGTCTGGCTACGCCAGATCTCGCGAAGCGAGATCATTCCCGCGAAAGCGGGAATCTAGAGCCCGCTTCGCGGGAAGTTTAAAAGTAGAAAAGTCTAAAAGTTTAAGAAAATACAAAAAACAAAGCTTAAAAGTTTAAAAATCTGGGTCCCCGCTCGTAGGCGGGGATGACAAAAAGAATGCGTATTCCCGCGAAAGCGGGTTTTTATCTTTAGAGAGCTAAATTAGAGCCAATTTCGTAAAAACAGGTATTTGCTGTATTAGTTGGGCAGATATTTCTA
>CAYGDC010000016.1:0-11152 GCA_964348605.1 uncultured Candidatus Saccharibacteria bacterium | reverse complement strand
TTACAACGATGGCGCTAAAAGGCGCTTCCAGTGCTTTAACAAGAATATTTCTTGCCGCGGCAACTGCTGGTTTATTACTTGTTTCTTGCGCAATAAGTTTGGAAATAGTCCAAAGAGCGACTCCTCCTCCAGGCACTATTCCTTCTTCCATAGCAGCTCTTGTAGCAGAGACAGCATCTTCAACGCGCTGTTTTAAGCTTTTTTGTGCTGACTCTGTTGGAGCACCAACTTTAATCACAGCCACTCCTCCAGAGAGTTTGCCAAGTCTTTCTTTGAGTTTATCTTTATCGTAATCAGATTCGGCTTTTTCTATCTGACTTTTAATTTGAGCAATTCGTTTCTCGATTTCTTCTTTCTTGCCAATACCATCAACAATAATAGTGTTGTCTTTCGTAGAAATGATCTTACCAGCCTTACCAAGAACGCTAATGTCCGCATTTTGGATTTTTTTGCCTAGATCTTCTGAAACAATCGCGGCTCCAGTAATAATCGCTATATCAGCAAGCATCTCTTTGCGTCTGTCGCCAAAACCAGGAGCTTTAATTGCTAAAACATTAAATATCCCGCGAAGTTTATTAACTACTAAGGTAGTTAAAGCCTCTCCATCTACATCTTCAGCAATAATCACAAGTTCTTTTTTGCCACTTGCAACAATCTTTTCTAGTAAGGGCAAAACATCTTGAATGGCAGATATTTTCTGGTCAGTAACGAGTACATATGGATTTTCTAAAATTGCCTCCATTTTGCTAGGATCAGTAACCATATATTGAGAAATATATCCGCGGTCAAACTGCATGCCCTCCACCATTTCGTATGAGTTGCTAATCGTATTAGAATCTTCAATCGTTACAACTCCCTCTTTGCCAATTTTTTGCATAACTTCGGCAATTAAAGAACCAATAGCCGCATCTTTAGCAGAAAGAGCAGCGACTTCTTCAATTTTTTTAACATCATCTATAGCCTCTTTTTGAGACTCAAGATTTTCAATAACAAATTTTGCCTCTTCTTTAAGCGCTTCGGAAAGCTGTATGACATTAAAGCCTTTTTCTTTTACAGCTTTTTCTCCTTCTTCTATAAGAGCTTGCGCGAGAATAACAGAAGTAGTAGTTCCGTCTCCCACATTATCGTTTGTTTTATCAGCGGCCTGTTTCAAAAACTCTGCGCCAAGATTTTCATATTTATTTTCAAGCTCTATTTCTTTCGCGACTGTTACTCCGTCAAAAGTAACTTGTGGAGCGCCGTAACTTTTTTCTATAACAACGGCGCGTCCTCTAGGACCGAGAGTAATCCGTACGGCGGCGGCAAGTTTATCTATACCGACTTTAAGGGCCTTTCTTGCTTCTTCATCAAAAATTATTTGTTTAGACATAGGTTTTTTATAAAATTGTTTATTTTGTACGACTTTATTCTTCAGTTTTATTCTTCAATAATAGCGAGCACATCGTCCTCGCTTGCGATTAGATATTTTTTACCATCTAGTTCTAGCTCGTCTGGACCATATTTGCGGAAAAGTATTAAATCGCCAACTTTGACAGACATCGGGATAAATTCGCCTTCATCGTCTCTTTTTCCTGGGCCAACAGCTAAAATCTTAGCTTTCATTGGTCGCTCTTTGTCTGCTGTGTCAGGAATAACAATGCCTGATTTAGTGACCTTTTCTTCTGCCGCAGTCTCAAGAAGTATATGATTAGAAAGAGGTTTAATATTCATTTCAACTTTCATGATAGTCTCTCCGGCTTTTTTGTCAATATATTATATCTGATAAATAAGAGTTTATAATTCATTTTTTTATAAAAACTATTAAAAAACAGGGCGCTTAAGCCCTGTTAATAACTATGCTTTTAAATGCAATGATTTTTTATTTAGATACATTAGCTTGTCCGCCTCCAGTATAAGATCATTAAGAAATTTTTCTCTTTCCGCAATAAGTTGGTGTCGCGCAAGACCCTTAAGGCTCGATCTACTCGGAATTTCTTTTGTAGAAACGCCAAAGCTCCATTTTATTGCATCCTTTTCTAAAGCAGTACGTATTTTTTTACCACTGCTTCCGCGCCAGATAAATCAGTTTTTGGAAGAAGAGCTATAAACTCATCTCCTCCATAACGACCCACTATATCTGACTCTCTTAGCTCATCTAGAAATATGGCGGCCGAATTATAAAGTAAACGATTGCCCTCAAGATGGCTAAATGTGTCGTTAACTTTCTTTAAGTCATTCATGTCAGCAAAAATAAGGCTGACCGGCACTTTTTCGTGATCATGAGCGATTGACTTAAGTAATTGTAATGATAATTCCTTAAATACTCCTTTAGTATATAGTTTGGTCACGTTGTCTCGAAGAACCATATCAGTGCCATGTTTCAAAACAAAATTTACTGCTTTTATAAAATTCCAAACAGGGTCTAAATACATTATTGCATCCTCCTCTCTTTTTTTTATTAAAGAACAAAAAAAAAGAATATAGTATAATTAATTTAATATCAAGTCTCTAAGTCGGGTTTTGCTAAAGACACAGGCTCTGTTCCTGTGCCGCTTCCCGTTATTCTTAGAACATCTTTATCCACCTTACCAAGCTCTTTATATGCCTGATTATACATGCTAACAGATGTTCCTAAATGCCCACCCAATTTTTTCATGTATTCTTCGTAACTTGAAAGGTGTCTGCCTAATTCTTCCACTCGGCGACGAATTTCTTTAGCTGACTCTTCTATCTGTAAAGCACGCAGACCCTGTAAAACCGTCTGAAGATATGCAAGAAAACTCGTAGGAGAAACGATAATTACTTTTTTATCCCTAAAAGCATATTCAATTAAATCTCTAGTTGCTAATTTAACTGCTCCGCCATTATTTACTAAAATATCATAATAAATCGCCTCTGAAGGAATAAACATAAAAGCAAAATCCATCGTGTTCTCGGCAGGGCGAATATATTTAGAAGTTTCATCAATGCGAGTTTTTATATCCATCTTAAATTGTTTTTCTAACTCTGTTTTTAGAACAGGGTCTCTCTCGCTTAAAAGTCGTTCGTAATTTTCTAAAGAAAATTTGGAATCAACAGGAATGATTTTATCCTTTACGAAAACAACAGCGTCCACCGTTTTGCCATCAGTAAACTTATATTGCATTTGATAGGAATTAGGAGGCAAGACATTGCGAAGAGTTTCTTCTAAAAAATATTCACCAAGTATTCCTCTCTGTTTTGGATTTTTCAATATATCTTCAAGCCCTCTTAATTGGTCAGTAAGGCTTATTACTTGTTTTTGACCCTCGCTAACTTTTGTAAGTTCGCTCGTTACTTCTCTTATGATTTTTGCGCTCTCGCTAAATTGCGCCTGTATCGCTTTAGGAACTTCGCCAAGTCGCGTGTCTAATGTGCGCGAAAGCTCCGTCATCTGATTTTGAATTTGATTTTGCAAAAGAACGAAAGAGTCATTTTGAGATTGTGTATCACGAGAAGATAGGAGCGCTCGTTCACGCCTTAAAATAACCATTATTAAAGCGATAATAGCTATCGCGACAATAGTTAGTAAAATAACTATAAAGATATCCATTACTTCATTCTAAAACAAAACTAAGATTCTTCGCTACTTTCTTTTTTATTATAAATTTTAATTAGAGCTCAATGCTTAACTTATTAGCAAAAACTTAAATGCACTTTATATTAAAGCGCCTATAAATTAAAAAACCGCCACTAAGTGGCGGAGCAGACAAGCGTCCTAATCAAAAATAATAACTAATATTAATATATTAGTTATTATTGCTACAGCTAAGATTAGCCGCAGCATTACTCTTGGAGGGACGAAGGCTTCCTTTCGCCCCTCCTCATCTTCCCACTTAAACATTTTCCTTGCCTCCTTTTCCGCATCTTTTTTGATGTAAAAATACTATATTAATATATAAAACATAAATAGCAAAAAGTCAAGGAAGTAAGTCGCTGTACAAACAAAATTAAATTTTAAGCATATCCTGCTGTCAATATATTTATTTCTATATTGTCCTTTATGTGCTTAAAACTTTTAAGATTCTCTTCGAATGTCAGCGCCAAGACTTTTAATTCTGCCATCTATATCTTCATATCCACGATCAATATGCTCTACCCCTGTAATTTCTGATTCCCCTTCAGCAATAAGCGCAGCTATTATATGTGCCATACCAGCTCGAATATCCCTCATCTCTAACTTAGCTCCCTTAAGCTTTGTCGGCCCGTGAATAATCGCGCTATGATAATGCCCCTCTCCTTGGAAGCGACAAGGTAAGTTTCCTAAGCATTTTGTGACAACATCTATTTCGGCCCCCATTCGTCGTAGATCATCGGTATAACCAAACCTATCCTCATATACCGTCTCATGAATAATTGAATTGCCCTTAACTTGAGTTAAAAACACAGTAAGTGGCTGTTGCCAATCCGTAGCAAATCCTGGATAAGTATCAGTTTCTATATGAGCCGCTTTTAAGTTGCCGCCACGGAAAAACCTAATACCATTTTCTTCAACTTTGTATTCTCCACCAAGGCGCCGCACAGTATTTAAAAAAGTAATCAAATGATCTTGATCTGCTCCTAAAACAAGAATATCTCCATCAGTCGCAAGCGCCATAAAAGCAAAAGACGCCACTTCTAATCTATCAGGCAATAAAGCATGTTCTGCTCCATGAAGTTTTTTAACCCCCTCAATATATATTTCTCTATCTGCCCCAAACTCAATAATAGCCCCCATTTTTTGTAAAAATTTTATTAAGTCAACTATTTCTGGCTCTTTGGCAGCATTTTTAATCGTTGTATTGCCTTCAGCAAGCACAGCAGTAAGAATGGTGTTTTCCGTTGCGCCAACTGAAGGATAAGGCAGTGTAATTAAAGCCCCTTTAAGCTTGGTGGCTCTAGCTACAATAGTAGATTCTTTAATTTCTATTTCAGCGCCAAGCTTTTCCAAAGATGCGGTATGAAAATTAATTGGTCGTGGTCCTATTTTATCGCCACCAACCATAGGAACCTCTCCTTCTCCGCTGCGATGAAGTAATGGTCCAAGCGCTAAAATAGGAATTCTATTACGACGAGATAATTCTGTAACACGATTATTTTTAATTTTTGGAGTGCGAGTAATAATCGTGTCGCCATTTATAGTAATTTCTGATCCTATATGGCGACAGATTTCTATAGCTATATCTGTCTCTTGGTTTAGGGGTACATTTTTTAGCATCACCTCTTCTTCAGTTAAAAGACTAGCCATAAGCATTTTACCAATGGCATTTTTTGCGCCCTTCACCTTAACTGATCCTCTTAATTTAGCGCCCCCTTTTATAATTAATTTTTCCATTTTACTTTTTATTTTATTTTATTCCAAGCTTCTAAGTTAATCGACTTATTAGCAATAATATCACAAACCATAGATATTACTGGCAATATTATCGGTGTTTTGCCTTGCATATGATTTTTAATTCTAGTTATAAGCACATTAACTGAGCTAATGCCTTCGCTATTTTTTGCAGGAACTATGCCAGAAGCAAAATCAAGTCCTGCCTCGCGATTGCTTGAGCCGCTAGAAATGCTAGTTGCCAAAAGATCTCCAATACCGGCCGAGCTTATCGCGCTTACCTCGCCACCAAGCATGCGACAAATTATATCCATCTCCCCTACTGATTTTGCAAACAAATAAGCCTTGATATTGTCGCCCTTCCCCATTCCCTCTACCACTCCAAATGCTATAGCGTATATATTTTTTAAAACACCTAAAAGAGCAATGGAAAAGGCATTTTGTTCTGTCTCAACATAAATGCCGCAATCGTTAAATATTTGTGCAACGAGAGATGCAGTTTTTACTTCTCCTCCCAGCACAGCGCACCCACCTTTGCCAGCTATTATTTCTTCAGCAATCATTGGCCCTCCCATAAAAACAATTCTTTCTTTTTCTATAAATTCGCTAGCGATTTCAGGCGCTGTAAAGCCAGTCGATTCTTCAAGTCCTTTAGAAACGAATACTATAGGAATATCGAGCGGAAAAATAGGCGACAATTCTGTAAGGGCAATTCGCAACGCCCAAGACGGAACACAAAAAAATATAACATCAGTTTTTTGAAAACATTCTTCAGGAGAGGCCACAAAAGACTTCTCTGGATTTTTGTCCCAAACAGAGCAATTAATGCCCGCGCTATCAGCGATAAAAGCAATTGCTCTACCAATTTCGCCTCCACCAATAATAGATATTTTTTGAATCATTAGATTCTATTAAGATAAGCTTTCGCTTTTTTGAGAATGACAAGCGCACTGTTTTTGTTTTTTACTGAACACAAAAATGTAAAGAATCTCTAAAATGCCAAGCGTGTTGATTACAAGAAGCGCTATAAACCAATGTTTGCTTCCTACTCTCGCCGCTTTCCAAAGAGAAATCCCCTTCCAAATCATTGACCAAATAATTAACGCAAAAAATAGCACTGGCCCAACTGCAGTTAGTATAGTCATATTATTTAACATAAGTTAATTATAGCCCCTCTAAGTGCGTAATGCCACTTTTTGTCCATGCCCCAACCCTTATTCTTTGGAGAGACGCCAAATATCCACCTACATTAAGTTTAGCGCCAAGATCACGAGCCACAGCTCTTATATAAACTCCTTTGCCCGTCACGATGCGAAAAGACACGAGAGGCCATTCATAAGAAATAAGCTCTATTTCTTTAATTTGAGCAGGTCGCGACTTCATTGTGAGGGAGTCTCCCGCACGAGCAAGTTTATACGCTTCTTTGCCTTTTATTTTAATTGCACTATATCCAGGTGGGATTTGCTCAGTCTCATTTTGAAATGAAGATAAGGCGCGCATAACATCTGCGCGTACTGGTATTGTGGCAACTTCCACTTCTGTTTTAGTTCCCTCTTCATCATCAGTTTCGCTTGTCGAGCCAAGACACGCGACAGCTAAATATTCTTTCTCCGCACCTGTTATATTCGTAAGCAATTTTGTTCCCTTGCCAATACCAACAACTAAAATTCCTTCCGCAAGAGGGTCAAGTGTCCCAGCGTGTCCAACTTTTCTTATGCCAGTTATTTTTCTAATTTGCTTTAAAAAACCATTTGATGAAATACCTTTTGGTTTCCAGAAAACATGAATATCTTCGGTTATCATTAAAATTTTTAATTAATTTATCTAATTTATAATTTTATTTACTTCGGCGTTACTGTAATAAGAGCAATCTCCGCGCGACTCATAAATCTTATTGGCACAAGCCTTGTGCCAAGCCCTACTGAAATATAAAAAGTTGTGTCGCCATCTTTAGCAATCCCCATCATTAGGTGTTCTGGGATATTCCCGCCCGGCATAAATATTGCCCCTAAAATAGGCAATCTAACCTGCCCTCCATGAGTGTGTCCAGCAAGAACAAGTGGAATATTAAAGTTTTTAATTGATTTATAAATTTCTGGAGAATGAGAAAGCAAAATATCACAACGACCATATACCGCTAAAGCAGAAGGAACATCATGGAGAGAAAAATTAATATCATCTACTCCACAAACAGAAAGCCCATTAATAATGATTGAGTCATTCAAAAGAACAGTAGCGCCGGTGGCGGAAAGCGACTTAATAAACATCTCTCCTTCAGGATTGGCTCGCTCGTGATTTCCGGGAATAAACAAAACTGGAGCTATAGCAGACAAATCTGTAGCTGCAGTTAAAACCGGCGCAAAATCAGTAGTCGACTCATCAATCATGTCGCCTGTTAAGGCAATAGCATCTGGCGCAAAAGAGCGAATAGCGCGCATAAGTCGTCCATCATTTGGTATACCAAGACCATGACCATCACTTATGTGAACAATTTTAATTTCTTTAGGGATGCTTGCAAGAGAAATGTTAATTTTACGCACGACAGGAACATTAACTTCCAACCACATATAGGAAACCAATCCTATAGAAAAGATAGCAAGCACTAATATCAACTTAATTTCAGAGAACATATGCTAATAATTATTTAATAATTGCGAAAATGCAAAAGAAGCAATTATGGCTGCTGTTTCGGAACGCATTATCATTGGTCCAAAACTAACACAAGAAGCACCAGCTTGTTTAGCAGTTAATATTTCTTCGTTTGTCCATCCGCCCTCAGGACCAATAAAAATTATTTTTGTGCTTGCGTTTGTATTTAAGATAGGGTCTTTTTTATTTTTTAGAGCAGGATGAAGAATAATTTTATTGCCTTCAATAGCCAAACATTTTTCAAATAAAGATATTGGCAAGATGTCAGGAATATCTCCTCTTCCAGATTGCTCTGCCGCTTCTTTTGCAATTTTTGTAATACGCGTCATATTAAGTCCAGTTTTAACCGTACGAACAGAAATCACAGGAATAATTCTTGAAACACCAAGCTCTGTAGCTTTTTGTACTACAAGTTCAAAATTTTCTTTTTTTAGAACAGAAAGACAAAGAGTAATTTTATTAAGAGGCATCCAAGCAGAGAGGATATCGCTTTCGCGATTAAAAATAAATCCTCTCCCTTGAGGCGTTACAGAAAAAGAAGCTTCTTGACCCTTGCCATCGCAAAGAATAATTTTCTCTCCTTTTTTAATTTTTAAAACCGATTTTAATTGATGGACAAGCTCTTTTTCTTCAGAAAATAAAGAATCCGCAGTTAAGTTAAAATCGCCTATAAAACGATGAAGCTTCATAAAAATTGTTTCTTTTTTAATAGAAGCAATCTGTTTGTAACGCATTACTTTCGTTACAAACAGATTGCTTCTCTCTTAAATTAGCTTAGTCTGTTATTCGCTTAAAAACTATCTAATCTCGTAAGTTAGTGTAATTGAAACAGAAAGCTCTTGTGAGCCAGGCTCAATTGTAACAGTTGGACGAGGAGCAACAACAGCATCTGTCATCATTTCAAGCATTGGCTTTGCTCTAAATTGAAAAGGATTCATGTAGCTTTCTTGTATAGAAAGTAATCTGCCAACTCTAAATCCAGCAGAGGCGGAAATATCTTGTGCTTTTGCTTTAGCTTCGGCTATAGCTTCATCTCTCGCAATTTTTAAGATAGCATCCTGATTATCTATTTCAAAGGAAAGGCCAGAAACTGTATTAGCTCCTTTATCTACAACTCCTGATAAAATATCGCCTGCCTTAGCAAAATCGCGTACTTTAATTGTAATAGCAGAGCTTATAGTGTAGCCAATAATTCTTGGTGGAGGGCACACTCTATCAAATCTATTATAGCAGGCCTCATATCTTGGGGAGATACTATAATTAGTTGTCTGAATATCCTTCTCTTCTACGCCGTTTTCTTTAGCAAAAGCAATAATATCATTCGTTTTTCTAGTATTCTCTGCTTGTAAAACAGCTATATCTTTTCCTCCTTCAGTGATAACCCCTGCCGAAAATAGAGCAACATCGGGAATGCCAATTGCCTTTCCTTCAGCAGAAACAGTAAAGCTTCTAAATGTAGAAGGCTCAACAGACCTAGAATAAGTAACAGCAAACGATGTTAATGTTCCTATCACTCCTACGGCAGCCAATATAAGTGCCACGCCTAACGCATTTTTAATATTAATATTCATTTTTTAATGATAGCAATTAGCAAGAAAACGGTCAATTATTTTAAAAGGCAGGTTAATAATATTAAAGAACAAAAGCTGGGCCAGGAATCTAAATTCTATTTTTTTACCGACTGCCAATAACCAATTGAAGAAAGCGAAGCTTTAATTCATTCGCAACTTCATCAGCAAATAAGCTCTGTTCCATAGAAATTAGTTCTAAGGTTTTATCACATTTGATATTTTGGATAAAATATTTACTTCCTGGTTTTAAGTATCCGGCAATAGCGATAAAATCCTGTATGGTATGTACACCAGGAAATATTGTCGTACGGAACTCACAATTAACGCCCGATTCATAGATTATAGAAAGAGATTTTTTTACTTTATCAGTAACAGAGGCAAGGCGAGCAACACGCGAATAATTTTCCCAAGAGGATTTAATATCCACTGCAACATAATCAACTAATCTCTCTCTTAAAACACGGCTAAGCATTTCCGGTGCCGAACCATTTGTATCAAGTTTTATTTTAAGCCCAAGTTTTTTTAATTTAGATAAAAACTCTGGCAGTCCTAATTGAAGACAAGGCTCTCCACCTGAAACGCAAACGCCATCAAGCATGTGACGATTTTCTGCAATCATAGCAAAAAATTCTTCTTCTGATACTATCTCTCCATCCGCAAAAATAAGCTCCGGATTATGACAATAAGAACACATAAAATTACATCCGCGCAAAAAAACGATCGCAGAGACGACACCAGGAAAATCTATTAGACTCATTTTTTGATAGCCTCCTATTAAGATCAATTTATGAATTTGGCTTAACAGTTAAAGGCGAAAGAGTATATTCAACTCTGTCCTGATATTCAGATTGCTTGCCCTTATTCCAGTGTTTTGTAGGACGATAATAACCCACTACCCTGGACCATACTTCGCATTCCGCACCACACTTTGGGCAAGTCTTTGCTTCTCCGCTTATATATCCGTCTTTTTGGCAAACGCTAAAAGTAGGCGTAATCGTAAAATAAGGAAGCCTGTAATTGCTCGCCACTTTTTTTACAAAATCGCGGCAAGTGCGCCAATCAGAAACGCTTTCTCCCAAAAAAATATGTGTAACTGTTCCACCAGTATATTTAGTTTGTAACTCATCTTGATGATTTAACACAGCAAGCGGATCATTTATGTAATTAACAGGCAGATTAGTTGAATTTGTATAATAAGGAGCATCTTTTGGGCCTTGGTGTATGATATTAGGAAATATCTTAAGGTCTTCTTTAGCAAACCGATAGGTAGCCCCTTCTGCTGGAGTAGCTTCAAGATTATATATATTGCCAGTTTCTTCTTGATAGTTAGCAAGCTTGTTGCGCATAAAATCAAGCACCTCTAAAGCAAATTCCTTGGCCTCTGTGTCAGAAATATCTTTGTCCATAAAATTCAACAAAGCCTCATTCATGCCGTTTATGCCTATAGTAGAGAAGTGATTACGAAAACTCCCTAAATACCTTTTAGTGTAAGGAAGCAATCCTTTCTCCATATTTTCTGCAACAACTTTTCTCTTAATTTCCAAAGATTGTTTTGCAATATCCATTAAGCGCTCAACTCTCTCTAAAAACTCTTTTTTAGTTTTTGATAAATATCCTACGCGCG
>CAYGDC010000015.1:0-11239 GCA_964348605.1 uncultured Candidatus Saccharibacteria bacterium | reverse complement strand
TTCTCCCTAACCGCATTTCGAATGCGGCGCAATAGACCACTATGCGAACCCTCCTCAGGTCTTTCATATATAACACTACAACGGACGATAAATGGCTGACAACTAACGACAATAAAGACCAAAAACCAAAACCACAAACTAAAAAATCAACAACTGACAAAAATTAAAGATTAAAATTACAAATTCCAAATTACAAGCGCCAAACTACAGACAAATTACAAACAACAAGTCACAAACGACTGATGATCTACAGTTAGGGGAAGATTATTTTTTTCGTTGAAGCGATGTTCCAAAATTGAAAATTATGTGTTTTGCTTGGTTTAGTCAGACAAATAAATTCAAAACTACAAATAATTAGCGACGCTTATAGAGAATACCGAATTCGGAACACAGAATTTAGGATAGAAGCGCGGGGAAAATAAAATAGAGAAAAGAATAAAAAATTATTATTTGCAAATTTTAAAATGCTGATGATATAATTTACAAAAGTCAAAATAAATAATAAAAAATGAAAAATAAATCTTTGAAGACAATTTTTGTTGTCTTGGTGTCTCTTGTAGTTCTTGGTATAGTTGTCGGTGCTATTTTTTCTTTTATTCGCAGGCCATATATGGCGGTGTATCTTGTGACGGGGGACATATATTTTGGCAGAGTTAGTTCTTTCCCTCGTGTGACAATACGAGATCCATGGTTTTTTAGAAGAGCAGAAGACGGAAGCGTAAGCCTTGAAAGATTTTCCGATGCTGTTTGGATGCCGGAAGATGTGATAAAAATCAATAGGGACCAAATAGTTTTTATGGCTAGGATTTCTGAAAATAGCCAAATAATTGCGATGATGGAGGGAAGAGTAAATCCACAGCAGCAACAACAGCAACAACAACCACAGGGAGGAGCTATAATTCCTGATACAGAAACAAACGAGCCCACGAGATAGCTAATTAACGATTAACTAGATACGGCGCTTACAAAAATAATTTTTAAAGGACGAAGCGGCTTGAGAATTCTCGCCGCTTCTTTCATTGTTGCGCCAGAAGTGACTATGTCGTCTAAAAGAATTATTACAGATTTTGGCGGGATATTTTTTGCACTTTGTGACAGTGCAAAACAGCTTTGAATATTCAATGAACGAATTTTATCGCCTTTTATGCTGTTTTGGGGAGGTGTCCATTTTTTGCGACTAAGGGCAGGTATTACTTGTATTTGCAGGTTACGGCCAATAATGTCTGCTAAAATTTCAGATTGATTAAAGCCACGAAGCCATTTTTTTAGAAAATGAATGGGGATGGGAACAATAAAAATTTTATTTTGTATGGAAAAATTTTTTGTAAATCCTGCGAGCTCTAAATGTTTTAGCATAATGCTTGCGATTGACTTATTCGCTTTCCAAATTCGCTCATATTTCATAATTTTTATGAGATTGCGAATAGCGGGGTCTCTGTAATCAGCGGCCGCGAATAAAAGACGACTGCCAATGCGCCTTGGCGCTTTTCGGATAATAATAGATTTATAGCATTGTGCGCAGAGAAGATCAGGGCCACTAACCTCCACTTTACAATTTACACAAAGCCCAGGCATAACAATATCTAAAACACTATTGGAAATGTTGCTAAATAACGTAAGGAGTTTTTTATGCATTGCGCAGAAAATAAAATTTTTTAATTTACTGATAGTTTTTTTGCAACATAGTAAGTACTGCTTTATAATATAATAAAGTAAAAGCTTTAAACTATAAAAATGCTGAAATTATTTCAGAGGCTAGTTAGTGGAGCTGAACAAACTATTAAAGGTTCTTGTCTTAGCGTGGACATCGGAACAGTTGCTATTAAAGTTACTGAGATAGGTGTGCGAGAGGGAAGACCAAGCATTATAAACTACGGCATAATAGAGTCATCTGATTATCTTGAAAGAGTAAATGGAGTGATACAAACGAGCTCTCTTAGTATAGCGGACGGCGATGCCTCTCGCATGCTTAAGGCAGTCATTTCCCAAATGGGAACAAAAACAAAAGAAGTGATGGCTACTATCCCGTCCTTTGCCGTTTTTACTGCGTCTTTGGATTTGCCTGTAATGAATACTGAGGAAGCGGCGCAAGCAATTCCTTGGCAAGTTCGCTCTTTAGTCCCTCTGCCCATTTCAGAAATTACAATAGATTGGACACTTATTAGACAATTTGAAGATCAGTCAGGGACTAAAATGCAAAGAATTTTTATGATGGCTATCCCTAATGAACAAATAAATATTCATAGGTCTATTTATCAAAAAGCGGGATTGCATCTTAAGATGCTTGAGGTGGAGGGGGCTAGTCTTGCGAGAGCATTAACTCGTGAGATAAAAGAGGATGCATTAATATTGGATATTGGAGCCCTGACGACCACAATAGCAATTGCTGATCAGGGCGTGCTTAAATACTTGAATCACACTGATTATGGGAGCAATGCCTTAACTCAAGCCCTAGCAAAGGGATTAGGAATAAATGTTAAAAGAGCAGAGGCTCTAAAAAAACAAAAAGGACTTGTTGGAATAACAGGAGAATACGGGTTATCCACAATCATGATGCCTTTTATTGATGTTATACTTAATGAGGCTAGTAAAGCTAAAAACATATTTGAAAAAGGAGGTGGAAAGATATCTAAAATTATTTTATCTGGAGGAGGAGGATGTATGAGCGGCCTCACTGATTACGTGCAAAAACAACTTGGTGTTCCAACAGAAAAAGCTAATCCCTGGAGCGTTGTATCTTATCCTTTACAATTTGCGCCATTGTTTCAATCTATTGCGCCACGACTTACTATAGCGATTGGCGCTGGGATAAAGCCGTTTATTTAATAAAGCCATTCACTATTTATATTGAATAAGTTATAATAAGCAGAGAGAAAAAATATAATGAATAATTTTTCAACACTAGTTACAAATAATTCTTCGCGTTCAGGCATAGTTCCTTGGAGGCCTCTTATTTTTTCAATGATAATTTTAGGATTATCATTAATGATTTATGCGGGATTAAGGTTTGGATATAGGTCTTCCATTACTTCTGCTATTAGGGCGACAGAAAATCAAATTAAAGAGCTTGAGCTTCGTACTGTGTCTCAAGAAGAAGCAAAGAAAAAGTTTATTCAGCTTTATTCACAATTAACGAATGTGAGGCACTTATTGGCATCGCATACTGCTGTTACGCCATTTTTTGTTGTGCTTGAAGCCAACACTATGGAAGATATTGGATTTTCAGATATAAGGATAAATATCGCGGACAGAATGGTGGGCATTAATGGTTTTGCGAGATCATACCAAATTCTCGCTGGGCAAATTGCTGTTTATGAGAAAATGACTGGTGTTCAAAGAGCCTCACTTATTTCTGCGAAACGCGTTAATGATATTATAGGTTTTGAATTAAGAATTGCGCTCGTGCCAGAATTATTGAGGCTATCTCTACCGACTACTGCTCCTGCATTAGGACAAGATCAGGTAGAATAATTATTATTAAATTAATAAACCAGATACAATAAATAAAATGAAAGAATCAACAAAAAGATTAGTAGTCTCTCTCGGAAGCTTGTTTTTTATGGCTAGCTCTCTTTATGTTTTTGCTAGCTTAATAAGCCCAATATTTGTAGAAATACAGGAATTAAGAGGCAGCAGACAAGCAGTTACAGCACTTCTTGCTGATTACGAAGCAGCGATAGAGGCGCAAGAATCCATTTTAGCAAGATATGAAGGAATGGATGCTTTGCAAAATACTTTTTCTGAAATTATTCCGCTAGAAGAGAATATTCCTTCTTTGCTTAATCAGATTTACGGACTTGCTGTTCTTAATGAAGTTGCGGTTAACTCTGTGGATTTTCAAAAATTGCCAACACAAATTGTAGAAGCGAGCTCTCTTGTTAAGCCACACGGAATCATACAAGCGACCATACGATGCGTAAGTAATTATGAAAATATGAAAAGATACTTAGGGGCCTTAGAGACAAACATAAGGCTCATAAATATCGCGATGATTAACATTACAGAAGGATTTGCGGAAAACCCAATACTATCATATACAATAACGATTGAAGCTTATTATCAAACTCAATAAATATGGCAATAATTATTCAAGAAAATCCAAATAAAAATGCGCTTATTTCACTTGTAATCGGCTTAGCGATTTTAACAGGAGGAGCTTTTTTGACCTATTATCTCTTTTTTTCGCCAGCGCCTCGCGTGGAAGACTTCTTGAGGCCTGATGGCTATAAAAGCGCTTCTCTGTTCGCGCAGGCGAATTTAGATGTTGAGTCGATTCTTCATTCTCCGGCTTGGAGTTTTTTACAAAAAGAATCACTTGTGCCTCCACTTATAACTGAAATCCTTGCTCCCAAGGCAAATCTTTTTCAAACTTTTATAATTAGAAGGAGATAAAACAAAATGGATTCTCGCACTCTTGCAAATAAATTAATAGAACGCGCGGTGCTTTCTGATGAATTAGCACAAAAACTTATAACGGAATCCTCTAATACGGGGAAGTCTTTTGAAGAAATAATACGATTAAGAAAGCTTGTTGATGATGTTACTATTGCACAAACGAAAGCAGACGCGTCTCAAATTCCATATCAAAAAATTGATTTAGCGACAATTACCGAGCAAGTGCTTGCTCTAATATCAGAAGAGATAGCAAGAAACTATAAAGTGGCGCCACTTTCTATTTCTGGGAATATGGTGGTTATCGGAATGGTTGAGCCCGATGATGTAAAAGCGCAGGAAGCGCTAAGATTTGTCGCTAAACAAAATAAAATGACTCTTGGAGTATATGTTATTTCCCGTAGTGATTGGGAAAGGGTGCTTCGGATGTACGCTCCTTATGAAAGAGAAATACAGGAGGCTATAAGAGCGACGGGCGCTAAATCAGGTGGTGTATCGGGAATTCAGCGAGTTGTTTCGCTTGACGATGGTGGCGAAGTTGATGAGGCTCCAATAATTAGAATAGTTGCCTCAACATTACGAGCAGCAGTGGATCAGCAAGCATCAGATATTCATATAGAGCCTGGCAGAATAAAACTAAGGATAAGATTTAGATTAGATGGTTCTTTAAAAGAGGTAGCGGCGTTTCCTCTTGAGCTTTTACAGCCGATAGTTTCTAGAGTAAAAGTCTTATCAGATTTAAAGATAGATGAAACACGCGTCCCGCAAGACGGAAGATTTAGAACAATAATATTTGATAGAGATGTAGACTATCGTGTTTCCACCTTTCCGACTCCATTAGGAGAGAAAGTAGTTATTCGAGTACTTGATCCATCAATGGGACTTAAAGGAGTAGCTGATTTAGGGCTTACGGGCAGAAATGCCCAGTGGGTTAAAGAAGGGCTAGAAAAACCTTTTGGAATGGTTTTGGTTACAGGGCCTACGGGGTCAGGCAAAACTACAACTTTATACGCTTTTTTGCAGACGATGAATCAAGAAGATGTGAATATCTTAAGCATGGAAGATCCTGTTGAATATTTTGTATCGGGCATAAATCAATCTCAAATAAAACCAGATATAGGATACACA
The DNA here is from genome assembly GCA_964348605.1 of uncultured Candidatus Saccharibacteria bacterium. GTDB lineage: Bacteria > Patescibacteriota > Minisyncoccia > UBA6257 > Colwellbacteraceae > JALOAR01. The sequence continues at coordinate 5,719 of CAYGDC010000015.1, read as the reverse complement.
TTTGCCTCAGGACTCCGGCAAGCACTTCGCCAGGATCCGGACATTATTATGGTTGGTGAAATTCGTGACGGAGAAACAGCAAGCTTAGCGGTACAGGCAGCTTTAACTGGACACGTAGTGCTTTCGACACTACACACAAATAACGCTGCCGGCGTTATTCCGCGACTTTTAGATATGGGAGTTGCGCCTTTTCTTTTAGCGCCGTCTTTAAATATTATGCTCGCGCAAAGACTTATTCGCCGTCTTTGTGATAATTGTAAAAAACCGGAAGGTGTTTCTATAGAAATTGATAAAATAATAAAAGATGAATTATCTAAGCTTGCGAAAGAAGTAAGAGAAACTGTTTTATACAATCCTCCGTATAAAATATATAAGGCGTCAGGCTGCGCAAAATGCAAAGGAAAGGGAACAGCGGGAAGGGTTGCTCTTTACGAAGTAATGAAAATGACAAGAGAGCTTGAGAATATTATTAATATGGGAGCAAGTGAGGGAAAGGTAAGAGATGAGGGCCTGCGACAAGGAATGGTTAGTCTTCGCCAAGACGGAATTATAAAAGCTCTAGATGGCACTGTTTCAATAGAAGAAGTGTTGGGAGAAACAGCGGAGACATAGATTTATAACAAAAACCAAAAACTAAAAACTAAAAATCAGCAACCAATAAAGACCAAAGATTAAAATTACAAATTATAAGCACTAAATTGCCCCTCTATGCGGAATCTCGCGAAGCGAGACAAGTAAATTTAAAATTACAAACAGCGTTGATAGAAAATACAGAATAAAAATCAGTATTTTTAAAATCCAATTTAAGATACTCATATACAAGATTTGTGTATAATTCATATTATAAATTATAATTAAACTACTTCAATGAACTATAAAGAAAAATTACATGAATTGCTTCTTGCGACTGCGAAACAAAAAGCATCTGACCTTCACATTGCGGTTGGCAGACGGCCGACTTTAAGAATTGACGGCGCGCTTATTAGTCTTCAACAGGAGCCAATACTAACTCCTGAAGATGCACAAGGACTTGCATTATCGCTTCTTACTCCTGCTCTTAAAGAAAAGCTGCTTCAATACGGTGATGTTGATTTTACATATGCTTATGAAGATAAGGCGAGATTTAGAACCAATGTTTATTTTCAAAGAGGCTTTCTTGCTGCCGCTCTTCGTTTAATTCCAGCCGAGATTTTAACAATTGATGAGTTGGGACTATCGCCATTATTGAGAGAGTTTACTAATCTTTCTCAGGGGTTTGTTTTAGTTGTGGGCCCTGCTGGGCAAGGAAAATCAACTACTCTTGCTGCGATGCTTGATGAAATAAACCATAAAAGAACAAATCATATTGTCACCGTTGAAGATCCAGTGGAATATCTTTTTGTGCAGGATAAATCTATTGTTTCACAAAGAGAAGTTTCAACTGATAGCCCGGATTTTCATCGCGCCTTACGCGCAATTTTACGTCAAGACCCTGATGTATTAATGATCGGGGAAATGCGCGATAGGGAATCTATTGCTACTGCTATGACAGCAGCAGAAACAGGACATCTTGTTTTCTCTACTTTACATACTAATTCAGCAGCACAAACAATAGACCGCATAATAGACTCATTTCCAGCTGAACAACAAAATCAAGTAGCTTCACAGCTTTCAGCGACTATCGCGGGCGTAATTTCTCAAAGACTTGTTCCCAAAATAGGGGGAGGAAGAGTCCCGGCGTGCGAGCTTATGTTTACAAACGCGGCTATTAGAAACCTTATTCGTGAAAAAAAGTTTTTCCAGATAGATTTAGTTATAGAAACAAGCTTGCAAGACGGGATGATAACTCTTAATCGGTCGCTTGCAGAGCTTGTAAAAAAGAAAGAAGTTTCATTTGAAACAGCAGAAAGATACTCGCTTAATCCGAACGAATTAAGGCTTTTACTTGAAAGAATCTAATGATTAAATTTGAGTACCAAGCAAGAGATCAAACTGGCCAGCTACAAGTTGGATTTATTGAGGCTGAAGATAGAGATAGTGCGGCGAGAAGGATCGCTGCTGATAATTTATATATTTTAGCTCTTGCTGAAACGCATAAAAAAGGAGCGCATTCTGCTATTACTAATATTTTTAATCAGGTAACTCAAAAAGACATTGTAATTTTTACAAGACAGTTCGCTACTTTGCTGGAATCAGACGTCTCATTATCGGAATCACTACGTACTCTTGCAGCACAAACGCGCAATATTCTTCTAAAAGAAGCTATTGTTTGGATGCAAAAAGATATTGACGCAGGGCTATCTCTTTCGCAGGCGATAGGAAGGCACGAAAATATATTTACCGAATTTTATGTTAATATGCTTCGCTCTGCGGAGGCGACAGGAAGAGTGGCTGAGGTAACGAATTTTATAGCTGATTATTTGGAAAAACAAGCAATTCTTGCTTCAAAAGTGCGCAACGCTTTAGTTTATCCGATGTTTTTAGTCGGCTTTTTATTTATAGTCGTTATATTTATGTCAATTGTTGTTTTTCCACAAATAGAAAGCGTTTTTCAGGAATTAGGAACAGAGTTGCCCGCAATGACTAGAGCGCTTATTGCGTTTGGCGCGTTTTTAGTTAATTGGTGGTGGGCGGTTTTAGCTGGAGGAGCATTTACAATATTTTCTTTTAAGGATTATTTTAAAAGCAAAGAAGGAAAAGTTTTTTTAGATGAAATAATGCTTCGTATACCGATGTTTAATCAAATACTTAAAAATATGTATGTTGCTCGATTTTCCGATTCAATATCGGTTCTTGTAAAAGGGGGAGTTTCTATTGTGCAAGCGATTGAAATAACGGCAAGAACTATGGGAAGCGCTATTTATGGCGAGATATTAATGATAGTGGCTGATGAGGTTAAAAATGGAACCTTTCTTTCGCAAGCCCTCGCGAAACATCCAAAATATTTTCCTCCGCTTGTCTCTCAAATGCTTGCTGTAGGAGAACAAACTGGCAAAATAGATGTTCTTTTAAGAAAAGTATCATCTTTTTATAGCAGAGAAGTAGAAGATTTAGTTAGTGGCTTGGTAGAGTTTATCCAACCAATATTAATGATTATTGTTGGGATTGTTGTAGGAATTTTATTTGCCTCAATATTAGCCCCAATTCAAGAGTTTGTTTCAACAGGAGCATAATATTATTAAAGCTAAAGATAAAAATACAAAAAATAAAGTTTAAAACCTAAAGTAGGCGGTCGAATTATATTTAAAATTTATTAATATTATATAATATATGTTATATTTGAGTTAGTCGCATATGAATTGTGAATTGTGTATGGTATAATTTAAGTAGTCGAAAAAAATAATAAAAAAAATATGTTTAGAAAGCAGTTAAATAAGCAAAGGGGATTTACGCTTATAGAGATGGTCGTGGTGATTGCCGTTATGGGGATTTTAATGGGATTAGCTTTTCAGGGGTTTACAACTATTCAAGCAAATGCGCGAGATACTCGTAGGGTTTCTGATTTGCGAAATGTCCAAACACAATTAGAGTTATATTTTGCGAGATGTGGTCATTATCCAACTACTTCAGCATGTGGGTCGTTATCTCAACCTGCGACAGGAGCCGCTCTTTCTCCTTGGGCGACATTGGTAGGTAACTCAACAACTAATCTTGGATTAGTAACTCAGCCAGGCGAGGTTCCTAATGATCCTATCGCAGTTCAGTCATATCAATATGCTTTTGGACCGAATGGTCTTTCATATATAGTAGCGGCTACTATGGAGAGACGGGGTCCTAATAGGGCAGTAACTGGTACGATTAATGGTATAGATTGCAATATTCTTTTCTGCCTAAGAAGCTAGATAATGACTTTACAGATATTATTTCTTTTTTTATTTGGTGCTGTTTTGGGCAGTTTTCTGAATGTTCTTATTTTGCGATATGAATTAGGCGGGGTGGTATTTGGGCGCCAACTTAAAGGTAGGTCTCGTTGCCCTCACTGTGATAAAATACTCTCTTGGTACGAGCTTATACCGATAATTAGTTTTATTGCTCAGTTTGGCAAATGTCGTAATTGCAGAGAAAAAATTTCATTACAGTATCCGATTGTGGAGATAATGTCGGGTATTATTGTTGCAACAATTCCGCAAATGCTCGGATTTACGCCATTTGCCTTAATATGGGCGGCGGCTTTATTGGTTTTGCTTGTAATATCATTTATAGACATACGTCACTATGTTATTCCTGACGCGCTTACGATAATTATCACTCTTCTTGGCGGCGCCTCCGCTATAATAATAGCGACAGGTGATGTGCCACTTTTTACTCTTATCCCTGGAACATTTCTTGGAGACTATGCTTTTGTTTTTAGCTTTACTGATAATCTATGGTTCGCGCGTCTTTTTGCCGCATTTGTCGGTGGAGCTTTTTTCTCGTCCATAATACTTCTCTCGCGAGGAAAAGCAATGGGATGGGGAGACGCTAAACTTATTATGGCGATAGGTATTCTTATCGGGTGGCCTGACGCCTTACTAGTTATGATAATAGCTTTTATTATTGGGGCGATTGTTGGAATGATAATGCTTGTAGGTAAAAAGAAAAAATTTAAAGATGCTTTGCCCTTCGGGCCTTTTATTGCGCTTGGAGTAATGATGGTTGTTTATTTTGGCTATGATATAATATCCTTGTATTTTAGATTTCTCCATTTAGGAGTGTAGTCTTTGTAAATTATATAAGCGATATGCTATATAGCTCTGTTGCCCATAAAAAGCGTTTTTTTTCACATAAAGTAAATAATCGTGGATTTACTCTTGTTGAGATTGTAGTAGTGAGCTCGGTTCTTGTTTTTTTAATGTCTTCTATTTGGCTTTCTAGCTCTCTGCGAGAGAGCGATTTTATTGTAATGATAAGCCAAGAAAAACTTCGCTTACTTATTATGAGGGCTAAATCAATGACTTTAAGTGGCATTGTTCCCGCTGGTGGCAATACTTGTGGGCATGGGGTTAGGATAGAAAGAAATAGGGCGTTTATTTTTTTAGATAGAGGACAGTGCGGAATAAATAATAGTCGAGGATATGACGCAGGCGAAGAAGTTTTAGGCTCAGCAAATATTATTAATTTAAATCATGGAGTAACTTTTCAGCCATCTATTGGAGGAATTTCTATAGACTTTATCAATATAGTTTTTATTCCACCGGATCCGCGCACAATAATAAATGGAAATATTGCAATTAGCGAAGCGTTAGTACGCGTTGCTTTACCCACAGGGATGCATAGAAGAATAACAATTAATAATCAAGGACTTATCGATTTACCACGTAACTAAAAATGAAACAAATAAAAGGACAAGTATTGGGGGAGGCGATAGTAGCTATGGGACTTATAACAATTGGAATATTAAGCATGACTGGGTTTTTAGCACGTTCTATAGGCGAGGGAAGAAATATTGCTGACCAAACAATCGCCGCAAATCTCGCGGCAGAAGGAATTGAAATAGCTAAAAATATATTAGATGGGAATGCCCTCGATCGCTTTAGGCTTGGCAATGGGATGAGGGCATGGAACGAGGGATTTACCACACAGGGTTTTTTTGAAGTTGATTTTAGAAGCATGGTATTAGGATCTCAAGTAAGCGCAGTTGAGGACAGAAATGCCTTAAGACCCTTGAGAATAGAACAAGTGGGGGGCGTACAATTTTATAGTTATACTGGTGGCACAGAAACAACTTTTAGGCGATCAATAGAAATTAGAAGAGGCATAA
>CAYGDC010000014.1:0-11670 GCA_964348605.1 uncultured Candidatus Saccharibacteria bacterium | reverse complement strand
TAATAATCGAATTGGGGATTTTGTTTTCAGCCCTGACGGCAAGCGTTTCGCTTATGTATTATACAGAGAAGAGAGTCAGTATCTTGTCTTAGATGGCAAAGAAACAGGACCATATGACAGAGTTCAGTTTTTAACTTTCAGTCCAGATAATCAATCTTTCGCTTATGTAATAAATAAAGAAAATCAGCAGTTCGTGATTATAAATGATCAAGAAAGCGGACCGTATGATAATGCCTCTAGTCTTGCCTTTAGCCCTGACGGCAAGCGTTTCGCCTATCGAGCTTCTAGAGAAAATAATATGTATCTTGTTCTAGACGGTAAGGCAATAACAGGCATTTTTACCAGCCCTTTTATTTTTAGTCCCGATAGTAGAAAATTTGCTTATACTATTTTTCGGACAAAAGAGAGAACGATGCATCTTGTCTTAGATGATAAAGAAATAGGACCATATCATAGAATTGATATATTTTCTCTTGTTTTTAGCCCTGATAGCCAATATTTTGCTTATGTAATAAGCAATAAAGAAAATCAGCAGTTCGTGATTATAAATGATCAAGAAAGCGGACCGTATGAAAGAGTCTTAACTCATCCAGTTTTTAGTTCTGATAACCAATATATTATCTATGGAGCGCAAATTGGAAGAGAATTATGGTGGATAGCAAGTAAAATAACTAATAACGGATATTAGATTATAAATTTTACTGCTAGTTCTGTTATTTTCGTTTACGAATAGGAATCCAGAGTTTTATAGAGGCCATAGATTCTTGCTTTCGCGGGAATGACGAAAAAGAGAAAGAGAATGGCGGAAGAAAAAAAAGAGATAATGAAAAGAATGTAATGAATTATTTAAAAATTAAGTTATTGAAAATTTAATAGAAATTATCTTGCTATGCGAGATCTCGCGAAGCGAGAGAAATCAAAAATTATGTATTTTATTTCGCTTTATATGATCTCGTATAACGAGAGTTTTCATCTTTATTCTTGCGGAGCAATCCACCGAATCTCTTTATCTCTTTTAAACCAAGTTATTTGGCGACGGGCGTATTGCTTAATTGCTGTAAGTAGATTGGCGCGCATAGTTTCATAATCAAGCTTGCCATCTAAAAAAAGAGAAATATATCGGTATTCTAAACCAAGATCATGTAGTCTTTGCGAGCTCAAACCTTTTCCCTTTTTAGGGAATTTAAGATTTGTGATTTCGTTAATCATCCCACCTGTGATTGGCGAAAGTCTTTGGTCTAAGCGAAGCTCAATGCGTTTATCAAGCTCTTCTAACGGCCATAAAATACCTATCTTTTCGGCGTTATATAAAGCTATTTTTTTAAGCTTAGGCACTGGCTTACCGGTGCTTAATACAATTTCTAAAGAACGAATAAGGCGCGGACGATTATATATATCAATGCTTGCAAACCTTTCTGGGTCTAATTTTTCTAATTTTTGAGCAAGCTTGTTGGTTGCTAGAATATTTAATTTTTGTCTTATGGCTAAATTTGGCTTAATAGGGGCAAATGAATTTTTATAAAGAGCGGCGCCTATGTAAAAGCCGGTTCCTCCGCAGACAATGGGCAATTTGCCACGAGAAAGAATATCATTAATAGCTTTACGAGCAAGGTGAGCATAGTCGCTTGCGGTAAAAACTTTATGAGGAGAACAAACATCAAGTAAGTGATGTGGGACACCCTTCATTTCCTCTTTTGTTATCTTGCCAGAACCGATATCCAGTCCTTTATAAACTTGACGAGAATCAGCGGAAATTATTTCGCCATTTCGTTGAAGAGCGAGCTTGACCGCTAAGGTAGACTTACCAGAAGCAGTTGGTCCCAAGACGACCAAAATTTTAGGCAAGACTGGATTCACTCTTCGTGCGCTAAGTTTTAAAAGTTTCAAGGTTTGAAAGTTCAAAGAATGCGACAATGCAAATAATTACAAGTCTTTATGGGTTTTAATCTCTTTTTTGATTATTTCAATAAATGATTGAATATTTTGCGTGCCAAGATCGCCTTTGCTTCGTTTTCTAACAGAGACTGTTTTAGATAAAGCCTCTTTTTCGCCCACAACCAGAATGTATGGAGTTTTAGCTATTTCTGCTTCGCGAATTCGTTTTCCCAAGGTTTCATTTTCATTTGCAATAACAAAACGAATATCTTCTTCAGCTAAAATAGTAGCAACTTCGTTTGCGTAATTTGCTTGCTTGTCGCTTATAGGAATAATGGCGACTTGAACAGGGGAGAGCCATACTGGAAAAGCGCCGGCGTAATGCTCTATGAGTAAACCAATAAATCTTTCAAAAGAACCAAAAAGGGCCCGGTGTAACATAAACGGACGCTCCTCTTTGCCTTCTGCGTTAATAAAGGAGAGATTAAATCTTTCAGAGAGATTAAAATCAAACTGCAGAGTAGAGCATTGCCATTCTCGGCCTAAAACATCTTTAATTTTGAAATCAAGTTTTGGTCCATAAAAAGCGGCTTCTCCAAGCTCTTTGGTGTAATCTAATTTTTCTTCCTTGGCTACCTCTTCTAAAACTTTTTCGGTAAATTTCCAACCCTTATCATCACCAGCATATTGCTTTTTACTCTTTGGGTCTCTTAAGGAAAGATAAATTTTATAATCATAAAAACCGAAAGTGCCAAAAATGAGCTTGATAAAGTTAATGACTTTTTTAAGCTCATCTTTGACTTGATTTTTAGAACAAATAATATGTGCGTCGTCTTGCGTAAAGCCACGAACGCGAGTTAATCCAGAAAGTTCGCCACTTTTTTCGTAACGATAAACAGTGCCACACTCTGCCCATCTAATGGGTAAATCTTTATAGCTCTTAATATTCGCTTTAAAAAGAGTTGTATGAAATGGGCAATTCATGGGCTTTAGAAGATAGTCTTCTCCAGTTTTAGATTGTTCGCCACGCTTAGTTTCTTCAAGATTTTGCCCTATTTTTATCGGCGGATACATACTGTTAGAATAAAATCCCCAATGACCAGAGGTTTCCCAAAGATTGCGACTACCAATATGAGGCGTTCTAATTAGTTGGTAGCCAGCTTTTGTGTGTTCTTTGTACCAGAAATCCTCCATTACTCTCCAAAGCATGGCGCCTTTTGGTTGCCACATAACAAGCCCTAATCCTACCATCGGATCAATATGAAATAACTCTAATTCTTTACCAAGCTTGCGATGATCGCGACGCTCCGCTTCTTCTAAAAGATTTAGATAACTCGCTAACTCTTCTGCGCTTGCAAAAGCATAGCCGTAAATACGAACAAGCATTTTATTTTTTTCATCTCCTTTCCAGTATGCTCCAGCAAGCTTTACAAGTTTAAAGCCGTCGGGGTTTATTTCTGTGGACGACCTAATATGAGGACCGGCACAAATATCGGCAAAAATAAAATCTTTCTCGCCTTTAATAAATGTTTTATATACTGTAATCGGACTTCGGGTTTTTTTAAGCTCATCAATAATTTCAAGCTTGTAAGGCTCGCCAGTAAATAACTTTTTTGCTTTTGCAGGAGTGATTTCTTCTTTCTCAAATTTTACTCCAGCGGTAAGCATCTTTCTCATCCTAGACTCAATTATGCTTAGGTTTTCCTCGGAAAAATTTTTAATTTCAAAATCATAATAAAAACCATTGGCTATTGCTGGCCCGATACCAAGTTTTGCGTGCGGAAATTCTGCTTTCATTGCGGAGGCAAGTAAGTGAGATAGGGAATGCCTTATTTTTTCTATATTATTTTTGCTTCGTAACATATTATTTTTAGATCGCCATCTTTTTTTGATAGACGACCTTTAACTTCGACGATTTTTTCTAGAATCCATACACTTGAACTTTTTGCTAATAAATCACTAAAAACCATAGTTTCAATATTATCACTCATATCTTCAATTTTGACAAATAGCATTAGCTGTCCGTTTTTTGTTGTTATTTTAGATATTTTAGTAATAAGGCCAGCGACTTTAACAGTTTCTCCATCGCGGGCATTTTTAATTGACTTAATAGCAACTATACCTGTGCCATTATGCTTAAAACCACGCAAAGGATGGTCGCTTATATAAAGTCCTAAAAGTTCTTTTTCCCAAGAAAGTCGCTCGGTTTTACTAGCTGGAGCGAAATCTTTCAAATGAAGAGTAACGCTTGATGCTGTCCCAAAAAGAGATGATTGAGAAGAGGATATATTTTTGCGATAGGCGCTTGTTGTTTTAATGATATCTTCAATATTCATAAGGATTTTTCTTCGCTCAATCCCTAAAGAATCAAGCGCTCCACTTTTTGCTAGATTCTCAATAGATTTTTTATTAAGATCTTTATGATTTACTCTAGAAACTAATTCGTTAAAATCTTTGAATGGGCCGCCCTTCATTCTTTCATCAACTATTGCTTGAGCTATACCTTCGCCGATATTTTTAATCGCTAAGAGTCCAAACCGGATATTTTTTCCCTCCGGCGCAAAGCTTGTAAAGCTTGCGTTAACATCTGGTGAGAGTACTTCAATGCCTTGTTTTTTGCAGTCATTGATAAGAATAGAAGCTCTTTCTACATCTCCTGCATCATTATTTAAAAGTGCGGTCATAAATTCTAATGGATAATGAGCTTTAAGATAAGCCGTTTGATAGCCAATAAGGGCATAGCAAACAGAATGCGCTTTGTTAAATCCATATCGAGCGAAAGGCTCTACTAGCTTCCACAGGTCTTCTCCGAGGCCCCTGTCTCCGATAGTGTTTTCTACTCCAGATATAAACTTCGCCGCTTGTTCGTCAAGAAGAGATTTTATTTTTTTACCAACTGCTTTTCTTAATATGTCAGCTTCACCAATTGTGAATCCGGCAAGAGCCTGCGCTATTTTTAATAGTTGTTCTTGATACACCATAATACCGTAAGTTTCTTTTAAAAGTGGTTCTAATTTTGGATGTAGGTAAGATATTTTTTCTGTTCCGTGTTTTCTTGCAATATAATTCGGAATTAGCTCCATTGGCCCTGGCCTAAAAAGAGCAACCATTGCAACTAGGTCTTCAAAACGATTGGCTTTCATTGCTGTAAGCCACCTAGTCATTCCAGATCCTTCAAATTGAAAAACACCGATATTCTGCCCTTTCTGAATTAGAGCAAAGGTTGCCTCATCGTCTAAGGGGATAGAGCCAATATTGATGTCTTCGCCAGTTTTCTCTTTTACAAGCTTAATAGTATTGCCAATAATTGTCAGATTTTTAAGCCCTAAAAGATCCATTTTAAGTAAGCCAATATCTTCAATGGCGTGCATTTCAAATTGGCTGATCACAGAATTTTCATCTTGAGGAGAGCGCTGAATAGCGGTGTATTCTGTAAGAGGGTCTTTGGCGATGACTATACCAGCGGCATGGACTGATGCATGACGAACAACGCCTTCTAGTTTAATGGCAAAATTAATTATTTTTTTAACATCATCTTCATTTTCATACCTACCTTTAAGTTCTGGCATATTTTCTAAAAAATTTTTCAACTGAGTTGCCGATTTATCCATGTTTGGCATAAAAGGCAAAAGCTTTGCGATTCCATCAACAAATCCATAAGGATAACCTAGTGCGCGACCGACATCGCGAACAGCAGCGCGAGCAGCCATTGTTCCAAAAGTAATAATTTGAGCTACATGGTCTTCCCCATATTTTTCTTTAATGTATGCTACAACTTCATCTCGTCTATCATCGGCAAAATCAGTGTCTACATCAGGCATTTGGATACGGAATGGATTAAGAAATCTTTCAAAAAGAAGACCGTATCGCAAGGGGTCAATATCTGTAATACCCAAAACATATGAGACAACACTGCCTGCTGCAGATCCTCTGCCTGGACCGACAGCTATGCCACGTGATTTAGCAAATTGAATAAAGTCTTGCACGATAAGAAAGTAGCTTGCATAACCAGTTTTTTCTACGACAGAGAGCTCGTGAGCTAATCGTTCTTGTATTTCGGAAGTTATTTCTTGATATCGCTTAGGAGCTTTTTGCTCTACTAAGATTTTTAAATATCCGAGGTAGTCAAGGTGAGCATATTCTTGAGGTATCGCAAAAGATGGTAGGTGGGCTTTGCCTAATTCAAATTCAAAATTACATTCATTAGCGATAACAGTTGTGTTTTCTAAACTTTCTGGCGCATCTACGAATAATTCAGCCATTTCATCAGGAGATTTAAGAGAGAGGTCGTGCTCCTTCATGCTGAACTCTGTTTTGCCATTAGGCCCAGAAGTCCTAATAGCAAGAAGCACTTCATGTGCTGCTTGGTCTTCTTTCCTTAAATAGTGAGAATCATGGGTGGCGACAAGTGGAATTTTTAGCGTGGTAGCAATTTCTTTAAGCTTTGGCATTATGTCTCTGCCGTGCTCTTGTATTTCAATGTAATAATCTTTTCCAAATAGATTTTTAAAATATTCCGCAGTTTTTATTGCGTCGTCTATCCTGCCTATTTTAATAAAATGAGCAATCTCGCCATTATAACAACCAGACAGGCAAACTAATCCTTTATGATGGGCCTCAAGTAACTCGCGATCTACTCTTGGTTTGTAATAAAAACCATCAAGATGAGCGCTAGATACTAATTTTGTAAGATTTTTATAACCAACTTCGTCTTTAACAAGAATTGTTAGATGATGATATAGGTTATCTGCTCTAGGGTTTTTAGAAAACCTGGATTCTCGAGCGACGTAGAGCTCGCAACCGATTATTGGTTTTATGCCAGCTTTTTTAGCTTTTTTAAAAAATTCAACGGCGCCATAGATATTACCATGATCGGTTAGGGCTACGGTGTCCATTCCAAGCTCTTTAACGTACGCGATTAAATCGTCTATTTTAGAGAGTCCATCAAGTAGAGAATAATGAGAGTGGACATGGAGATGGACAAATTTCATAATTTTATTATAAAGGGGATTGTAATTAGAGCAACTATAAATGAAAACGATAAAAAATAAAATTGGCATAGATGAAGCAGGAAGAGGGTGTCTTGCTGGGCCCGTTGTAGTTGCGGCAGTACTTATTCCAAATGATTTTAAGAAGCCAGTGAGCCTGCCTCAATTAAGAGATTCAAAAATAATGACTTCCTTACAGAGAGAGAGGTGGCAGAAATGGATAAAAGAGAGGGGAAAATATTTTGGTATTTATGTTGCTGTTTCAGCTGTTATGCCAGCAACAATTGATAAAATTAATATCACAAAAGCTGCGAATCTTGCAGCGTGGAGATCTTTGCAAAAACTTTTAGCCTTGCAAGACTATACTGTTGCTCAAATCATTCTTGATGGCGGGCTGTTTTTAAAAAATCAGACATTTCAAAAAAAAATAAACAAGCGCCGGTCAAGAGATTTATTTGCAGAAACTATTATTAAGGCAGATACAAAATTTATAGAAGTTCAGCTTGCCGCCATATCGGCAAAAACAGCAAGGGATGACTATATGAAACGAATAGCAATCAAATATCCTGGATTTGGGCTCGAAGCTCATAAAGGATATGGTACAAAGAGTCACATGAAAGCTATTAAGAAACGAGGCTTAATTAAGAATCTTCATAGGCGAACATTTCTGACGGACAACTGACTACTTACGACTAATAATAAAAACCAAAAACCAAATACCAAAACCACAAACTAAAAATTAAAAAGACTAATCTCGCGTAGAGAGCTTTGAAACTTTTAAGCTTTCCCCGCGAAAGCGGGGCTTAAACTTTCTCATACAGTGAGTTTAAACTTTTCGTGAAGCAAGTCACGGTCTTTTTAGCTTAATTTAGAGAACAAAGAAATAGTAATAAGAAATAAAGAAAAGCAAAGCTGCACCGATAATGCTAAGGATGTTCATAAATTTTGGGGAAGCAATCCAAATATTTCTAGTTAAGACGGCCACTGAAAAAATTGCTAATTCATCAAGCATATAAACAAAAAGATAGATAAGAATATAGGGGAGGGCGGCTATAGTCGATAAGCTTGCCTCAGCTAATATTCCGGTAAAAATTAAGGGAAAAACAGCCGTACAAGGGAATTCTACAATGGTGATAATTGCAGCAAAGAAAATAATGGCAGCCAAGAGGGGCAAAATCCCTCCTTTTTTTTGAAATACCTCTTCTAGTTTAGTTCTTGCCATCCGAATGATTTTATTTTCCTGAGTTTCGCAGACTGGTCCTCTTTGCCAAGATTTAAAGAGCTGTCTTGCGAGATATAGTCCGCCTAATAAAGAAATTGTTCCAATTATTAATCTCATCAAAAACAGATATGGAGAAAAAACTAAAAAAAGCTGATGCCAGACGAACATTAGGAGGCCATAAATTACTACGGTTATTAAGATAAAAGAGCCGCCTAAAATTAAGGTTAATTTTCTTGACTTAAAGGCTAAAACTAAAGATAGTATTAGAACTAAGGCTCCAAGTGAGCAGACATTAAAGCCATCAACTGCGCCAATAATTACAGCTAACGCCCCCAAAGACCAGTTTTCAATATTAATAACCCCGATCAAGGGAACATTAACAGTTCTGTTTTCGGGTTCTGAAATAACGGTTGTCTCTCCATGATAAAAAGCGACCTGGCTTCTTATCTGTTGTCCAATTTCTGAATTAAAGCCAATAAAAAAATTATCACCTAAAAAAGTAATTGGAACGATACCCAGATATCTTTTTGCTTCAGGGTGTAAATCAATCATCTCTTGAAGAATTTGCTCGTTTATTGAGTCGGGAATAGAGTAATCCCGAACTTGAAGAGTTGGATATTCCTCTTTTAGTTCTTGAAGAAATATTTTTTGTTGCTCACAAAAAGGACAGCCCTCCATCCAAAAAAAATGAAGAGTTGGAGTTTCGCTAGCGACAGCTAGACTAGGAAATACTAGTGCTCCTAAGAATATGGCTATTAATAGTATTTTAAATATTTTGCTCATTAATAATTATTTTGATTTTATAGCTTAGCGTATGCGAATATAAACAATATATCTGTATGTAAACTATAATACAATACTAATGACTCTTGTTTGTTCTCTATAGAGTTTTTATTATATAATTTAATAATGACAAAAATAGCTATTAATGGATTTGGACGCATTGGTCGTCTTTTTTTTCGCCAAGCATTTGCGACAGAAGGCATTGAAATTGTTGCTATAAATGATTTAGGAAATCTTGAAAACCTAGCTTATCTTTTGAAATACGACACTGTATATCGTATTTTTGACAAAGAAGTTAAAACAGATGGAGAAAACCTTATTGTTGACGGTAAAAAAATAAAATTTTTTCAAATTAAGGAGCCTGCTAATTTACCTTGGGGTGAGCTTGGGGTGGATATTGTTATTGAATCAACTGGCGCTTTTGAGTCATACGAAAAAGCGTCTATTCATCTTAAGGCTGGTGCTAAAAAAGTAATTTTATCTGCTCCAGCGAAAGACTCGGATGGAACTGCGGGCCAAACAGTCCTTTGTGGAATAAATGAAGACAAAATTACCGCTTGCGACCTTACTTCAAACGGAAGTTGCACAACAAATGCTGTTGCTCCAGTAATTGCCGCGCTGATTGAAAATCCTGGTATAGAAAAAGCAATGTTGAATACAATTCATTCTTACACTGCGACACAAAGCATTGTGGACTCTCCTGTGAAGGGTAATGATTTTCGGAAAGGGCGCGCTGCGGCACAAAATATTATTCCATCTACGACTGGGGCCGCTCTTTCTGTAACAAGAGTAATAAAAGAAATTGATGGGCAATTTGATGGTATTGCTGTTAGAGTTCCTTCTATCACTGGTTCTATTGCTGATATAACTTTTCTTGCTAAGCGTGATGTTACGGCAGAAGAAATAAATAATATTTTAAGAGAAGCGACAACTTTACCAAGGTTTAAAGGCATTCTTTCTGTTTCTGATGAGCCACTTGTTTCTACAGACATTATCGGGTCGCCATATGCTTCTATTGTTGATGCACAATTTACTAAAGTTGTCGGTGGTAATTTTGTAAAAGTGCTTGCGTGGTACGATAACGAAGCAGGTTATGTAGCAACCCTACTTGCCCACACTGTCTTAGTTGCGAAAAATATTAAATAAAAAATTTTTAGCAATATGATTATATACATCGGAGCAGATCATAGAGGGTTTAATCTAAAAGGATCTATTAAGCAATATTTACAGGATAATGGCTACACTGTGTCTGATGTTGGCAATACGGTGCTTGACCCCAATGATGATTATCCGGACTTCATTTCTGCTGTTGCAGAAAAAATAAGCGCGGATCCAGATGGCGCTAAGGGTATAATTATTTGCGGATCAGGTATTGGCGCTAATATAGTAGCTAATAAATTTCCCCGCGTTAGGTCAGCGCTTGCTATGAATGCGGACCAAGCGTATCTTAGTAGGCATGATAATAACGCGAATGTAATTGCTTTTGCTGCTGATTTTATTGATGACCATTCTGCAAAGATGACGATTGCTACTTGGTTGCAAACTCCTTTTTCTGGAGAACCACGACATATGAGAAGAAATCAAAAAATTAGGGATATTGAGCTCAAAACAAAACTATTATAAGCAAAATGCAAATTATTCCTGTCATAAATTGCGACGACTTTCAGTGTGTAAAAGATAAAATTATTAAAATAAACGACTTTGTTTTTAATATTATTAAAGCGACTTGTATTCATATTGATATTTCAGATGGGAAATACGCGATAGAACCAAAATGGAATGACCCAGAATCTCTGCAAGAGTTTATCACTAAAAATAATTTTGCATTTAATTTAAGCGTTCATTTTATGATGAAACATCCATCTACTGAAATAAAACGCTGGTCATCTCTTATCGCAAAAGCCACGATTCCGCTTGACTCTGATGAGAACACAAAAGAATTAGCAGAATTTTGTCGGTCAATAAATATTATTCCTTGTCTTTCTATCCCTCCATCAAAAACAATTAAAGAAGCTCTTGTATATGCAGATTATTTTAATGATTTTCAGATACTTGCAGTATCACCTGGCCCATCGGGACAAACAATGTCAGCGAACACTTTAGATAAGATTAGCTCCTTAAGAAATGCTTTACCGCCTGCTACAATAGAAGTAGACGGGGGAGTGAGCTCGGCAACAGCGCTTGCTCTTAAGTCTGCCGGAGCCGATATTTTGCTTTCTGGAAGTTATATTTTTAATTCCGTAGAGCCAAGACTAGCATATTTAGAACTAAGCCAACTTTGTAATTTATAAATGATGCAAGAAATCACCGAAGAAAAACTAAAATTAATAGAAGGCGTAGCAACTGAAATAAGAATAGCGGTTATTAAAATGCTTGCGAAAGCTGGCTCAGGACATCCTGCTGGTTCTTTGGGTATGGCGGATGTTTTTGCTTCTTTATATTTTCATATTTTAAATCACGATCCCAAAAATCCTTTATGGGAGGATAGAGACAGGCTAGTTCTTTCAAATGGTCATATTTGTCCAGCACAATATGCCTCTCTATCTCTTGCGGGATATTTTTCTGCAGAAGAATTATCTTCTTTAAGACAAATTAATTCTCGTCTACAGGGTCATCCGCATAGAGGATCTCTTCCTGGAATTGAAGCTACCTCTGGTCCTTTAGGCTCTGGCCTTTCGCAAGCAACAGGCATTGCTCTTGCAGGGAAATTAGATAACAAGCAATGGCGAGTTTATTGTTTATTATCTGATGGCGAACATAACGAAGGCAATCACTGGGAAGCAGTAATGTTTGCGAATAAAA
>CAYGDC010000013.1:0-11930 GCA_964348605.1 uncultured Candidatus Saccharibacteria bacterium | reverse complement strand
TGAAATACTACACATATGTTTTGAAAAGCTTAAAAAATAACAATATTTATGTAGGCTCTACACAAAATATAGAAAAACGCATTGATTTGCATAATGCTGGTAAAGTAAAATTAACTAAAGCTTATAAGCCATGGGAGCTGTTAGAGCACAAGACTCATAGTTCTAAAAACGAAGCAATAATGCACGAAAGATTCTTAAAAACTCATCAGCAGAAAGAGATATTGAAGAGAAAATATGGCCTGGTAGCCAAGTGGTAAGGCAAGGGTCTGCAAAACCCTTATACGCGAGTTCGATTCTCGCCCAGGCCTCCAAATAAAGTAAGCAATAGGCGCAAATATTAACTTCTTGAATCAGTTGCGTTTTTTTATTAAACTTCAATATAGCATCAAGCCCGGGTGTTGAAATGGTAGACAAGCAACACTTAAAATGTTGTGGATAATTTCCGTGTGGGTTCGAGTCCCACCCCGGGCACTACGCCAAACAATAGCAATTATAAAGCTATCAAGTGAAGCAAAGTTAGCTAAAGCAACACGATTCATATATTTTAATTATTTATAATTTCCAATATAATTAAAGATATAATAAAAAGGTCGAAAATAGGTTTAAAAAAGAAAAATATGAATTTATTTAAATCATACACTTTTACATGGTGGCAGATAGGTATTCTTAAGCTAGCATTGCTTTCGCTTGGCGCTGTTATCGGAGCTTATTGGCATGACTTTTTTGGTGATCATCTAGTCACCTTTATTATTATTACGATTATCACCAGCGTTATTATTATGATTATCTCTTTAAAGCAGTCGAAATAATAAAATATAATTGCATATCCTTTTTAATAAAAACAAAATTGTACAAAATGAATAAAATTGCACGCAAAATCGGAGTAGCCGTTATTGCTTTGGTAACTATAGTTAGCGTTTCTGGAATCACTCCTGCTGTTGCGCAAACCGCTACTCCTACTAATATTGCCTTCACTGAGATTGGAGCAGTACGAGCTCAAATCAGTGCTCTGTTAGCTCAGTTTCGTGAGTTTATGAATCAACTCATAGCTCTTCAGGCGCGAATTGATAGGATAGCTGTTACTCCTCCGGTTCCTCACGCTCCTGCAACTCCTGCAACTCCTGCAACTCCTGCAGCTCCTGCAACTCCTGCAACTCCTGCAGCTCCTGCAACTCCTCACATTCCCCCAGTTGTTCCATTTGTAGTTAGTTTGCGATCTCATCTTGCAAATATCAGTCAAGGAGAATCTGCAATGCTAATCTGGAATACGGCTGGAGCCACTAATTGCAGAATAATAACTAGAGAGGCCGTAACAAGAAGAGTAATAGAAACAAGGCACGTAAATTTAAGTGGCGAAATAAGGGTTAATCCATTATTAACAACTATTTATACGCTTACCTGCGATCGCAGAGATAATATGAGAGAGACTAATAGTTCTGAGGTAACAATAACTATGGGAACAGCTATTCCCTCGCCTACTCCAGCCCCCGCTCCTATTTCGCCTACACCGCCCACTTCTCTTGTTCCTGTTACACAATGCAGAGCAACTGGCTGTAGTAGCCAGGTTTGCTCTGATCAAGATGTAATTACTACTTGTGAATTCAGGCCAGAGTTTGCTTGCTTTAGAGTTGCTCGGTGCGAACGCCAAACGGGTGGTCAATGCGGATGGACAATGACGCCAGAACTTCAAGCGTGCCTTACTCAGCACAGATCTCCTCAAGCACTTATTAACTAATCATTCGTGATTTTCAAAGAAAACATAAGGATAAAAACTTATAAGATAGCATTACGCCAAAATACCGCCCTAAGGGCGGTATTTTGGTAGGGGTTTGATAGGCTAGAATAAGATTTGCTAAACTTACACTAGTTCTTTAAGTTTTAAAGAAAGGAGGGAGTAAGATGTCAGAGTTTGTTGCCTGCATTATAGCGCGCTCCGATGAAAAGGCCTTAGCCTGTCAAGTTGCGAAAGCTCTGCAAATAATAGAGTCGGCAATTGCAACTTACAATGGTCGCGACAAAGAAGTTTTGAGAGAAATTCTTGAAATTTTCGTAGAGCTTCGCGTTGCTTTAGTGATAGGCGACGCAAAACAAAAAGAGCAGTCCATGCAAAAGGCTGACCAGCTTTTTCTATCGCTCCAGAGCGCTAAGACAGAGGAGGTGGCTATAGAATTATCCAATAGGATAACGGCTATTATTGTAGACGAAATGAGGGGGAGAAATGCAGAATCAAAAAAAACACATCGTTAGTAACAAAACTTAACGGCTTCACCTCTTTAAAGAGGGAGCCGTTTTCTTTCTTAATCCTATTTATTTTTTTAACTTATTAACTTAAAACTTATCAATTAATCCTCAGAGCGAACTTTAAGCTTTTTTACCCTATTTTTCGCTATTTTAGGAAGCTGTATGCGTAATATGCCATTATTAAATTCTGCCTTTGCTTTATCGGGATCTATATCCTGCGGTAGAGTGACAGCCCTTGAAAACTTCCCCCAATAACATTCTTGATATAAATAATTTTCTTCTGATATTTCTTCTGCATGCTTTCTTTCTCCGCGAATTATAACTGAGTCATTTGTGATATCTATATCTATATCGTCTGGCTCGACTCCCGCGACGGTAGACTCAATAATAATATCGTCATCCGTCTGATACGCGTCTATAGTAAGCTGACCCTCATCATCTCCAATTAAGGACACATTATTTTCTGCGTGTTTGTTTTTCATAATAATATGTTTTTATTATATCAAATTCATAAAATAATACAAAAGCAATTAATACCAAAAAAACAGTTGGATAAAACTTAGGGCCAAAATCTAAAATTAATAAATTAAAAATAATATGAATTATGGTGGCCAAAATAATACCAAACAAAAGCCTGCCTTTTGCCCACATACTGCCAAGTATGCCAGAGGAAAGAGAATGCATTAAAGTTGCACCTATAAAACGAAATACGGATATTATTATAATTTCCACAAGAGAAGTTGCGCTCATTATAAAGAAAAAATTCTCTACAACAGCAAATCCAAGCGCCGCAGTAATCATATAAATTATTCGGTCAATAGGTTCATCAAAGTGGCGAGCCTGGCTTATAAAAATAAAAACCGCAAGAAACTTCATCAACTCTTCTATCAGGGCGTGCACACTAATAGACATCATAGAGTAGTCTAAAATACCTAAAGAAGGAGCAATAAAAAGAAACGCCTTACCAATTCCCGCGGCTACTAAAGCAGACACCATCCCTAATATAAAAGTTTTTGTGATAGCGCTTTTAGGCTCAGGTCTTTTCTTGTCTTCTAAGAGAAAAAATACGAGCCAAATCGCGCTTAAAAAAAAGCCGAGAAAAACAGAAATAGGAATAATATAGTCAGTTATTACCAATTTTCAATCATCAAATATTTTGCACGACGAGCTTTTGGAGGCAATTCTTGATAAACCGATTCAGTCACAAACGGCATAAACGGATGAAGCATTTTAAGTGAACCAAGAAGAATAATTATAAGTGTTTCTTGCGCTACAAAAGCGTCTTGCACATTAGTTGATTTTAAGCGCTCTTTTGATTCTTCTATCACCTTATCAGCAAATGTATGCCAAAAATAATGATATGCTGTTTCGGCGGCGCGATTAAAATCAAATTTTTCAATAAGTTGCGCCACTTTCTTTTTTGCCGTTTCCATATCACGAATATTTTTGCGATCGCGAGGAGTTAATTTTAATTTAATATCTGTTTTAGGAAATGGATTATTTTGATGCTCCATTAAAACAAAACGAGAGGCATTCCAAATCTTTGTTGTAAAATTACGGTATCCACGAATTTTATCTTCTGATATTACTGGATCGTTTCCTGCGGCAGAACCAACAACTAAAGACATTCTCACTGCGTCTGTTCCATAAATTTCAGCAACTTCTAGTGGATTAATAACATTGCCCTTAGATTTAGACATTTTTTGCCTGTCTTTATCTCGCACAAGTCCGTGCAGATACACGGTTTTAAAAGGCTCTTTTCCAGTGCGATAAAGACCAAGCGTTATCATGCGCATTACCCAAAAAAGAAGAATGTCCCAGCCAGTTTCCATTACATCCGTTGGATAAAACTTTTTGAAATCGCCAGGATTAGACATTAAAGTGGCGAATGGCCACTGACCAGAAGAAAACCAAGTATCAAAAACATCTTCTTCTGCTTGCAGTTTTTTGCCGTTGCAATAAGGACATTTATCGGGTTGTTTATCACTTATGATTATGCCATTTTTATCGTGGCATTTTTTGTTTAACTTATCAGCGCAATACCAAACAGGGATTCTAATTCCCCAAACAATTTGACGAGAAATATTCCAGTCGCGGAGATTTGCAAGCCAGTGCGTTAATATTTTTTCATAACGCACGGGAATAATTTTAATCTTTTTAGATTTAATAGCTTTTGCGGTAAGGTCTCGCAAAGACTGTTGCTTCTTTGTTTGTTTTTCTGTCATTTTAATAAACCATTGCATCATAACGCGTGGTTCTATAATGGATTCACATTTATAACAAGCGGAGACTTGGTGGGTGTAATCTTCTGCTTTAACAAAATTACCATTTGCGATAAGTAACTCTACTGATTTATCTCTCGCCTCTTTTATTTTTAATCCTACTAATTCTTTGCCTGCGCCTTCTGTAAGTTTGCCATATCGGTCTATTATAGAAACAGGCATTTCTGCAATTATTGATTTATGTTTTTCCCAAATAGCGAAGTCTGATGAGTCGTGATAAGGCGTAATTTTTAAAGCGCCAGAGCCAAAGTCAGGGTCAACTGAAATATCGGATATCACAGGCATAGGTTTTTTAGTTAGTGGATTTATAACTTTTTTGCCCACGAATTTTTTAAAATGTGATTTTGAATGCACTGCAAGAGCTATGTCTGCAGGGATAGTTTCAGGCCTTGCGGTTGCAACCTCAATAAAGTCTTCACTATTTTCTAAGGCGTACTTGATGTAATAAAGTTTATCGACGCGCTCTATATGTTTAATTTCTAAATCAGAAAGAGTTGTTTGGTGTTTTATGCACCAATTAACTGGTCGTTCGGCACGATAAACAAGCCCGTCTTTATATAATTTTTCAAAAGTTTCATAAACTACGCTACGAATATCTTCATCAAGAGTGAATTTTGCCCTAGACCAATCGCAACTTGCTCCGAGTTTTCGTAATTGCCCCTCCATATATTCTTTATTAGCCAAAGTGAACTCTTTTATCTCGTCATAAAGCTGGGTTTTTGGCATTTCCCAAAAAGAACGCCCTTCTTTTTCTAATTTTTTGTTATAAACAACTTGGGTTTCAAATCCAGCGTGGTCAGCTCCTGGTAGCCACAGAGCTTTCCTGCCACGCATACGCGAGTAGCGAATCATAATGTCTTCTAAGGTTACAAAAAGAGCGTGTCCGATATGCAGGGACCCATTCGCGTTCGGAGGAGGCATAATGATAGTGAACGGCTTGCCTTTGCCTGGTAAATTATCTGGATTAAAAAATCCGGATTTTTCCCAATCTTCGTAGATTTTATTTTCAGCAACTTGATGCTCGTATCGCGTATTCATTTGGTTTTAATTTTGCTTTATTTAAGGCTATATCACAAGGTTTCCGTCAGCTTCAAGCTTGCGATTTACGCCCATCAAATTTTCAATATAACTAGAAGAGGCAATCATAGCGGCATTATCAGTGCTAAATTGTTGTTCTGGAGCAAGAAAGCGAATTTTTTGTTTTTTAGCCATTCGCGCGCATTCTTTCCGCAGACGCTTATTTGCAGATACGCCTCCAGAAATAACAAGTGAGCGACATTTGTATTTCTCTACTGCTCGAAAAGACTTAACAACAAGACAGTCCACAATAGCTTTTTCAAAACTTGCAGCAACATCAGCTCGCATTTTAGGAGCAAGATTTTTAGATATATTAGAAACAGCTCTTTGATTTATATCTCTCCAGTTTGCTTTATTACTATTTTTTAATTGATAAAGGAGAGCGGTTTTAAGTCCAGAAAAACTAAAGTCATAATTTTTTTGATTTATCATCGGCCGAGGAAAATCAAAAGCTTTATCGTTTCCTTCTTCAGCAACCCGTGATAACTCTGGCCCTCCTGGATAGGGGAGGCCCAAAAGTCGCGCTCCTTTATCAAAGGCTTCGCCAGAAGCATCATCTCTTGTTTCTCCAAGCTTAATTATGGTGCTGATGTTTTCCAGTAAAAAAAGAATTGTATGACCCCCACTTGCGACAAGAGCAGTCATGGGAAACATGTTTTTTAGATTTCTGGGATTAGAAAGCAAAAAGCTATAAAGGTGTCCTTTAATATGATTTGTTCCAAAAACTTTTTTATTATTTTTTCTCCCAAATTCTTTCGCAAACTCAATGCCTGTCCAGAGTGCTGGCGTAAGGCCGGGGCCAGTTGTTACAGCAATCAACTCAGTTTTTTGAAATGCAGGAAGATTTTCAAATAACTTAATCATTTCTGGCAAAGCTTTGCCATGCTCTCTTTTTGCGATATTAGGCACTACGCCACCAAACTCTTTATGCATCGCTATCTGTGACAATACTGTGCTTTTAATAAGCTTAAAGCGCGGAGATACTAATCCGCCACGCGCCTCTAAAAGAGCCATAGCTGTTTCGTCACAACTAGTTTCTATGGCAAAAATAACAGTTTTTTGATTTTTTTTGGGGACAGACATATATTTAACAATAATCACCTAAAATAGGTAAGATGACAATAATTAATCTCGCTACGCGAGATCTGGTATAATAGAGACAAATAAATGAACAACAAAAAAATTTATATGGATTATGCAGCAACAACACCTGTAGACCAAGGTGTCTTACAAGATATGTTGCCGTATTTTACCGAGCGCTTTGGTAATCCGTCTTCAATACATCAATTTGGAGAAGATGCGCAAAAAGGAGTATTGAAAGCAAGACAACAAGTGGCTGATTTCTTAGGGAGTAGCCCCGCCGAAATTATATTTACAAGCGGAGCCACTGAAGGAAATAATATGGTAATTAAAGGAATCGCTATGTCTAAAAAGATACGCGAAGAATGTGGCGGCAATCCTCATATAATAGTTAGCGAAATAGAACATAGCTGTGTGCTTGCGTCGGCAAAAAGGGTAATAGAGGACGGTCTTGCTGAAGTTTCGTTTATTCCGGTTGGCAAAAATGGCACAGTCAGCGTAGAGAATATCAAAAATCTTATTCGCCCAGAGACTGTATTAATTTCAGTAATGTATGCCAATAATGAAATGGGAGCGATACAGCCAATAGCAGAAATAGGCGCGCTTATCGCGGAATCAAATGCTGTGAATAAAAAAAAGATTTTTTTTCACACTGATGCCGCGCAAGCAATAAATTATCTTGATTGTAATGTAGGCAATCTTGGCGTAGATATGCTTACTATCTCTGCTCATAAAATTTATGGTCCCAAAGGAATGGGCGCGCTTTATATCAAAAAAGGCACGCCTCTTACGAGACTTATAGACGGAGGAGGGCAGGAGATTAAACTTAGGGCGGGGACATTAAATGTTACTGGCATCGTAGGGCTAGGTAGTGCTATTTCAAAAATTAACGAATACTCTGTTAAAAGCGAAGAGATAAAAAAATTAAGAGATAAGTTAATAGATGGGATACTTACATCGATTCCGCACTCGGTCTTAAATGGAGATAAAAAATACAGATTGCCAAATAACGCGAATATAAGCTTCGAGGGAGCGGAGGGAGAGGCAATACTTGTAATGCTAAATCAACAAGGAGTATCGGTGTCTACTGGGTCAGCGTGCGCAGCAGAAAGTCTTGCTCCATCACATGTCTTAAAAGCAATGGATATCACTGATTTTGGGGCCCATAGCTCTATAAGATTTTCCTTGGGTAGACAAACAACTACAGAAGAAGTAAATTATGTAGTATCTATAATGCCAGGGATTATAGAAAAGCTACGCAAGATTAGTGGTAACCATGGATAAAAAAAGATAATAAATTATACAAACATGTATTCAAAAGAAGTAATGGATCATTTCCAAGATCCTAAAAATATGGGATTGATTCCGAATCATACAGCTGTCGGAGAAATTGGCAACCCTGCCTGTGGGGACATGATGACAATATATCTAAAAATTTCAGACAATGAGGTAATTGAAGATATTAGCTTTGAAACATTAGGATGCGTTGCAGCAATAGCCACTTCTTCAATGATAACCGAACTCGCCAAAGGCAAAACTTTGAAAGAGGCAGAAGAAATAGAGTTTGAAGATGTTAAAAAAGCACTTGGAACACTCCCCCCTATTAAAGTTCATTGCGCCCATCTCTCGGTAGAGGCTCTGCGTAAAGCGATAAAAAAATATAGAGAAGCAAAATAATATTATTTTTATAAGGCATTTTCTTGCTAGTTGCCAAAGCAGATATTTTTTGGCACAATATTTACAACTTATTTTGAAATGGCCCTATCGTCTAGCGGTTAGGACGCCAGGTTTTCATCCTGGTAACAGGGGTTCGATTCCCCTTGGGGCCGCCATAATAAATTATAATTTAGGGAATCGAACGCCGGACTGAAGGCTTTTCAGCAGAAAAGCCGAGGGAGGCGAGGGCCAGAGAGCGCGTTTTCCGCGACGGCGGAAAGCCGACTCGATGGGATTCCCCTTGGGGCCGCCAATATATTCCGATTAATGGTTTTCCTATAACTATATTTTTTATCTTAAAACTATTCCAAATGAAACTGTTTTCTTAAAGCGTCTAATTTAGATTTTAGCGGTGCGAATTCTTCAAATCGCAATCCTTTTTTCATTACAAGGTCTACTGCGTTAAGGCTTGCCTTGATAAGCTCTTTGTCTTGCAATGCCCTCATTGTAATATCGGGTATTCCTGTCTGGCTGTGTCCTAAAAGCTCTCCTGGTCCTCGCAGAGATAAATCTTTTTCAGCAAGCTCAAGTCCATTTTTTGCCTCTAATAAAGCAGTGAGGCGGTTTTTAGCTATGTCTGATGGAGTATCAGAAAAAAGCAAACAATATGATTGATGCTCTCCCCGCCCTACTCGCCCCTTAAATTGATAAAGTTGTGCAAGCCCAAAACGCTCAGCGTCTTCTATCATCATTATTGTAGCGTTTGGAACATCTATTCCTACCTCCACAACAGATGTGCTTACAAGGACAGATATTTTATTTGATTGAAATTCCCTCATGACTTTTTCTTTTTCCTTAGTAGACATTTTGCCGTGAAGCATTCCAATTTTATTGCTTGGAAACACACGAGATGAAAGTTTTTCATATTCTGCTTTAACGCTCTTTATATCATCCCAGGCAGTATAGGTCCCTGGCGCTATTTCTTCATCGCTTAATTCACGACTTTCTATTTTAGGACAAAGAACAAAGGCCTGCCTACCTTTAGTTATTTCTCCCCTTATAAAAGCATACGCATTGCTTCTGTTTTGTGGAGAAACCCACTTAGTAATTATTTTTTTTCTTCCCTGCGGAAGTTCGCTGATAAATGACATATCTAAATCCCCAAAAAGAGCAATCGCCATAGTCCGCGGAATAGGAGTAGCCGACATACTTAAAAAATGAGGCATAGCGTCGGCACTAGTTTTTGTAAGAGATTCGCGTTGAGAAACTCCAAATCGGTGTTGTTCATCAACAATAACTAATCCTAAATGTTTTGGTTCTAAGAGGCTCCCTTTTTTTCTTTTAGCGATAAGAGCGTGCGTGCCGATAATAATATCTATTTTTTTGCGAGAAATAATATCGCTTATTTCGGATTTCTTGATTTCTGATTCTAATCCTTCGCTTAAGAAAATCTTTGTTGTTCCAGAAGTAACAATTCCAAGCTTAATATCGGAAAAAGAAAATAACTTTTTGATGGT
The DNA here is from genome assembly GCA_964348605.1 of uncultured Candidatus Saccharibacteria bacterium. Taxonomy (GTDB): domain Bacteria; phylum Patescibacteriota; class Minisyncoccia; order UBA6257; family Colwellbacteraceae; genus JALOAR01. The sequence continues at coordinate 2,077 of CAYGDC010000013.1, read as the reverse complement.
TTCATAGTGCTGAAAGGCAAGTATTTCAGTTGGCGCCATTATAGCGGACTGAAAGCCGTTTTTTGCCGTCATAATAGCCGCAATCGCGGCAACTACTGTTTTTCCAGAACCGACATCTCCTTGAAGGAGTCTATTCATCGGACGACCAGAAGACATATCGCGCAGTATTTCTAAAAGTGATTTTTTTTGAGAAAAAGTAAGCTCAAATGGTAAAGAAGACAGCATGTGCTTAACTTCATCTGTATCAAGCGGAATATTAGGCGCTTTCATTTCCATCAATTTTTCCCGACTTATGCGATTTAATAGTTGAATAAGAAAAATAGTTTCAAAAGAAAAGCGTCGTTTAGCATCAGTTCCATCTTTCATATTTTCTGGAAAATGCGCCTTGCGAACACAGGTATTAATTTTAGGCAATTTTTCTGCGATAAGAACGCTTCCAGGTAAAAATTCTGGTAAGCTGTCTACAAGATTAATTATTTTGCCTGCTATGCGCTGTATCATCGCCGAGCTTACGCCTCTTGGTCGGGCATAAACCGGCACGATGCAACCTATTTTTACAGAGCCCTCTTTGCCGACTACTTCATACACAGGATTAAAAAGAACAACGCTTTTTTGTCGCTCTACTATTTTGCCAGAAGCAACTATCTCGTCTCCTGTAGCAAATCCATATTTAACATACGGCTGATTAAACCAGACAGCTTTAATTTTGCTATTTTCGTGAAGCAGTTCGGCTTCCGTGATAGATAATTTTCTTTGCCAAATTCTTTTAGTAAAAGATTTGCCGACACGAGCTTTTAATACAACATTTTGACCAACAGAGAATCTACTTGGAAAAATTGGATTTATCCAGTCCTCATATCTTATTGGAAAGTGCCACAATAAATCGCCAGCGGTCTTTAATCCAATATTTTCTAATTTTTTTGCTGTCCCTAGTGGAACACCTTTTATAGATTTAAGAGGAGTGCTAATATCTAAAGATTCAACCATTATTATTTTATTTTACTCTTTATGGCCAATAACAGACAACATTTACACAGAATATAGAATTAAGGCTTGCTGATAATTTGAAAAAAAAATTTCAGGCGAGTATTATCAAAACAAGATAGTTTAAAGTTTACTATTTATAGGATCGCTAGCTCAATCGGCAGAGCAGACGCCTCTTAAGCGTAAGGTTCTGGGTTCGATTCCCAGGCGGTCCACTGAAAAATTTTGAATATCTTATCGTCTGGAAATCGAACGCTGAACTGAATATTTTTTAGTAGAAAAAACGAAAAAGGAAGATGGGTAGGGACTTAGCGTAAGAGCAAAAAATGAAATATCTCAGCAGTGTTTTAGAATATTCTGGTATAGTCAATCGTATATGGACACTGCTTTACTATTGACAAGACTAGAGCAATATGCTGTTATCCAAGCGGAAATAAAAAGGAGTTCTTTCCACACCATAGTTCTTTAAAAATCCTTTTCATTCTAAATATTCACCAGAAAGGAGGTAAAAAAATGGATGAAAAAAGAAGGGGCGAAATTGCTATCGCTCTTCTGAAATACCAGGCAGGCCGGAAAGGTATTCGGCTGAGTCCGGGCTTCACAAAGGAGCTTAGCAACGCAGCTAAAAGGACGGGCATCTCTCAAGACGAACTGAAAGAATTTGCTAGGCTCTTATTAGAAGAGTTAATAGCAGATTTCAGCAAGTAAGAGAAGTGCCTGGAGAGAAGCAAGGTTGAGACTTATTTAGGTCTCCTAAAAGGGTAATTGTACTTCCTTTGCGAAGTGTTGTCGCAAAGCAAAGGCAGAATAAGAACCTCTCCTCCCTCTCTCTTTCCCCCGAATCAAATCATAGTTTCCTTTGAGCTTCGGCTCAAAGGAAACTATGATCCCATTTTGGAGAGTTAGATAGAGTCTTTCTAGATGATGGAAATTATCTTAATTATTTCCACTTCTGAAATCGAAAGATTTCTCCCTACCTCTCCTTTTTTATTTTTCCCCAAAATATAAATAAATTTTTACGATTTTTGCCTAAAACAGAAAAAAGTATCATAGTTAAAGAGTGCGCGCCCTCGTGGTGAAACGGATATCACGC
>CAYGDC010000012.1:0-12631 GCA_964348605.1 uncultured Candidatus Saccharibacteria bacterium | reverse complement strand
CAATTTCTAAAAAGTCCGGTTTATTAATTGATATCTCCGCAACATCCGATTTTATTTTTACTGGATGCTTAATATCAACTACAAAGCGACGAACGCTGTCTTTTGTGTGTTTTGCACTACCACTAAATATTTTGAACATTCACTTATAATTTACAACAATTAATGCTTAGCTCACAACTAATCTCGCAAAGCGAGACAACTGGCGACTGGCAACTATCAACTAACGACGGACAACAAGCGACTAACAACTAAAAGAAAGATTATCTCTTCACTGAAATGATGTTTCAAAATTCTAATTTTAAAATTGAATCAAAATTCAAAATTAGAAATTGGAAATTGTATATTTAGTTTGGCTACGTCAGATCTCGTATAGCGAGAGATTTTGTTCCTTGAATTTTAATTTTTGATCTTTGATTTTTGTCTGGCTACGCCAGATCTCGTGAAGTGAGAGTCTTTATTATCATCCCCCATGGCACTTCTTAAACTTTTTTCCACTACCGCAAGGACAAGGGTCGTTTCTGCCTATTTCGGCAAACTCTTCAGGCCTCATATTTAATTCCGCTGCTCGCACCGCTTGGCTTACTTGAGGTCTTGCTTGTTCTTGTGGAACAATTTTAATTTTAGACAAATTGTCATATACCCATGCATCAAATGCTTCAAGTAACTTACGATATAAAATATGGCTTTCTCTTCTATACTCTACAAGCGGGTCATGTTGTCCGTATGCTCTAATTCTTACAGACTCTCTTAGAGATTCAAGGTCTTCTAAATGAGTCATCCAAAGAGTATCGAGCATAGCAAGTAAAGGATATCTAAACACTTCTATGTTTTCGGTCTTCTGGATAAGTTCTTTTATTTGATTTTTTTCTTCTTCTTTGCCTTCACCCTTTGCTTCTATAATTCCGACAATAATCTCTTTTAATTCTTCTCTTTCTGCTTCAAGCAAGCGTTGTCTACGATGATATACAAACACTCTTTGTTTATTTAAAATATCGTCATAATCGAGTAAGTGTTTGCGAGCATCAAAATTAAGACCTTCTACCTTTTTTTGTGCTGATACAAGCGCCTTAGTCACAAGACCTGATTCAATCGGCTGGTCTTCTGGAACATTTAAAGCCTGCATCATTCCGCTTATTCTCCCTCCTCCAAATATACGCATTAAGTCATCTTCTAAAGAGATAAAAAATTGCGAAGAACCAGGGTCTCCTTGTCTACCAGAACGTCCGCGAAGTTGATTATCTATTCTTCTCGCTTCGTGTCGTTCTGTGCCTATAACATGAAGCCCTCCGAGTTCTTTAACTTCTTTTGCTTTTTCTTCGTCATATGGACTACCTCCTAATACAATGTCCACTCCCCTACCCGCCATGTTTGTTGCAAGAGTTACGGCCCCCTTCTTTCCAGCTTGCGCTATTATTGAACCTTCTCTCTCGTGATTTTTGGCATTTAATATTTCATATCTTACTCCTGCGCGACTTAAATATTCCGAAAGTAGTTCATTTTTTTCTATTGATACAGTACCAACTAAAACCGGCTGTCCTTTTTCAGAACGAGCACGCGCTTCTTCGGCAACCGCTTTGAATTTCGCGTCAGCCGTTTTATATATAAGGTCTGACAAGTCTTTTCTCACGAGGGGTTTATTAGTCGGAATAGTTATTGTCTCTACGCCATAAACTTTATTAAACTCTTCCGCGGATGTTTGGGCAGTACCAGTCATTCCTGAAATTTTGCCGTAAAGCCTAAAATAATTTTGTATAGTAACTTGAGCAAAAGTTTTAGACTCTTCTTGCACTTTTACGCCCTCTTTTGCTTCAATCGCTTGATGTAGTCCTCCAGAATATCGTCTCCCACGCATAAGCCTTCCTGTAAATTGGTCTACAATAATAACTTCGCCATTTTGAACAACATAGTCTCTGTCTTTTAGAAATAAAGCCTTAGCTCTTAAACATTCCTCTAAATAATGAGCGAGCCTAATGTTTTCCGCGCTGTAAAGATCAGTTATGCCAGCAAATTTTTCTACTTTATCTATGCCAGACGAAAGTATCTCAACAGATTTTGTTTTTTCAGCGACCGTATAATCGCTTCCTTCTTCAAGGCGCGATACAGCCTTCCACATTATTTTATAATATTCACTGGAAGCGGCGTCAGGAGCAGAAATAATAAGCGGAGTTCTTGCCTCATCTATAAGGATAGAATCTACTTCGTCTATCATAGCAAAGTGATGCCCTCTTTGTACTTGCACTTCTTTTTGTAAAGCAAGGTTGTCTCTTAAATAATCAAATCCAAACTCGTGATTTGTTCCATAAGTAATGTCTGCCATATACGCCTGCTGCCTTGAAATAGGGCGTAAAAATTTGTGCTCTACAAGAAAAAAACCAACATTATCTCTTTTTTCATCTGCCCTTTTTTCCTCACTAGTTACTTCAGGATTATTATTAAAATTCGGGTCATACATAAAGGCTCCACTATGCACTATGCAAGCCGTGCTAATCCCAAGATAATGATAAATCTGCCCCATCCAAACAGCATCGCGAGTTGCAAGATAATCATTCACTGTAATAATATGCACTCCTTTGCCCACAAGAGCATTGAGATATGCAGGCGCTGTAACAGCAAGAGTTTTTCCTTCTCCTGTCATCATTTCAACAATTGCGCCTTTATGTAGATTAATGCCTCCTAATATTTGTGAATCAAAATGCCTTTGGCGTAAATTTCTTTTTGCAGACTCTCTTACTAAAGCAAAAGCCTCAGGTAACAGCTCCTCAAGAGATTTACCAGAAGAAGCTTGTTCTTTTAGATCCAGGCTTCTTTTTTTTATTTCTTCATCGCTTAATACTTCAATTTTACTTTCTAAATCATTAATTTTTTGAAGCAGAGCCTTATCTTTAGTAATTTTTGAAGACGCAAAAAGATTAAACATGTAAAACGAATTATCCTTTGTAACAACTAAAATTACAAGGACTCCTTAATTTTTTCTTTATATTGTTTTATTTCTTCAGCAAGCACTTCCCTAACCTCATCTATCGCAGCATGCAAGTCCTCGTTAGTCTTGCGGACCCTTATCATGTTTCCAGGAACTTTAAGATTCGCTTCAGCATAATAAACATCGCCTTTATTATGATGTTTAGTCGTTCTGCCAGCATCAAAGTTTAATTCTACGCTTCCCTCCGTTGCCCACTTCTTCATAAACTTATCTAGAGAGTTCATTTTTTTCTCTATGTGCTCCTTAATAGCAGGCGAAAGCTCAAGATTTTTTACTGTAATATTGATCTTCATAGACTTATTATACAACACAACATAACTCACAGCCAGCGACTTGATTTATATGGCAAGCTTACTAAAGCAAAAAAGGCCCTAATAGTAAGAATTATCAAAAAATAAATAAAACCGCCTTATTAAAGGGCGGCTTTATTAAAAAGCTTAAAGCAAGCGCCTACTTTTTTTTCCCAGTAGTTTTTTTTGCCTTCTTAACAGCTATCTTCTTAGTAGCAACTTTCGCCTTCACTACTTTCTTCGCCACTTTCTTTATCGCTGCTTTTGCTTTTGTAGCTTTCTTTATTATTTTTTTCTTTACAGCCATATTTTTTTATTTTTTTTGCTCTAAGTTTATAAAAATATCCGACCAAATATTTTTATTAACTCCTACCATAATTATATTATAAATAAAATAAAAAATATATGTGGATAACTTTTTCTAGACCTCATCTAATAAAATTTTATTTATTAACAATTTGAATTTCTTCTTCTATCTCTAAATTAAACTTCTCTTGAATAACTTTTTTAGTAAAATTAATTAATTCCCTGACATCACTTGCTTTTGCATTGCCTATATTAATAAAAAAATTAGAATGTTTTTCAGAAATCATTGCTCCTCCAATAGTTTTCCCTTTTAGGCCTGCTTGCGATATTAAAAACGCTACTGGAATAACAGGAACCGGATCTGTTTTGATAATAGCACTCCACTCTTGCAACTGTTCTTTTGTGGCATTAGCAGTATTGACGTTTTTAAATGTGCTACCAGCAGAGGGCCATTCAAGCGGTTGCCGCTCATGTCTATAATCCATATTCTTTTGTATTTGCGCTCGTATTTCTTCTGAGCTTCCTAATAAAAACCTTATTTCAGCAGATAAAATAATTTCATCTTTCACTTCTGATTTAAAAACGCTTGTGCGGTACCCAAACATAATCTCATTATTTTGCCGCTCAATAATTTTCTCACAATTTTGTATATCAATACTCCTTACTGAAATCACACTATCCTTTATCTCTCTACCAAAAGCGCCAGCGTTTCCCCTTATAGCTCCGCCTAAACTACCTGGGATTCCTGCCATCCATTCCATTCCTGTAAAATTATGCTCTACTGCAAAAGAAAGAATATCTTTTAGAGATGCTCCTGCACTAACTCGAATTATATTGTTTCCAATTATTGCTATATCTGAAATAGATATTTTAAGCACAAGTCCATCGTATCCTTCATCTGAAAAAAGCGTATTAGCCCCCCCTCCAAGAATAAAAATTTTTTTATTTATTGGAGAATAGTTATTATATTCACTTAAAACATTAATAATATCTTTTTCATCTTTTACTTCCGCGAAATATTTTGCCGGACCGCCAATTTTATATGTTGTGTGATCCGCAAGCGAAATATTTTTTAATAAAACTGACATAACTAATAGTTTAAAAAATAAAAAGGGTGGCGGTGGTGACCCCGATTAGACCTTTGTGTTTAGCGAGTGCGCATCCGCCACCCATTTAATATTACGCTAAACGATTTGCGACTTGCAAATTACAAAAAATACAAACTATAGACGTCAGCTACATCACTATGCAAGATTTCGCGTAGTGGAATTAATTATTATTTATCTGCAGAGCTTTCTCTGCTGATGCTATTTCTGCTTCTTGCTTAGAAAGGCCTTCTCCAACAGCAATAAGACTGTCGTCGTAATAAACACCTACCTTAAAAGATTTTTGATGCTCTGGGCCAGATTCTTCAAGCACTTTATATGTCGGGGTAACCTTAATCGTATCTTGTATTCTCTCTTGTAAAACACTTTTAGGATCTCTATACCCTTGTTTTTTTATCTCATCTATGCGAGATAAAACTCTGCTTTTAATAAATTTTTCAGCGATATCATATCCTTGATCTATATATATAGCGCCAATAAGCGCTTCAAAAGCATCGGCAAGTATCGTTTCCATTGCTCTTCCGTTTGTCTGTGTTCTTTCTCCATTAGATAGCAATAAATATTTTTGAAGATGCATGCTTTCGGCAATTTGAGCAAGCATTTTTGTATTAACAAGCGCAGCCCTTAGCATTGTAAGCTCTCCTTCTTCCATTTTAGGAAATGCGCAAAATAAATATTTAGTTGTAGCAAACTCAAGTACCGCATCTCCTAAAAACTCTAGTTTTTCATTATGATCACATGGCCAATCTTGATTCTCATTAAGGTAAGATCTATGAGTTAGGGCCTCTTTTAAAACCCTATCATCTTTAAATAAAATATCTATTTCAGCTTGAAATTCATTAGTATTCATTAGTGATTTGTTTTTTCTTGCGATAAATCATTATCTTCAACAGAGATTGTGTCATCAAAAGGAAGGTCAATATTTTCAGCGTTAAAATCCGCATCAATCACAGGATATGGAAATATCTCTACATCATTTTCTTCCAACGTAGCATAACTTTCGTTATTTTTTTCTTTTTTAGTTTTTTCGTTTTTATCTGGTTCTCCGATTTCTCGATAGATAGTTCCAAGCACACCATTCACAAACTTGCTAGAGCTTAGTCCCCCATACGCTTTAGCGAGCTCAATAGATTCATTAATGGCAACTCTTGGCGGCACTTCTTTATGATTAGCAAATAAAAGCTCATAAAGACCTATCCTTAATATATTTCTATCAACTACTGCTATTTGTTCTAAGGGCCACTCTGGCGCTGCTTTTTGTATTATCTCATCTATTTTCATAATTTTTTCTCCTATGCCTACAGCAAGCGCTCGTACAAAATTTGTATCATCTAATTCTGGAGTAAACTCTAATAAATTTCTTTCTAAAAAATCAGAAAGAGCGACTTGACGCCCATGAAAATCCCACTCATAAAGAGATTGTAAAACTATAGAGCGACCTATTTGTCTAGAAGACATAAAATAAAACGCGGTTATTATTCATCATAATGACCGCATTCGCGACAAACTCTGTGGCCAAGAGTCGGGCGGCTACATTTTTTACAAACCACAATATTAATTTTCTTTTTGGCCTGATGAGACCTTCTCCTGCCTACTTTAGATTTTGAATGATGTTTAACTGGAGGTGGCATTGAATATATTTTTTACTTTTAAAATAGTAAATTAAGATGATTTCCATGTCAACTAATAACTCTAGACATCTAATACTAAAACTGCTAAAGTTGTCTATATATGAAAGATAATATACATCCTCAGTATTATAAAAATGCAACTATTAATTGCGTTTGCGGCAATATTATTCAAGCTGGATCTACCAGAGAAAAAACAGGAGTTGAAATATGCAATAAGTGTCACCCATTTTACACAGGAGCTGAAAAACTCATAGATACCGCTGGAAGAGTAGAAAAATTTAAAGCAAGAAAAACAAAAGGAGAGGCTGCACCAAAAAAAATAACAAAGGCTAGGGCTAAGAAAAGCGTAATTTCTGTAAAATAAATTAGCTATTAGCTTTATTATAATCAAGCATAAAGCGGGATATAATAGGCAATAATTAATAATCTTCGATAAATAATTGTTATGAATAAAGTAATTTTAGAAGTACGCGCTGGCGCAGGAGGAGATGAGGCATCAATATTTGCTTTTAATCTTGTGCGCATGTATCAACGCTTCGCGGAAACAAAAGGATGGAAATTTATTGTGCTTGATTCAAGCGAAAATGCCCTTGGGGGTATTAAAACTCTTTTTGCTCAAATAACCGATCCATCAGGCAGTAATCTTTATGAATTATTAAAACAAGAATCGGGAGTACATAGAGTGCAAAGAGTCCCCGCAACTGAGCGCTCTGGTAGAGTACATACTTCAACAGCCTCTGTAGCCATTATGCCTGAAGTAGAAGAAAAACAAATTAATATTAATCCCCGCGATTTAGAAATCACCACTTTTCGTTCATCTGGGCCAGGCGGACAAAATGTAAATAAAGTAGAGACAGCTGTTCGCATACTTCATAAACCATCAGGTATTATTGTTGCCTCTCAGGCAGAACGCAGTCAAATGGGCAACAAAGAGCGCGCATTATCAGCGATAAGGGCTAAGCTTTATGAAAATCAAGTACAGGAACAACAAGTAAGACTAGGCAATTTACGGCGCGACCAGATAGGTTCTGGCGATCGCTCAGAAAAAATTAGAACCTATAACTTTCCTGATGATAGAATTACCGATCATCGCATAGGCAAAAAATGGCATAATATAGAAAAGATTTTAGAAGGCAACATGGAGCCAATAATTAAAGCTTTTCAAAGATAAGTTTTCACTTCCACGAAGGTGGCGTTGTTCTAAATCCTAAATTCTATATTCCTATTCTAAGTTCTAGATTCTTTTGAAAATTACTCGTTGATTAATTATCTACCTCTGCGCTTGATTTCCGCGCAACACTACAAGATCATCTGCAAAATCAGCGGCACGATTCATAACTCCTCTGCCATAAGAGTTCATAAACCTGCGCCATGCCCCTCCCGCATAATACATCGCTGCGGCACAACGCTCTCTCAATACCTGATTGGCCCCAGCATGATTACGACAAGCCGCAGAATTAAAATTATCTCTAATTAAAAGGGCGGTAGCGATAAAAGCATCGCGGTTATTCCACGGATTAGCTGGACGCACGCCTGTAATTTCAGCAATTCTATCTCTATATCTAATCCAAGTTGAGGGAATAAATTGCGATGGACCCATAGCTCCTCCCCACGCACCATCTCTTGGGATTGGACAAGAAACTTTTATTCTATCGGCGGCAAGTTCTTCTTGCAAGCCAAGTTCAGCTATAATTTCTAGAAACGCAGGCATATCCCTTCTTGGACTCATCGCTGTTCTATAGCTACATTGACCAACATTTCTTCCTAAGCCAGATTCTCTGTCTAATATAGCTAAAAGGAGTTCTGGACGAACACCTGTTACACCTGAGGCAACGCGCGCGTGTTCATACGCTTGAGCGAAAGTCATTCTCCCTCCGTCTGCTAAATAAAAAAGTCTTGCTCGTATTTCAGCCACTGTTCTTCGGGTCTGCGCCAACAGCTGCTGATATGTTGCCTCCCTACCTCTTGTAGCTCTTAGAAGATTGTCTCTCTCTCTTCTTAAAGTTTCAGCTGATCTCCTTTGTGCTTCTTGATTATTTTTAAGCATTTCTGCGCTTTCTTTTTGGGCAATAAGTTCTTCTTTTTGCGCAACATAGTCCGTCCGCAAAACCTGTAATTCGCGAAGCGCTTCTGACAAGGCATTTTGCACAGTTAAAATGTTATTAATATTGCCAAAGAAATCAGAAAGAGATGGGTTTTCCATTAATATTTCAACAAGATTTCGATCCTCACCCTCTTCTATTTTACGCAAAGCAGCTCCAATTTTTGCTTGTGTATTTTTTATATTAGCTTCTGTAGTTTGGACTCTCTCGGTTGTAGCTCCTATTTCCTCGTCTAATTCCCGAAGATTAAGGGTAAGAGCGCGAATCTGGAGATTTATAGAACTTATTCGCGTATTTAAACGCCTAACTTCTTGTGTTAAAGTAGCTCCTCTTTGCCTATATCCTTGTACTGTTTTTTCATATTCATCAATTTGGGCCTCAAGCGTGGCAAGCTCAGCTTGAAGAGCAGCACGGTCTGTTGTTCTTTGCGTAGTTTGAGCATTTAGCTCCGATATAGGCGCAAATATAAGGACAAGATAAGCAACTATAATAACAGTTAATCCTGTTAAAATAATTTTGGCAGGCGATTTAAGCGCAATAGTTGTAATTTTATAATTTCGGGAAAAATTTTTACGCGACAAAAAAGAAACAAATTGTTTATTTTGTTGCTGATTAAGCATATTTATCAATGCTTTAATTATAACATATAAATACCATACTAAGAATCTTTATCTTCAGCTTTAGCTGATTCGGCGCGTTTTGCCTCACCTTCAGTTACGATATCTTCAACGCCTACAGGCGCTACTACAATTTCTTCTTCAGGAATAACGACAGTTGCGATAACAGTATCTGAATCTGTAATTATTTCGTAATTACCGCTCTTAGGAATATCTCGAACATAAATACTGCCGTCAATTTCTTTAATAGCGCTTATATTAATTTCAATTTCATGAGGAAGATCAGATGGTAAGGCCTCTACTTCAATCTTATCCATTGATTTAACAAGAATCCCTCCCATTTCTTTAACAGCAGAAGACTCGCCAATAAACACAAGAGGAATAGGCGCAGTGATTTTTTCGTCTAATCTTATTTGTAAAAAATCAACAGCTAAAAATTGGCCAGAAATAGGATGTTTTTGATAATCTTGGATAAGTACAGAATATGTATTTTTTCCAACCAGAAGATCCACAACTGTGTTTTCTCCCGCTTTTTCAAAGACTTTATTAAATTCTTTAACAGGAACAGTAATATGCAGGTTATTAAATCCTTTGCCGTATATTTCGGCAGGAATGAGCCCAGATGCGCGCAAAGCATTAGGCTTTAGAGATGATTCTCTAATATCAGCGTTTAAGTTTATCATAGTTCATTTGAGATTATACCAGTTTATTAAATAATTTCAACCGTTCAAAGACAACGCTCTGAACAGCCTTTTCGGCAGTAGAAAAAAGCTTATAAGGAGCAACTTCGTCTTTATCCGCTGTAAGTGCAGTTTCTAACCCTTTTCTCCAAGCTAGTCTTAACTCAGTATTCAAATGTATAACTGATACGCCAGCATATATCGCTTGAATAAAATCTTCTTCTCGTAGGCCAGACCCGCCATGTAGGACAATAGGCGCAGGCGTAGCTTTTTTAATAGCTCTAATGCGATCAAAATCAATTCTCGGATTAGGTGAGTGCTTTAAAATACCGTGAATATTCCCTACCGCTGGAGCGATAAGATCTACCCCAGTGGATTCAACAAATATACGAGCTTGTTCAGGCGAAGTAAGTGCCTCAGGAATAAGTTTGGCATCCATTGGAAAATCTTCTAAAAGCTTTGAGGACCCTCCTATGTAATTTATCTCTCCCTCAATCAAAAAATCAGGATTAATATATTTAGCAAGCCTTACTGCCTCGCGGGTTAACGCGATATTTTGCTCAAAAGAAAGCTCTGAAGCATCAAATACAGCTGAATCATAACCGGCTTCTACTAAACTTTTTAATCTTTCAAGCGAACGGATATGGTCGCCATTTAAAAAAACCTGTTGGCCTTCTGCTTGATATTGTTTTGTAAGAGACACGGCAAAACGCGCACCCACATAGCCCACCTCTCCTTCTGATGTTCCTAAACATACAGGAATATTAAGATGAAAATCTCGAGCGATATTTTTAACCGCTCCCATTATGCCTTTAGCTGTCGCGATATCTGAAAAATTAAAATGCCCAACAGCAACGCGCCTATCCTCGGCTTCTTTAATAAATCTATATAAAAGTGATTTAGACAAGTTAGTAATGAATTTTGAATTTTATTTATTGTTAGTTATTAATTGTCTCACCTCTATTTTTATTTTTTGGTATCTCGCGGTGTTATCAAAATCTTTTCTAGATAAAGCATTTTCTGAAGCGCCTATTTTTTGAACAACAGAAGAAGCATTTGCTGTGGCAAGACGAATAGCGTATTTTATCTTTTCAGGGTCAAAATTAAGCCGTTCGCATTTTTCTTTTGTCCGAATAAGTCCAGCCACAAAGCCTGCGCCATAAGCATCCCCTGCTCCAGTGCGGTCAACTACTTTTCCTCCTCTTAAAATACCTGCTTTATATATTTGCTTGCCATCCGAAATAACCGAACCTTTATCCCCTCCTGTAACAGCAACAATTCCTGGGGTTAATTTATCAATTTTACGAAATACTTCTTTATCATTTACGAAAGAAATGCCTGTGAGCAAAGACGCCTCACCTTCGTTTAATACTAGAAAATCAACATATTTAAGATTTGCGATAAGCTGACTTTTGCCGTCGCGAAGATGTTTTACAGTTGGATTAATCGCCAATTTAATGCCCATTTCTTTCGCTTTTTTAGCGATAGAAGGGAAAAGTTTATATGATTCGCCCGCTAACGAAACATACCACCACTTTGCCACATATTCCTTAAAATTTAAATCAGCGATAGATAACGACGCCCCCGCTCCCTGATAGGTAATAATTGAACGCTCGCCCTGCTGTAAAAGCAAAACTGAGCGAGAAGTAGCGATACTATTGTCTTGAACAATAAATTTGTTCCCCACTCTCTCTAAACACAAACGATTCTGAATCATTTCTCCTAGAATATCGCGACCGATTTTAACAACAGTAGCGGTTTTTAAGCCCTGGCGACAAAAAGTCGTTGCTGTATTAACGGCATTTCCGCCAGTAGTGATAAGCGAATCGCGTGCAGAAAACTTTTCACCAAAAGGAATAGCAAGAGCTTTTCTAAGTGGCGTATCCCACGGAACAAAAGGAAAATTAGTTTTAATAAAAAAATCGACGGTGGCAGAACCAATAGTGATAATATCAAGCATATGAATATTCTAGCATAAATATTTCTTTTTAATCACTCGCTTTACTGCTTGCACAATATCTTGCACAGAGAGACCATGCTTATCAATAAGCTCTAAAGGATTGCCTGATTCTCCAAAAACATCTTTTATTCCCACAAACTCCATTGGCGTTGGTTTTTGTGTAGCAAGAAGTTCGGCTATCGCGCTCCCTAGTCCCCCAATAACACTGTGGTCTTCTAAAGAAACAAAGGCACCACACTTTTTAGCCATTTCTAAAATTTTTTGTTCGTCAAGTGGCTTAATAGTATGAACATTCAAAACAACAGAACCAATATTCTCTTTGTCTAAAATCTCAGCAACTGTAAGTGCGTTTGCAACAAGCGGACCACAGGCAACTATACAAACCTGCGGTGTTTTAGTTCTACTCTTTGTATTCTTAGAAGAATCCCAAAATATCTCGGCTTTTCCAAGCTCAAAAGGAGCAGGTGCAGTAGTGATAACAGGCGTTTTTGCACGCGCCAATCTAATATAAACTGGCCCCCATATTTGAGTAGCAACAATAGTCGCTTTTTTAGCTTCAATAGCATCACAGGGAACAATAACTTTCATATTCGGCATAACTCTCATAGTTGCGATATCTTCTATTGCTTGATGAGTTGCGCCGTCTTCGCCTGTCATAATCCCCGCATGATGCCCGGCAATTTTAACATTAGAATCGTTATAAGCAATCGTCGTTCTTATTTGTTCCCAATTTCTGCCAGGAGAAAAAACAGCATAAGAAGAAATAAACGGAATTTTACCGCTTACGCCTAGTCCTGCGGCAACGCTCGCCATTCCTTGTTCAGCAACACCAACATTAAAGAATCTTTCGGGAAATTTTTCAGCAAACTTATCACACCTTGTTGATTCCGTGACATCAGCTGTGATAACAACAATATCTTTGTTTTTTTCTCCCTCTTCAACAATCGCTTCGCCAAAAC
>CAYGDC010000011.1:0-12762 GCA_964348605.1 uncultured Candidatus Saccharibacteria bacterium | reverse complement strand
TCGCTTGTTTTTGTCTATTCTTTTTTAGTGATTCGGAAAACTCTGAACTTATTGTTGAAAAGCGGCCTGTAAATCAGTTCGTGCTTTTTCCATCGTTGTTTTAAAGTCAGCAATGGCTTTTTCTATCGCTTGTCTTTGGATTACGCGAATAGGCTCAATTAAGTCTTTACGCTTTTCAATTTCTTGTCTTTCGTTGTTGAACTGTGCTTGAGCTACTCTTATATTAGTATGGAATGTTTCGCGTACGGTTTTTGCGTCAACGCCAGCGGCGCAACCAGATTTAGCTTGGTTAATAGCAGTGATCCGGCTGCTTTGAAAAGTATTAACGGCTGCATCAACTGCGGTTTGTCGAGCGGTTATCTCTTGATTTAGACTTTGTCTAAAAGATTGGGTTGCCGAGTCTAGTGCGGTTTTTCTTGCTGTAATTGCTAATTCAGTTGTCGCACGAAACGCCGCAACGGCCGCTCTTTGAGCGTCAGTCGTAGCTCGCGTTTCTAATTTAGCGTAATGTTCTGTGCGATTTCTATCTCGCTTTACTTGATTTTCTAGTGCGCGCTCATTGCGTGTATTTCTTCGCTCGGTTAATTTGTTTATTCCTCTTTGTCGCTGAACCTCTAAGCTTGTTATTCGATTAGTAACTTGTTGATCAACTCGTGATATAATTTCATCGATTCGCTCACAGAAATCTCTTCCAGCTGGAATATTTCGTTCAATTGGATTTTTTCTTTCGGTTGGGGCTACTTGAGCGAAAACTAAGACAGAAGTAAGAGAATTAGTTATGATTATAACTCCTAAAGCACCAACGAGAATATTTTTATAGTTCATTTTCGTTAAAAGATTGACCAAAATCATTAATGGCTTGACTGTCAGCACCGAGCAATGCCGTATCTTTTTCTTCATCGGTGAAAAAAGCTTGTTCTTCAGTGACGCTATCAAGAATTGCATTTATCGCGTCGTTAACGTCTCCTGTGGGTGGCGTTGTAATAACAGCTGGCAACTCCTGTTCGGGCACGATATCTATCGCTTGGGAAATCTCGTTTATCTGGGGCGGCATAATTGCTATATATTGTGCGACTAATATTATTACTAAGGCGACTACAATAACAGATGTCCATGTTTTCCAGTTTATTTTTTTCATAAATTATGTTTTTGGTATTAGTAGAGGCGCCGACCTTATGTTTTTATATTCACCTCTATGTAAGAGTATAGCAAAAAAACCGATGTATGTATACGTTGTGTGTAATTGATTTTATTGTTAGTGCCCTCGAGAGGAATTGAACCTCTATTGCAAGATCCGCAATCTTGCGTCCTGTCCGTTGAACGACGAGGGCAAATTACTAAAATAGTGTAAATCAAAATAGAGGATTAAAGCAATAAAAACCGCCTTCTTTTACGAAGGCGGGGTGCATCATGCTAGCGTAATGCGTAGCTTTGTCTGTAGCGTGCGCTTTTTTTCTTTAGCACGCGGTTTGCAGGCACTACTTCGTAAGGGAGTATATTTTTTTCTAGTGTCCAAATAAATGACGCTAGCTCCCTAACGAATTTATAACCAAAGTCAGATGGTGTTTTAAGACGTAAGTAGTCCCTCTCATTATTCCTAATAAGAATGCCTCGCCCCCTCACCTCAATATTATTGAGATCAACAAGTCTTCGATTGAGTTCTCGGTATCGAGAACTTCCTGGTGCTTCATCGAGATACCGGCCTATATGCTTAAAAGTTCCTATAATAATGATAGGGTGTTCCCTGAGGTCCATTAACCCTATGGTGTCACGAACATCGTCCTCTGAGTTGTCTGTAACGAAAATTATTTTCCGTTTTTCTGCAGGACTTTCAATATGGGCTATAATGGCCTCTCTCCCATTAATAGCAATATCACTGAAAATGGCTCTATTAAGCTTTTGGGCGTTATTTACCCAGTGCCTCATAATGAATGACATTGTTTCTGAACCACTGACAGATACCACTACGGTGCCTTTATCTTTTTTCATTATTAAAGACCTCCTTTATATTTTCTTAGTATTGAAGACTGCTATCTTCTAATACCAGAAGTGAATAAATTTTATAAAAAAATTTTATATTTTGTCAATTTAAGTGAAGTAAGAAATAATTTTATTTTTTTAAGAAAAATAAAAAACGCCCACTGATTTTATAAAAGAGTAGGCGTTTTTAGATAAAATTTTTATTTATTCTGTTGTCTTGCCGTCAAAGTGTTCTTCGTGAGCCATGGCTTCTTCTTTAGTTTGATGAATAGTGCCATCTTTGTGTTCGGCGGGGGAGTAGATAGTATAAACTTTTAATTTTTCTGTTCCCGAAGTATTTATAATGTTGTGTGGAGTGCTTGCGGGAATTACGATAGCTGATCCATCTTCTATATTGTGGCTGATGTTATTTAAGACAGCTACTCCTTGACCTGCTTCAACGCGGAAGAATTGATCGCGGTCATGATGGGCCTCTGTACCAATTTCTTCTCCGGGCTGAAGAGTCATAATAACGAGTTGACTAAAAGGTGCGGTGTATAGAACTTTACGAAAGTTCTCGTTCTCAAGAGTATCTTTTTCTATATTTGAAATATATCCATTCATTTTTTCAGTTTAACATTAACAATGCACATGGGGCAAACTTTTTATTATAGAGAATTAAAGCTATATAATGCCCCTCCCTCTTTCGCCTTTTTTTCTTTATAATGATATTTAAGTGAACTCTAAGATAATTAAAAACGCTTTTTGGCTTTTTTCAGGACAAGCAATTGGTCGTGTTTTGCGCGCGATTCTTATTATTGTTGCCGCTCGTGTTCTTGGGGCGACTAATTGGGGCGTTTTTGCTTACGCTATGTCGCTTACTGCCACCTTTACTGTTTTATCAGATATTGGTATTAACGCGTTACTTGTTCGTGAAAATAATCGTAATTCAAAACTTATCACAAAATATCTTGCGACCGGATTAGTTGTGAAGTTATCGCTGATTTTTGCATTATCTGTATTTATCGCTCTTTTTCAAAATATTATTGTGCGTGTTCCAGGGGCTATTATTTTCATTCCTTTGATTATTATTATTTTTATTTTGGATTCGCTAAGAAATTTTGTTTCTGCTTTAGCGCGCTCTTTAGAGAGAATGGACATTGAAGCCAGGGGTCAAATAGTGACTAATGCAAGCATAGTGGGATTTGGTCTTTTATTTTTATCTATATGCCCCACAAGCGGCGCTCTTGTTTTAAGTTATGTTGTAGGCACTTTTATAGGACTTATGGCGATTTTTATCCCTCTTAGAAATTATTTTAGAGGATTAATAAAGGAATTTAATCGTAAACTTGTTAAAGAAATTATTGTTTCCGCTTGGCCGTTTGGAATGGTGAGCTTAATGGGCATTATTATGATAAATACTGATATTCTTGTGCTGGGAGCTATGACTTCATCGACTGAAATTGGTCTTTATGCCGCTGCCCAAAAACCTGTTCAGCTCCTTTATTTAATTCCTAGTCTTCTTGTGGCGGCTTTTTTTCCTACTCTTTCTCGTGAGGCGGGAGATATAAACCAATTTCGCGCAACTTTAGAAAAAGGACTTAGATCTGTTTATCTTTTTGCGATTCCTTTATCTATTGGTGGCGTGCTTGCGGCACGCTCTGTTATTAGTTTTTTATACGGACCGGAATTTTCAATGTCTTATTTAAGCTTTGCTTTATTATCTCTTACATTTCTTTTTGTTTTTCCTTTATCGTTTTTTACAAGCGCTCTCTTTGCTCAAAATAAGCAAAAATCTTTTTATGGTTATCTTGCGATAGGTGTTTTAATGAATGTTATTTTGAATATAATCTTCATTCCATATATAGGAATTGCTGGTTGCGCTCTCGCTACTCTTATTGTACAAATATTATTATTTATTTACGGCATAACTATGCTTAAAAAAACTCTTTCTTTTCGCGTGTTTCCAGATATCGGTCATATTATTATATGCGCCTTCGTGATGGGACTTATAGTTGTTGCTCTTCTTTTTATTCAGGCTCATGCTTTTATTGTTATTGGCGCTGGCTTTATGTCTTACTTGTTAATGCTTATGGTTCTTCGCGAGCCAACGCTTGCGCAAGTTGTTGTTGCTATTCGTCAAAAACCAGGAATTACTTCCGGAGTAGAGATTTAAGTTGTTGTTTGCTAACGACTTATAATCAACAACCCATTTTATGGATAAAAGAAAGAACAAGTTGCCAGCAGTAAGCTAAGGGTTTATACTTTATTAAAATTATGAATTCTAAAACATTCAACTGGATAATTTTATGTTTCGGGACATGGGTGATTTTATCTCCCTTACTCCTTGGATCGGTCGGAACTGTTTTGTTTTATAGCAACACTGTTATTGGCACTTTGCTTGTTATTTTGGCCGTTAAGAATATAATAGGCAATAAAGGTATTAAAATTTAAAATAATGATAAAAATAAAAATATATTCCACTCCCTTTTGTGCATATTGTAAAATAGCAAAAGATTTTTTTGATAAAAAAGGACTATCGTATGAAGAAGTGGATGTGTCTGTGGACGAAAAAGCAGCACAAGAAATGGTTGCTCGCACAAATCAAGTGGGCGTGCCAGTAATTGAGATAGGAGAAGAGGTAATAATCGGTTTTAACAAATCTCAAATAGAGAAAATTCTTACTGCGTCAGGTGGTCTAAGCTAGGCTCATAACATAAGCAGGCGATAGCATCTTTTAACGACAGGCTTGTTTGGGTTTTTGTAGCGCGTCAGGTATAATTAGAAAATTATGTACGATTTAATTATTATTGGAGGAGGACCAGCAGGTGTTTCGGCTGGAATATATGCTGCGCGAAAAAAAATAAAATCGCTTGTTATAGCCGATTCTTTTGGTGGGAGATCGGTGGTTTCAGATAATATAGAAAATTGGATAGGCACTCAATCTATCTCAGGATTAGATCTTGCGCAACAACTGGAACAGCATTTGCGCGCGCAAAAAGATATTGAAATCAAAGAAAATAAAGTTATTGAAATTGTTAAAACTGACGATGGCTTTTTGATTAAAACGGATGCTCACGAGGCCTATCAAACAAAAACAATTCTTATTTGCACTGGGGGCAAACATCGTCTTTTAAATGTTCCTGGTGAGGACAAATTTATTGGTAAAGGGGTAGCGTTTTGTTCAACTTGTGACGCTCCATTTTTTAAAAATAAAGATGTGGCGGTTGTGGGCGCAGGCAATGCTGGACTAGAAGCCATTATAGATCTTATGCCTTATGCTACAAAAATCTATTTACTTGTTCGTGGAGATAAAATTAAAGGAGATGCGCTAACGCGCGAAAAGGTGATAAATTTTGACAAAGTACAAGTAATTTATAATGCGGAGACTGCAGAAATTATAGGTGATTCTTTTGTATCTAGTCTTAAATATTTTGATACGATTTCTCGCGAGACAAAAGAAATAGTTGTCCAGGGTGTATTTGTGACGATAGGCGCGACGCCAAATTCTGATATAGTGCGAGGGCTAGTTAATTTAAACGAATGCGGAGAAATAATAATTGATTATCGGACTGGGCAGACTTCTCTTAAAGGTATTTGGGCAGCGGGAGACATAACAGATTCTCCTTATAAACAAAATAATATTGCGGCAGGGGATGCTGTTCGCGCTGTATTGGATATTTATACTTTTTTATATAAAGGAGAGTAAGTGCGCTTAAGCATGAAGATAAATAATAAAATTCGCTAAATTTAACGACTTTTAAACTTGGCTGAAGATATATAGCCTATGGATTATCCATCGCAATAGCGTTTTTAATAGCGAGAACAAAACTATATTTGTTATAATTATTCTTAGCGAAAACATAAAAAAATAAAAAATGAGCAATTTAATTCTCCGCTCTATTAAGGATAGGGGTGAAAAAATTTTTGCACAGATAAGTGACCAAATAAAAAATTATCGCTTGAAGTCTTTATATATTTTTACAGGGATTATAATTGTTGTTGTCGCATCTTATTTTATTTGGTTGAGCTTTTTTCACGCTAATGAAGTGAGAATGAAAGAAGAACAAGAAAGCCCTGGCCAAATTTCTCAAGCACTAAATAAGGGAGAAAAATTTTTAGCTAGAATTAGCACAGGTATTAGTAGAGCCTTCGCTGACATGTTTAGTGTGCCGAATGAGAATATAATTGCTGAGTTTCCGATAGAGGAAAGAAATGCTCGCGAGAAACAGAGTGTTAAAGGAGATGCTTTTGTTTTTATAGATAAAAATAGCTCTCATCTTGGAGGAGAGATAATTAAGAGTGGCTCTGGATTTGCCTTAGGCGGAGAGGTAATTATTTTCTTTTCTTCGCCATCAGGAGAAAATAAATCGGTTGCGGTATTTGCAAACCAAAGTGGTCAATTTAATTATACTCACGCAGTTCAGTCATCAGCAGAAACAGGAGTTTATCATTATTGGGCGGAAGACAAAACAACGGGTTTTGTAACAGATAGAATTAAATATTTAATTGTTTCTGCTTCGCAAAAAAATATTACCCAAGCACAAGTAGAGGAGGCCTTAACTATTGTTGCTGAAGAAGGCGATGGAGAATCTTCTTCTTTTGCTTTACCTAAAAAATGTTCTTTTTCTGGCGCTGGCACAGCAACAGATCCAAAGAAAGTTATCTTGAGCGAAATAGCGTGGATGGGCTCTACGGCGCACCATAACAATGAATGGGTTGAGCTTAAAAATATTTCGTCTTCTGAAGTGAATATCTCTGGCTGGTGGCTTATTGATCAGGCAGAGCAAATTAAAGTGGTGTTTCCGCAAAACACTATAATCCCTGTAGGCAGGCTTTTCATACTTGAAAGAACAGACGATGATAGTGTCCCAAATGTTCACGCTGATATGATTTATGCAGGGATTTTATCTAACGACGAAGAAGGACTAAGGCTTTTAAATCCTGACTGTTTAATTCAAGACGAAGTTTTTGCTACTCCTAATTGGCCAGCGGGAGAGACAAGTAGTCGTAAAACAATGGAGAGAAAAGCCGATTTATCAGGCTGGCAAACATCAGTTTTTGTAGACGGAACCCCTAAACAAATAAATTCATCAGGCGAGGTTATTTTACCTGAGAGAAATACTGCGACTGAAAATGCTGTAGCGGTAACCAATGTCAGTGAAATTTCAGGGAGTAGCACGACGATAGAGAGTGTTGGCGCTGGAGAAAATCAAGCGAATATTACAGCTCCTATTCCTGCCTCCACTCCTCCTGTTCCTTCACGATGCTCCTTTTCTACTGCAGGCACAGCGATGGGCCCAAAACAAGTTATTTTAAACGAAATAGCATGGATGGGTTCTACGGAGCACTACAGCAATGAGTGGATTGAGCTTAAAAATATTTCACCTTCTGAGGCGGATATCTCTGGTTGGTGGCTGATTGACCAAGAAGGGCAAATAAGAGTGATATTTCCGCAGAATATTAGGATTTCTGCGGGTGGATTTTTCCTTCTCGAAAGGACAGACGACAACTCTATTCCGGGAGTCTATGCTGATATGATTTATAGAGGGGGGCTATCCGACACTAATGAGGGACTAAGGCTTTTAAATCCTGACTGTTTAATTCAAGACGAAGTTTTTGCTACTCCTAATTGGCCAGCGGGAGAGAGAGATAGCGACAAGACAATGGAGCGCAAAGCCGATCTTTCAGGCTGGCAAACATCGGCTGTTGTTAATGGCACCCCCAGACAAAGAAATTCATTTGGAGAAGTTGTTTTGTCTGAAAACAGCTCTATGGCTACAGCACTGCCTCCAGAATCTCTGTCAAACCAGCCTTTTAAAATTCTTATTTCAGAAATTCGATTGCTTCCCACCTCACAAAGATTTATAGAGCTTTATAATCCCAGCGATAGTGATATTAATTTAACTGGTTGGTATATTCAAAGAAAAACAGAGACCGCGTTAACTTTTGGTTCTTTGGTTTCAAAAACGCATTTTGAAAACAAAATAATTCCAGCTAAAAGTTTTTTAGTCATTGCTCGCGAGAATATTTCACAAGCCGATATTATTTTATCTACATTGACTTTAACTGATTCAAACGCTATTCAATTTAAAGATGCTAGTCATGCAATTGTAGATAAAGTTGGCTGGGGCAATGCTTCAAGTTTTCAAGGAATTGGCCCCGCCCCTAATCCTTCTCAGCAACAAAGCATCCAAAGAAGAATGATTAATGGCGTATTTGTTAATACCAATAATAATATTGAAGATTTTGAGTTACAAAATTGTCCAAGTCCTAAAAACTATTTTGGCAATTGTTCGGCTAGAGGTGAAGAACAAATTATTATCAAATATCCAGTCGTGACTTATCTGCCAAGGGTAAATAATTTTATTGCTTAATTTTAATAACTAATGACCACCATAGCTATTCTAGATAATATTCGGAGCGCGCATAATGTTGGCTCTATATTTCGCACAGCTGATGCTTTTGGCATTACTGAAATATATCTTTGTGGCACAAGTCCAGTTCCTATAGATAAGTTTAATCGCTCGAGAAAAGATATTGCTAAAGTGTCTTTAGGCGCAGAAAAAACTGTTCCTTGGAGATATTTTTCTTCTTCTTTGCGTGCGGTGAATATTTTAAGAAAAAAGGGTGTAAAAATATTGTCTATTGAACAGAGTGAAAATTCAGTGGATATCCATGATATTAAGTTGTATCAAAATACAGATATAGCTCTTGTTTTTGGAAACGAAGTAGGCGGTGTGTCGCCAAAAATTTTGTGCGCGTCTGATAAGATTTTTGAAATTCCTATGCGTGGTAAAAAAGAATCATTAAATGTATCTGTTGCTTTTGGCATTGTTGTTTATCAAATTACACAGCGTATAAATTAATCTAGTAAATTAAATAAACTGACTTGTAAAAATAGATCGCAGATATAAGATATAAATTATGGCTATTATTCCATGGGACAATCTAAACGATAAAGACGTGTTTTTTACAAAAAAGCGTCTTTTGATTGATGTTTACGAAACGAACGAGGCCATTATAACGGAAATTAGTGTATTTAATGGAACGCTAGCAGATTTAGATATATCTATTTGTTCAGGTAAGCTAATTATTAAAGGTAAATTTTCAGCTAAGAAAGAGAGAGAACTAGGAGGGCTTTGGAAGAAAGAAATGAGAGAAGAATCTTTTGAAAGAGTAATTAAGCTACCCGTAGGGGCAAATACAGACAATATAACTACGACCACGAAAGATGGCATCACGCGCGTTACTGTTTTGAAATCAATAAAGAACGCAAGAAAAAAATAATAACGAAAAGGGCCAGGGAAATAAGTCTTATGAGGCGAGCGATTTATTTGCGCTTGTATCGAGGCGTACAAGTATAAGTGGAGTTTGTTCATTGTCTTGTCCAGCAGGATTGTCTTTAATCATTGCTTTTAATTCTTCGTGCGAATAGCCAACGTTTTTAGAACACCCAAGAATTTTTATTCCTAAATCGTTAGCGTCAACAATCATACAAGTAATGCCTAACTTAGTTTGAATTTCATCACAAACTTTATTGGGCTTATGAGGCCCTAATATACCTTTAGTTTTATACCAATCAAAAGCGCCTCCATAAAAACCATCAATATCAGAGATTCCGTTTCCTGCGACTTTGTAAAACAAGCCCTTAATGCCTAAGGGCTTAGTTAGAGCGGCGCAGGCCGCGGCGAAAAGAATACGGGGAAGTCCAGCAAGATTAATAGCAACTTGCATTTTATAAGGATTGCCTACCGACCAACCTGCCTTAGTTTTTAATACGAATTGACTAAGAAATTTAGCCCAGAAGCCAAGTTTGACTTCTTTTATATCAATAATTCTATTTTGGCAAATAGATATAACTTTTTCACTAATTGATAAAATGTCTCCAGATTGATAAAGCGGGCTTGCGTAAGACTTAATAATTTCTAAATAATTTTCTTGTGGAGTAACAAAGTGCGTTTTAATAGCATGACGCGCAAAAGTTTTGCCGTTCACTTCAATTTTAATTTGTTTATTTGGATTAGCGTAAAATGTATTCATAAAGAATATTTTTGCGAGCCCTGAAGTAATTTTTTATTTGCCTTCTTTTTGTTTAGTCGCGCGCGCGAGAGCATTTATTACAGGCTTTAGTTTGTCTTCATCGATTGTAGATATTGGCTCTGCTTTTATTCCTTCTTTTTTGAATAAAGCAATAATGCTTGATAACTCTTCTTCTGTTCGTGAATCGGACTTAGAAATAAAAACGGTTTCTTTTTTTTGAGCAAGGTCTTTGCTATAGCCTAAAAGCTCATTTCGCACAGTTTTGTAGTCTTCTATAGGGCTCCCTGATTCTGCTGATACTAAATGAAATATTTCTTTTGTTCTTTCAATGTGTCGAAGAAATTTAATACCTAATCCTTTACCAGAGGACGCTCCTTCAATAAGACCGGGAAGATCGGCGATAATAAGCTCATAATAAGCGCCTAAGTTGGGCTCAAGAGTGGTAAAAGCATAATTTCCCACTTTTGCCGTAGCTCGCGTTAATCTATTTAAAAGACTTGTTTTACCAACATTAGGCAATCCAGTAAGTCCAATATCAGCAATCATTTTGAGCTCTAGTCTTGCAGTGATGTTTTCTCCAGGCTTGCCTCCTTCGGCAATTTTTGGAGAAGTATTTTTAGGGGAGCGGAAGTGAAAATTGCCTCTGCCTCCACTGCCTCCTTTAGCTACAAGCGTTCTCTCTCCAATGATTGTTATTTCTTTTGTTTCATTGGTTTCCATATTGTGTAATACAGTGCCAACTGGTACTAAAACAATTAAGTCAGCGCCACTTTTTCCGTCAACAAATTGTCCGCGTCCATCGCGCCCATCTTCTGCTTTTATCTCTTTTTTGAAACGAAATTGATTAAGCTTAGATAAATCCGAAGTTCCTACAAAAAAGACGCTTCCGCCCCTTCCACCACTTCCTCCTGCAGGACCAAGGCTCATCATATTTTTATTGAAGGCAACAGCGCCTTTGCCACCGTGCCCTGCCGATATTTCTATTATGACATCATCAACTAACATAAGTTAAAGGATAGAGCTTTTTGGAATAAATTCAACTAATGACAGTTATCCCTTAGCAAGAAAGTCCTAAAACAGAAAAGTTTAGAAGCTTAAACTCTCTACGCGAGAAAGTTTCAAAGTTTAAAAAAAATACAAAGACTCTCTCTATGCGAGATCTGGCGTAACCAGACAAGCACCAAATTATACACAACTGATAACTTACGACAGACAGCAGACGACTAATAGCCGAAATCTTTTTTATTATTCTCGTTTACACGAGGGCATGGGTTTATGTAAGCCATAAGTCATTTTCTGCGTAAATGACGGATAAGAAAGTTGTTTTGCAGAAATGTAAATTTCTGTGGATAACTCCATAGTCTTTTGCGTCCTATCTTTAATAAGTCGACTAGTGCTTGTTTTTTAAGTTTTTATTTTGAGAGACAGAAGTCTATAATTAAACTAGAAGTAACTTTATAAAAAAATGACAATAATAAAAAGAGATGGGACTAGGGCAGAGTTTGATGATGGCCGTATTTTTGCCGCTATTATGAAAGCGGCGGAGGCGACAGGTGAATTTCAAGAGCCTGAAGCGAGAAAGGTTACAGAAATAGTCACTTATTATCTTAGTAAAGCAGAAGAGTTTAGGTCGGAAATGAGCGTTGAAGAGATTCAAGATGTAGTTGAGTCTGCCTTAATGAGTTCTGGTTACTGGAAAACAGCAAAAGCATATATTATCTATCGCGAAAAACGCGCCCAAGCAAGAGCAATGCAAGGCGCTGTGGTTGAGGTAGAAAACACGATGAAGGAGTATTTGGATCAAGCAGATTGGAGAGTTAAGGAAAACGCAAACTTAGACTATTCCTTAGGAGGTCTTATTATTAGAACAGCTGGGAAAATAATCGCGAATTATTGGTTAAATTATGTTTATACAAAAGATATTCGTGACGCGCATAAATCAGGGGACTTACATATTCATGACCTTGATTTTTTTGCTGGATATTGCGCTGGTTGGAGCTTAAGGCAACTTCTAGAAGAAGGCTTAAACGGCGTCGCTGGAAAAGTAGAATCAAAACCAGCTAAGCATTTAGAAACAGCCGTTGCTCAAATGGTTAATTTTCTTGGAACGTTGCAAAACGAATGGGCAGGAGCGCAGGCATTTTCATCTTTTGACACCTATCTTGCGCCTCTTGTAAAAGTTGATAATTTAGATGCAAGACGCGTTAAACAATGCATTCAGCAGTTTGTGTTTAGCATTAATACTCCATCTCGGTGGGGGACGCAAACTCCTTTTGTAAACATTACTTTTGATTGGGTGTGTCCTGCGGACATGAGAGACAAGCGTCCTGTGATTGGAGGTAAAGAAATGGACTTTACTTATGGCGATTGCGAGAAGGAAATGGCTATGATTAATAAGTCTTTTATTGAGGTTTTAACAGAAGGAGATATGCATGGGCGAATTTTTACCTTTCCAATTCCTACTTATAACATCACGAAGGATTTTGATTGGGATAGCGAAAACGCAAAGCTCCTTTTTGAAATGACATCAAAATACGGCATTCCTTATTTTCAAAATTTCGTTAATTCTAGCTTAAATCCTTCCGATGTTCGCAGCATGTGTTGCAGGCTTCAGCTTGATTTACGAGAGCTTCGTGCTCGTCATGGAGGACTATTTGGTGCGGCAGAGCTTACAGGATCTGTCGGTGTTGTGACGCTAAATTTGGCGCGCGTAGGATATTTATCAAAAACTAAAAAAGAGTTTTTAGAGAGAGTTGAGCG
>CAYGDC010000010.1:0-14042 GCA_964348605.1 uncultured Candidatus Saccharibacteria bacterium | reverse complement strand
TTTTTATCTGGTCCATATTATGAAGAGTCGCGTGCGCTATAGTTACTCCACCAACTACGACTGGCTCCATTACCGCTACAGGCGTTAATATCCCCGTTCTTCCCACCTGAAACCTAATTTCTTTTACAATCGTTGTTGCCTCTTTAGGTGAAAGCTTGTAAGCAACCGCTCCTCGAGGAGCTTTACCTACCACGCCCGCGCGCCTAAATATCTCGTTGTCATCTAGCAAAACCACTATCCCGTCTATTTCATAATCTATTTTGGCGCGATTTTTTTCTTGATTCCAATAATCGCGAAAATCAAAAACTTCTTTTAACGAATAAGCTAATTTATTATGCTTGTTTGTTTTGAAGCCCCATGCTTCAAGCGCTTGATGCTCTTCGTGATGATTGCTGAATTTAACTCCAGAAGCAATGCCGTATTCAAACGAATCAAGCTTGCGACTTGCGGTTATTGCTGAGTCAAGTTGTCGCAAAGAGCCAGCAGCGATATTTCGTGGATTTGCAAAAATCTTGTTTCCTCCTTTTTCTTGTTCTTTGTTTATCCTTTTAAATTCTTTTTTAGTAATAAATATCTCTCCTCTTACCATTAATTTTTCGGGTAATGGATATTTATCTGTGCCTGTAATCTTAAGCGGTATTGCTTCCACAGTTTTAACATTTTGCGTTATATCTTCTCCAACTTTGCCGTCTCCTCTTGTAGATGCCTCTACAAGAGCTCCTTTTTCGTACACTAACTCTATCGCAAGCCCATCTATTTTAAGTTCGCAATAAAATATGGATTTTATTTTTTGTCCCAAATAATTTTCAACTCGCGTAAGCCAGTCTGTCATATCTTTTTCTGAAAAAGCGTCGTTAAACGAAAGCATCGGCGTTTCATGCAATACTTTCTTAAACTCTTTAAGAGGCTTTCCTCCCACTCTTTGAGTTGGCGAATCAGGCGTTATGAGTTCTGGATACTTATTTTCAAGGTCAAAAAGCTCTTTTTTTAGCGAATCTAAAGCCGCATCTGAAATAAGCGATTTATCATCTATGTGATATGCTCGCCTATATTTATTAATTTCTTGTTTTAGTTTTTCAACGCGTCTCCGCGCTTCTTCCTTAGTCATAATATATAAGCATTATACTAAAACTACCGGTTTTTTATAACCTATCATAAATAGACTATAATTTAGTCAAATGACTATCAGCGTATCCATAAACAAAGAAGCAGATATCGGCAAATTTTTAGATTTTATGAATAGCCCCAAGTATCCTGGCAAAAGAGCAGTTATTCTAAAAGCTTACCCTGAAATAGCAAGCGTCATTAACAATGGTGCCGATGAAAAAACAGCGATTAAAAATATTATCAGTAATCTATATTCGGAAAAAGAAGAACAAGTTAAAAATATATTAAGCGATTTAAAAAACGAGCTTGCAAATACAGATATGATAATTAATTCTCTCGCAAACATTATGAATCACGATATTTCAGCAAATAATTACGAAGCGATATTAACTCTTCTTCCCTTTAGTCCGTTTAAAAATAACATTTTTTATTTTTCTATTTATTCGCTTATTTTTAGGAATAAAGATGGTGGTCCGCGCAAGAATACGTCAATTGTCTTTACGGCAATTCACGAAATTTCTCACTTTATTTTCTTTGACCAACTAAAAGAATGGGAAGAACAATCAAAGAAAAAAATATCTCATCCTACTGAACATTATTTTAAAGAAGCTCTAACAGCGGCTATTATGAATAAAGAAATATTCAAGAATTTTTTTGATTATCCAAAATTAGTCAATAGCGAAAATTATCGCGGTAATCCAGAGCTCCACGCTTTATCTATTTCTAAAGAAAATAATGAAACAGAAAATATCGTTGCTTTTTTTGAACGCGAGATGTTTCAAAACAAAAATAACTACAAAACCAATCTTTTTAGACTATTAGATATTTTTTATCAAAATCAAGAAAAATTCGCCCAAAAATGGGAATTACGGAATAACTGGCTTTTATCTCCAGATGAAAATAGAGATATCATAATGGCAAAATATTGCGAACCAATATTATTTAAATTCTAAGCTTTCTCATAAAAATAAGCCTCCTTTTTATCATTTACGCAAAAACAAAAATATATTTTTACTACAAACTTAAGTATAAACAAAAAAATCCGCCACTTTGGTGGCGGATGAGTATGCTTACTTAATGGGCAGCAACTGCTGTATTGCTGTCCACAGGTAAGCCCTCGGGTCTTCAATAGTCCGATCTGTCTGGAAATTGAGGTCATGTGGGGCAACCCTAATCACGAAAACAGTCTCGCGATCATAGAATCCCACGCCGATAGGTATATTGCCCGTTATCCTCGCAAACACTTCTCCTTTGCGAGGAGAGCGGTTTAGAATCTCAGCTCCCGATATATTGAATACTATCCCTAGCTCCCCCATGGCGTCTGGTCGCTGTTCGCGGACAGTCCATTGTAGACTTAAAACATTTTCTCCGCTTGGGAAGGTGGTGCTTCCCTCACTAACATACCCATCTAGAGGAGCTCGTAGCTCAGTCCCGATGGGGAGCGAAGAAAATCCGACAGCTCCCCTTATTGGGCGACCATCTACAAGGTTCAGGCGAAAGGCGTTCTTCCAAACTTCATCGGGGACGATGAAGTTTGGCGGTATCGCTGGCACGGGTGGAGCGGGTGGTGTAACAGGTATGACCGGAGTCACGGGTGCAACAGGAGGAACAACAGGCAGAGCAGGAGGTGTGACTGGAGTTACGGGCGGAGTCACGGGTAAAACAGGGGTCGGTGTTTCCGCGACAGGAGGATCTATCGCAGAGTTATAAAGCAACCACCCAGCGGTCAGCAGGACCGCCACTGCTACAAAAGCAATCAACCACTTCATCACAATCACTCCTTCTTATTTAATTTTTAAAGATATACCCTCTTCAGGTATGGCTCACTTATATCACACACCCACCGAAAAGTCAAAGAATTGTATTGTTTCAAGATTTTAGAGTTTTAAGTTTTTAAACTTTTAATCCTTTAATCTTTCCTCTCCCCTTCTGTCATCCCCGTCTACGAACGGGGATCCAGTTAGTCTATTGAAGTTGAACTTCCATAGATTGTGCATTCATAGATTGAATTAAGCTTTTAAGCTTTTTTATTTTTAATCCTTTCATGGAAGCGGACTCTGGATTCCCGCTTCCGCGGGAATGACGGAGAAAGTGCGGGAATGACAGAAAAGATGTGGGAATGACAAAAAAAGAAAAAACGCCAATCTAAGGACATCGTCCCTCTTTGCGGGATCTCGCGTAGCGAGACAAGTCCTTAGATTAGGAGGGTGATATCCTCTTTATTCCTAATAACATATTTGCAAACACAAGTGCCTGTGGATAAAAAAATCCGCCACTAAAGTGGCGGATATGACTCTGCATACTGATTTCTTGATTCCCTGCTCATAAATTGTAAAATGAAGTTAATTTTATTGGACTTACTCCATTTTACCCTATTCAATTTTAGTCAGATTTTAGATGATTTAATAAGCCCCTCCATATGTAGTAAAATAGAATCGATGGTAAAAAGACCTCAGCTAAAATT
Source organism: uncultured Candidatus Saccharibacteria bacterium (assembly GCA_964348605.1). Taxonomy (GTDB): domain Bacteria; phylum Patescibacteriota; class Minisyncoccia; order UBA6257; family Colwellbacteraceae; genus JALOAR01. The sequence goes on along the minus strand of CAYGDC010000010.1, from coordinate 10,471 downwards.
CTTAAAAGACCAGGTTGTGTATGTCTTGGATGGTAGTAAAACTCTTGAACCAAGGCCCAGAAGCCATCAGTGGATAGAACGATTGTCTGATGCAGAAGAGTTAGATTTAACGTATGGTCCTAGATTTGCTCCGCCTAAAGTCTTTGCCAGAGCAAAAATTGAAAAAATAGAAGTGAGACCTTTCGAGACTACTACAAAAGAAGACCTGGAGCAAATATCAAGAGGGTGGGAAGATAAGACTCCTGAAGAATTCGCTCAAGTCCATAATGAATGGTACGCAAAGGAGTTGGCTAAAGGCTATCCAGTTGTTTGGGTATTTTTTAAAGTTTTGGAAACGTTTGAGTAGTGTTTAGATGGCTTCGACAAGTTGATCTAGTTCCTCTAGATATTCGACCAACATATCGTAAATAGGCCTTGGTCGTGAATGGCCGAAAGCTTCTCCACTTAAATATTTGTCTCCATAGAAGTAAATTTTATTCAGTAGCATTATCATTCTTATCTTAGGTAGGAGTTTTGCCAAATCACTTTGTCCAATTGCTTCCGCCATCTGATTTGTGGTTTGCTCGACATCCAGGGTAATACCTAAACCTCTGGCTGTTTCAAAAAACTGATTGATATCAAATAATCCACTTCCTCTTCTTGTGTTTACCCAATCAACTACTCTTAGAGAGTTGTCTTGGTCGACAAACAGATTTTGTGGTTCCAGATCGCCATGCTCTAGGGTAGCTGGAAGAGTGTTGTTTAACCTAACTATATCTGTGAAGTAGTCTTCCATACCTATGGCCCTTTGGGTGAAGATAGTTAGCTTTTCGTCCTCAAACCTTCTCATTACTCTGAATGGTTTTTCAACTAAGTATTTAATTTGAACGCGTTCGCCTTCTGTAAATGGCTCAGTTAGCCCAGAGTGCTCACTGAAGAAATTATGCTTGCGAACAATCCAGTTTTGAAGTGCCACAATATGCTCAGAAGAGAATCGAGCAAAAACCTCAGGGCTTAAATACTCTAGAATTATAAACCCATCTCCTGCCGCTAGTAACGCAGGAGCTCCAAGAAAAGGGTGGTGTTGTAAAATATCTTCATAAACTCTTCTTTCTTTTTGATGCCAATCCTCCAAGTATTCTTTTGCAATAAATGTCCCGAGCGATTCTCCTGTACTAGAGACCGTATTCACGAAGAAAACGTTATCAGTAAAACCTGATTTAATGTGGCTGAACGAAAAAGACACTCCTTCAGAACTGCCAGCAGGGCTGATTTGTTGGGCCAAGCAATGCTCTATATCTGGCTGATGATTTACTTTGCCCCATTCAACACTCATACGTTCAATGAATATTTTTCGGTGATACGATCAAGAATACCTCTTCCGGTCTCTTTTTCTATTTGCGCCATCTTTTTATATTTGTTTCTTAAGCTGGGATACCATGTTTGGTTTTTCATAAAGTCCTTGTATCCATGCATTTTGTAGACCATTTCTAAATTTGAGACTAATTTTGAGTAAGTCGCAGTGCTACATAAGCTATCTTTTCCGTAAGCTCGTGTATAAGCTACTAAAATTTCTGGAATAAAAAGCAATCCTTCAGGAAAATGCTCGATAAATCTCAAAAGAAACTCGTAGTCTTCATATAGTGTTAGGGTTTCATCCCAAAATTTTACTTTCTTAATAGAATCTCTTGTATGAATCATTCCATTTGTGTCACATTGAATTTTTAAGTTGATTACGTTCTCGTTTGAGAAAGTTGGATTTGCAAAGAGTTCTCCTTCATAGAATACTTTCAATGTCTTATTCTTATCATCTAGCAACTTGATTGTGTATTTTTTGTTAGGCATAAAAAGCACTTTCTCTGGGTGTTGCTTTATAGCTTTGTCCATTTGAGGCAGCCAAGTGGGGTATAGAAAATCATCACTGTCCAAATATGATAGGTATTTACCTCGTGATTCTTTAATGCCTCTGTTTCGCGCACTGGCTACTCCAGTATCGTTGGTATTTAGTATAAATCTGATTCTTTTATCGTTGAACTCGTTTACTAGTTTTTCTGTATCATCGGTTGATCCACCATCAACAATAATGATTTCCAGATTGTCATAACCTTGCTTCAGGATACTAGTTATTGCTCGCCAGATTACATAAGCGCGATTTTTGGTAGGGATTATTATGGAGTACTTTGGTGCCATTTGAGTTGACTTTTATACAATAGTTGTATTATATTTCTTGTATTGCCATCATGCAAGATGATAAATATAAAATCTCACAAAGTTAATTTACCTAGTAAGGTAATTGAAAAATGTTGGGAAGTATATTCGCAAAAATACAAAAATATAGAATCAAGTCTTAATGCTTCGCCAGGTTTTCTAAATAAAGAACTTGAAGGAAAAATTCACAGTATGGGTGGTTTTCAGATACGAGTCTCAAGTTTCAAGGGGTTGCCAAAAGATAGTTTGACTTCATACTTCAGTTTAGATAATACGAACAGTTTAGTTATTAAGCTTAATACAAAGTGGGTCTTTAGGGGAGCAGATTACTATGTTGGCATGCAAAAAATATCAAATTTGCAAAAAGTCGAACTCATTTTTTCTCGTCTGTCTGAGATGCTTGAAGTGCTAGGTGAAATTAAATCTAGCTCTAACGTGGTTTTATACCTTTCACTACTTGATCACATTCGAAACTATGTGCTCTTGTTGCTATATGCTATTCATCAATGCGCTCGTGAGCGAGGAGTTAGTAAAGATGCTCAAAAGCACTATTTAGTATTATTAGAGCTCATCGAGCAAATAGAAAGCAGCTATTTAGGAGGTTTAATTACTGCGAAAGTTAGTACGAATAGGGATTACCCAGATTCTATGAATTCACTATTATTTTTTAGAAATTATCTACGCGAAACAGTTTCAGCATTCGGTAAAAGCAACAGACTATCACAGGATATTTTTAGACGGATAAGAGAGGCTGATAATCCAATTAAGATTCTTGACTTTGCTCGCAATGTAAGTGGCGCTTACTTGTCAAGAGATTGTGTACTAATAGGAGTAGAGTATGGCGGAATTGAACTCCCGTTTGCAGTGAATACATATAGACAACTTGAGGGCAAGAGTAAACTCGATGTTTTAACTATCAACTTGAGCAGTTACTCTATAGCAAGTAAAAGATACGTAGATGAGATTGGAGACGCACTATCTCCCTTTTACACTACAAAAATTTTAGAAAAATATAATACAGCACTTATTCTTGAAGATTCTATTACCACCGGAAGAACTGTTGAGTACTTGTGCAATCTGCTCCCTGAAAACATAAGGTGCATTTATTTCAGATGCATATCATTTACGAATACAAATAGATATCATCATTTAACTCGCTTTGAACACGGAGGGGTTAATCCGTTTATTTTTGATAGATCAACTGCCTTATATCCATCCACTTATACTAAAACTTACACCAAAAAAAGATATACAAATAAAAGTGGGGTTTTTGATAAAGAGAAGAATAGGATTATAAAAATGCAAAAGGATTATTATCCAGAGTTAATAAATTAACATGAAGAACAATATTGTTTTTGATTTCGATGGCACGCTGGCAAGAACAACTCCTTACCATAGGCTTGGCTGGGAGTTAGCGATACAAGAGTTGAATATCAATAAAGACTTAGACCATGTCCTTTCATACGTGCCTAACTTAACGGAGCGTTTCGACAGTTATAACAGAATAAAGACTGGATTTTTGGGTGATATGGAGATTAAATCAAAAGTGTCTGCATACTTTGGTGAAGACCGAGATGCACTTTTGGCAAAAAAACTAGTAGATTTAAAGGAGAGTTTAACCATTAATGCTATCTTTCAGGAAAACGTTGCCCAAACTTTGAATAACTTAGGTGTTAACCTGTTAAGTAGTCTTAATGCTCTTAAATCAATTGGAATGTCAATTGGGATTATCTCCTCTACTAGAGAGCCAATAATCTGCAGTTTCTTACATAAATGCGGTATATTGGAAACCTTTGATTTCATAATTGGCGAAGAGTCATTAACGAGCGATAATGGGACTCTGTTTGATAAGCCCAACCCTTATGTCAAAAAAGTTCTCGATAAGATGGACCAAAAAATGAGCCACTACATTGGTGATAACGAAATTATTGACAAAGAATTTGCGGAAGCATGCGAAGCTGAGTTTATCTACGCCGACTATAAGACTAACTTTTTGGATATTCTCAATAAATTAAGCTAACAATGAAACTACTGAAGTTCTGTAACATCAAAAATGTTTTTGAAACTCGCACTGCCGCCTCATTAGGCATCCCGTTCTTGGGGTATCACTTGATCTCCAAAAATGATTTCAATAGATATGATATAATTAAACGTTGTATTAAGGAACTAAGAAGCTATTATCCAACTACTTGGGCGATATTGGTAACGAAAGAGGAAGATGTTAATAAAATCGTCTCTGTAATCAACGATATAGAATTTGATGGCGTCCAGCTTCACTATAGCGACTCTAACACTCAAGCTGCAGCTCTAAAAAGTCGATTTGGATCCGAGTTCAAGATCATACAGGTAGTTTCTCAAGCTAATAGCCACTTCAAGCCCACTCAGGCTGATTATGTACTTATAGATAAATCTTATGTAGGAGGCACTGGTAAGCAGGTTCCGATAGAGCAAATTAGTAGAATAATAAGCAATATTGGAGATGTAAAAACTCTGCTAGCAGGTGGTATTTCTCCCTCCAACATATATCAATATTTGGAAATTCCAGTTGATGGGTTTGATGTCCAAAGCGCAATTAAAAGTGATAATAGTACTGATTTTGAGAATTCTGATTTTTCGAAGATGTATTCGTTAGCGAGGTTATTGGGATACAATTTGTCTTTGCAGTCAGGACAAGTTGGCTTTGCAACTCAAGATATAAATCAGCAGAATCAGGAGTTGCTTGGTGAGGCTGTGAAAAGCAATGTGGATTTCTTTCATATTGATATTTCAGATGGTTTCGTAGGGAAAGAAACTGACCTTTCAACTACCAAAAAGCTCATAACAGAAATTTGTGCGTTAAATTCACATCTTAGGATACAAGTTCATCTTTTTGTTTCTTCTCAAGAGAAATTCGAACACATCTTCAGAGAAGTTGGCCTAGCCATGTGTCTGTTGTGTGAGATATTCGTTCATGTAAACAGGGATAACTATTCAAATTTTAGTTCTGAATTTATTGAGAAAGATAACATTTATTTTGGTCTTGATATAAAAGATGTAATAGATGAGTTGTTCCCGTGGGAGCAATTTATTAAAGAACAGTTACTTGTATGTTTGCAATCAAGAGAGCATGGAGATAGGATAATTAACTTAAACAGAGGATTAAAATTGATTCGCTATTCTAGTAAAACGCAACCGGTGATTACTCTTGATCGTAGTGTGGACGATGAGGTGATCTTGAATATGGGTGAAGTAAATCTAACTAATGTTGTTTGCGGATCTTATTTGAGGGAAAATATAACTGAGCGCTACCAAATTATAAAAAAATACTTAAATGACAAAAACAAATAAGAATATAAGAACAGCAGTTATTGATGTAGGCACACTTAAGAGCAAGTTTGAAGTGCGTGAATTTGATCAAAACTACGTTTCAAAAGTTTTATGTAGAGAAAAGGAGCTAACAGTGTTAGGTAGGGATTTGGATAAAACTAATGGTCTAATAATCCGAAAGTCTATAGATACTACAATTTCTGCTCTCAATAAATTTATACAACAAATGGACCACCTGAACGTTAATAGCTACAAGGCAGTAACAACTGAGACAATTAGAAAAGCAAAAAACGCAAAAGAAGTACTCGAGGAAATAGAAGATAAAACAGGAGTTGCCCTTGAGGTGTTAAGCCACGACGATGAGGCACGGATATATTTCAATTCAGTTTCAAAGGATTTCCCAGGAAAAACCATTGCCGTGTCAGACATTGGAGGGGGAAGTGTGCAGGTAGTGATTGGTAAAGATAATAAGATATATGAAACTCATCTTTTTAAGACAGGCACTTACTTTATGCAGGAAACTTTATCGAAAACTCATCACCCTACAAAAAAAGAACTATCAAATGCCAAAACATATGTAAAAAAAGAAATGAGCTCTTTGTCTAAAACCAAATACAAACCTGAATTATTAGTTTATGGAACTACTAATATCATTGATTTCTTAAAGGCTATGAATGTAAAACTGACAAATCACAAGTCAATTGCTGATCATCCTTTCCAAACACAGTTGAAGAATTTGTATCCAGTTTATGAAAGAATAGTCGCTTTGCCATACGAGGAGAGAATGCCGATGTTTCCTGCCGAACCATATTACATGTGGTCTGCGGAAAACGCCCTTCTTAATGTTTTCCAAATTAGTGAATTTATAAATACAGATATTATCGTTCCCAGCAACAACAATATTTCTTCAGGGATTTTATATGAAATAGCTAAATCAACCAGAAATGAATAACAAAGTAATAGTAATCACAGGGGTAAGCTCAGGAATTGGCAAAGCCTTCGTGCTAAGTGCAGCAAAGCGTGACGATATTATGGTGGTAGGGATAGGAAGAAAAGACATTCCAAACTTTAAGTCTAAAAATTACGCTTTTATAAAGACTGATCTATCTAATAGTTTAACAATTAAGCGTTCTTTCAATAAACTAAATAAGAGCTTGGGACGAGTGGATGTATTAATTAACAACGCAGGGTTTGCTTATAGAAGCACGATTGAGGATCTTTCGCCAAACGAGATAACAGAACAATTTCAAGTTAACCTGGTTGGACCGATATACTTAACCAGTTTAATAGTAGGTCTGATGAGAAAACAAAAAAGAGGGCACATTATAAATGTTAGCTCTGTCGGGTCAATTGTGAGCACTCCTACTCTTGGCTATTATGCTGCTACAAAAGCAGGCTTTGATAAACTAAGTGAAGTTCTGAAGCAAGAAGTAGAAAAATACAATATAAAAGTAAGCAATCTATACCCAGGTGCAGTCAAAAGCGACTTCGGTAAAAACATTAGATCTCCGCTCAATTATTCAAAAACTGATTACAAACCTTTATACGAGGAATGGAAGAATCGATTCGCTAGTTTCTTCAAGGTTAGAAATTCTCCTGAAGAAGTCTCAAATGAATTATGGAATTTGATAGAAAAACCACAAAGGGTCAAATATGTTCATGTTCGCGACCTCATTATGTGTTTGGCCAAAAGATTATTGCCCTATCAAATTTTTCAATTCCTTTTTTTAGGATATTTTTATAAACATGAAAGCTAAAAGATTTGGTTTTTTCTTTTCAATTAAATATATAGACCAGAATATTGAGACTTATCGGCTCATCTTGGATGTTATGAATCGGCTTGAAGTTAAAATGTATAGATCCGATTTAATCACTAACTACCCCGATTCTATAAAGACAATAAAAGGCGACGGAAGCGCTCTTGTTGATAGCACCCAGAGGCAACTTCGTTCAGTAGACTTTGCCATTGCGTATTTTAGCGACAAATCAAGGGTGGTGTTTTTCCAAACAATATTGGCGCTTGAAAATAAAACCCCTGTTCTTTGTTTGGTTCACGAAGACAAGTATAAAAACTTTCCTGAAACTCTACTTTCTTATGGAGAAGACTTCATACAGGTCAGAAAATATAAAAATAATAATCAGCTTGAAGAAATATTATCTGAGTATGTGGAAGATCTTGATCCTCCTAAGCGTAGGTTCAATGTGGTCCTGAAGACTAAAGCCTTAAAACAGATGGAGCAATTATCCAGGGAACTCGACCTAACAAAAGCAGAATTATTACGGCGTCTAGTTGATAAAGAGTACAGAAGAATGTTTGAATAAGCATGACGAATCTTGAAAGAGTTGAGAATATTTATGTATTGGGTTCCACAATAAGAGATGAGATAACTCGGGTAAAAACAAGATTCTCAGATCACCTGACTTCTGACCAACGACAAGGAGTTAACTTCACTACAGCTATTGACTTTGAATACAGTTGTTTAGGAGGCACTGGTATAAATATTGCACGTAACTTGCGTCAGTTTTGTGACAAAGATATCTATCTTTTTTCAGTCGTAGGCGTAGACAATGAAGATGTATTAAATACTCTTGCGAGCCACAGAATTAATCCTCACTACTTGCAAACCAGAAGTGGTCATAGCACTTCAAAAGCAATGTCTGAAAAGAATTCCTTCGTCTCTCAAATCATGGCAGAAAGAGATATTCTCTCTACCGTCATTGCACAACCACGGTATTCTTTGCCTGTCGCTCTGTCCGTAATGACAATAGTGTGGGTTGTCGGGATAGGAATCATGTCTGTGAAAGTGTCGCACTGGCGGACATCATATCGTCCTTTTGACACCTCTTTCACCCCCTTTCTTATTTTTCTCGCGTTGTAGGAACTTCTTCTAATTCAGTATTCGAATCACTCCTTTTAATTTTCAATCTTATTCAATTTTTAAAGAATACCTCTTCAGGTATGGCTCACTTATATCACACACCCACCGAAAAGTCAAAGAATTGTATTGTTTCAAGATTTTAGAGTTTTAAGTTTTTAAGCCTTTAAGCCCTTAATCTTTCCTCTCCCCTTCTGTCATCCCCGCCAATGAGCGGGGATCCAGAGTTTATAGGAGACCATAGATTCCCGCTTTCGCGGGAATGACAAGGAAGATGCGGGAATGACAGAAAATAATCTAACAACTTATCTCACTATACGAAATAAGTTGTTTTTTAATAATATTATATTGCACTCTATTACGAAGTTTGATTATCTTATTTCTTAATAATTTTTACAATCATTCCTTTAGGAATAAGAAAAAAGGTTATTTTTTTATTTGGCATGGATAAAACATATTGCTTTTGATTGGCATCATAATCAAACGTAGTGGGATTTTGCACAATAAAAAAATCTGTTCCCTCTTTAAATAATGCTCCTTCTGTGATTCTTTTTTTAAGCTGGAATCTTTTCTTAGGCGGTCGTGTGTAAATAACAGCATCGTCCCAATATATTTTTATCAACTTGTTTATGCTGTCATTCATTGAGATTGCCTATTTTTTTAAATTTTATAATCGCTTGTTGAGGAATTAAAAAGCCATCAACTGGCCAAAGTTGGCCTGTTTCTGAATTATAGTTAACATTAGTTGCAATATTGATAAATTTTTTATTTGAAGAAATAATAAAGCCGGTTGTTAGTTGGGGTAGCGGGAGTTTATGCGGAAAATTTTTATTAAATGTATAAAATGCTTCTCACCATAAAATAGCACAAACTGGATTATTAGGCTTTTTACTTTTCATTATTAATAATTATAGAGAATATAAGAGAAAACAAAAAGGGCGATATATCGCCCCTTTTTTATCGAGTCTCAATCTAGTTATTTTCTTAGCATGAAAACGATTGGATCCAACAACAACTTCATGAGATGTCTCAAGCTGTCGTGTTCTTTGATTAAACTTGATATGTTTTACAGATATTTTATAATAATTTTATTAATTAAAAGACATCTCTTTAGTTTAAAAAATAAATAGAATGAATTTTTACGAAATTATCATTGGGTTAATTGTCTTGCTAGTTGCCTTGCCCGTTTTTTTTCTTGGTGCGCCCTTTCTACCTTCATACAGAAAAGCGAATGAAATTAATTTCCAGAATTTATTTGAATTATTAAGGAAGCTTGGTGTGAAGAAGTTTATAGACTTAGGTTCTGGCGATGGACGAGTTGTGAAGGAATTTGCGAAAGCAGGATTCGAAAGTTACGGGATAGAAATAAATCCGCTATTGGTCTGGTGGAGTGTGTTAAAAATCAAGAGACACAGTTTAAACGCCAAAATAAAGTGGGGCAACTTCTGGCAAACCGATTTATCCAGCTTTGATGCAATCTTTTTTTTTCAATGTGAATCCACCAATAAAATATTGGTTAGAAAATTTAAAAAAGAGTTAAAAAGCGGAGCTATAATAATCAGCGCTCATTTCCCTCTTGAAGGACTTGAATATATAAAAAAAGAAGGTTTTTTTCTTATTTATAGAATATAAAAAACAGGGGCGTCAGTTTACGCCCCTGTTGTGTCGTTATTTGCTATAGTATTTAATAACATTCTGTCTGTTATTCTCTGCATCCTTTAAGCCATTTTTCAAACGATAATCAAGCTCCCAAAGAGCCGATTTATTACTATCGTATTTTAATTTAGTCTTCGTTTTTTCGTAAATATCCCACTGATATTCGGCATGCTCTTTACTTATAACGATATCTCTTGATTCTAACTCTACAGCAAAAGCAATTTCTGGAATCATAATAACATCATTCCAAAGCAGCCCTTTAATGTTTACAGCTGGGATAGTGGTTGTGGAAGATAACCTAATAAAATTTGAATCTGGATTAATGGAAGCTTCCTCAAAAGATTCACGCTTTGCAGCTTCAAGCGGGGTTTCTAAGTTCTCGCCTCCACCAGCAATAGCCTGCCAAATATTCAAATCAGCCCGCCTTAAAAGACAGTAATAATATT
>CAYGDC010000009.1:0-16213 GCA_964348605.1 uncultured Candidatus Saccharibacteria bacterium | reverse complement strand
ATATATAAATGTATTAAATAGATATAGCATTATTTAGTTTTTGTATTAAGGCGCGCTTTTTTTCTATCAAATTAAAAGAATCGGTTAAAATTATTACTAAAAAATCAGATGGCGGAATAAAACTATCTAAAAATACAGCATTTGCTTGAAAAAAACGATATACTAATCTTTTTATTGCGTTCCTTCCCGTAGCTAATCGAGTATTTTTTTGTGAAACAATAACTCCTACGCGAGAATTTAAAAGATTGTTTTCTTTAATTTTTATAAAAAAAAGATTATCTCTATAAAAAACTTTAAAGTCTTTTAATGCAGGCGTAATTTTAAATTTATATCTAGAGCTAATCATTATTTTTCTAAAAACTAAACAGAAAGTTTCTTTCTGCCCTTCATTCTTCTTCTTGCAATAACCCTTCTCCCTCCTTGGGTCGATTGTCTTTGAAGAAATCCGTGTGTTCTAGCTCTTTTCTTCTTTTTTGGATTATAAGTCGGCTTCATAGAGTTTAAAATAAGTAATTTTTAACTATTAGTCAATAATTTTATTTAAAAAGAAAACATATACATATATCTGTCAATATAAAGTGACTAATTGTAGCATATATTGTATTAAACAAACATTAAAAATATTTTTAATGTATATTAATCTTCTTATAAAAATCAAGCACTTTGACTACTGCGCTATATATAAATAGAATAACAACAACATGACCACTGAAGAGCTTTGGAATAAATTATTAGGAGAATTAGAATTACAAATTTCAAGGCCTAATTTTTTAACTTGGCTTAAAAATAGTCGCCTTATTAGTAATAATAATGGAGACGTAACTGTGGCTTTACCAAATCACTTTGCTAAAGAATGGGTAGAGTCTAAATATCACAAAGCTATTCTTGGTATTTTAAGAACTGAAGACAATTCAATTAAAAAAATAATATATATAGTAGATGGTAATCTTTTAAAAAAAGATATTTTAATACAAAAACCAGAAGAAACAAATCAATTAGTATTTAATGAATTTAAAACCGACCCTGAATCTGGCTTAAATCTTAAATATAATTTAAACACCTTTGTTGTTGGCTCGTCTAATGAGTTAGCCTATGCAGCAGGGACATCTATAATTTCAGAAGTAGGTAATAAATATAATCCTTTATTTATCTATGGAGGCACAGGTCTAGGAAAAACTCACTTTATTCAAGCTATAGGTAATGAAATTCATAAAAAATATGAAGGGCGAATTAAAGTAAAATATGTTTCCTCAGAAAAATTTACCAATGATGTCATTTGGGCAATTCGTAATAAAAGAATAGAAGATGTTAAAAAAACCTATCGCAATATAGACGTTCTTATTATCGACGATATTCAATTTATTGGCGGTAAAGAAAAAACAGAAGAAGAATTTTTTCACACCTTTAATGCCTTACATGAAAATAATAAACAAATCATTATTTCTTCAGATAGGCCCCCACGCACAATTCCTATTCTAGAAGAGAGGTTAAAATCTCGTTTTGAAGGAGGGATGATAGTTGATATTGGCTTTCCTGATTTTGAAACCAGAGTGGCTATTATTAAAGTTAAATTACAAGGAAAAAAAGAGAGGTTAGATGATGAAATTATTAATATAATAGCTGCCAAAACTCAACGAAATATCAGGGAATTAGAAGGCATAATCAATAAAATTGTTTTTCATAAAAATCATGATTATTTATTTGATATTACAGCAGTTGAAAAAATTATTAATGATATTTTAAAACAATCTGCTGTTAATATAACCCACACTCAAATTATTAAAGCTGTAGCTGAATTTTATGAAATTTCTATACCTGATTTGTCTAGTAGGGGTCGTAAAAAAGAAATTATTGAACCAAGACAAGTGGCAATGTATTTAATGAGAGAGATGATTAATGCCTCTTATCCATTTATTGCCGAAAAAATGGGTAAAAAGGATCATACCACTGCTATCTACGCTTTTGATAAAATAACACATTCTTTAAATAAAGACCCTGTTTTTCATCAAAAGATAACAATGATTAAAGAATTAATAAATAAATTATAGTAAAATTAATAACAAATGAATTATTTGTGGATTATTATTGTATAACTTTTATAAAATTATATACTTAGTAAATAATATTTATATTTTTACACAGCAATCCACAATATTTTTTATAGTTAGCTTGAGAAATATCTGCCTATTATATAAGGATTCATTCTATAAAAAATACTTATCCACTTATACACAACGACTTACTACTACAACAAATTATATTTATTTATAAATAAATTAAATACTGTAACTAAATGAAAATAATCATACTTAAAAATAATTTAAAAAATTCACTAGATTCTGTTTCTAAAATTGTTGGAGAAAATGCTAGTTTGCCTATTTTGAAAAATATTTTAATTAAAGCAGAAAAGGGAAAAATTAATATAGTTTCTACTGATCTCGAAACAGCTATTATTAAAATAGTTGCTGGCAAAATTATAGAAGAGGGGCAAATTACAGTCCCTTTTATGATATTTAATAATATTATAAACAATATTCAGAGCGAACGAATTGATATTGAAAACAAAGAATTAAATATTATTATCAAGACAGATAGTTATGAAGCTAAAATACAGGGAATGAGCTGTGAAGAATTTCCAATTATTCCTAAAATAGAGACGAGAAATGAATATATAGAAATAAAAGGAGATATTTTAAAAGAAGGCATTCTATCTGTGATAGGTGCAGCCCAAATATCAGAATTAAGGCCTGAGATTAGTGGTATAATGATAGATATAGAAGGAGATACTATAAAATTTGTAGCAACAGATAGTTTTCGATTAGCTGAAAAAACTATTTATAGTGCTGATTTTACTAATAATTTTGAGAACGGGTTTAAAATTATTATTCCTCTTAAGCCAGCACAAGAAATAGTAAGGGTTATAACTAATAAAGAGATTGTCAAGATATATTCAGATAGTAATCAACTCATGATTCAAAGTGACGACGTTACTTTAATAACTAGACTAATAGACGGTAAATTTCCTGATTATACCGCTATAATTCCTAAAAATACGAGCACAAACATAGAAATAAGCCGTGCTGAATTAATGGGAGCATTAAAATTAGTTAGCTCTTTTAGCTCTAAAAACAATGAGGTAATTTTTAAAATAATTTCTGATCAAAAATTAATAGAAGTTTATTCTGCTGACAACTTATTAGGAGAAAGTAAATATCTTATTACAGCAAAAATAACTGGCGAATCACTCAATGTTTCATTTAATTGGCGATTTATTATAGATGGATTAAAAAATATAGATGCCGAAACAATCAATATTGGGCTACAAGGAGATATAAAGCCATCAATTATTAAATGGCCGCAAGATAATTCTTATCTTTACATCGTAATGCCTATTAAAAACTAGCAGAAATCACAAGTTCTCGCCCCCGCTATAATAATATGGGGTCATAAATAATAAAGAGATCTTAGAATCACAAAACAAAATATTCTATCTATAAAGAATTAATTCTGTCTTAGTATTGCCAGCAATATTTATAGCTTCAATCACAAGTTTATTTTGGCTTCTAAATTCATTAATAGAAAAAGTTTTTTGATAATTTATTTGCCTTTGTGTTTCGCCATCTACCACATCAGCTAATCGATCGTTTATATATACCTTTATTTGCTGAATGTCGGCATTAGATCGAATTTCAGCTTGTAATAATAAATCTTGCGTTATAAAATCACCATTTCTAATATTTAAAATATTAATACTAGGTCTAGCGTTTATTTCATCCGCGTTATCTACTCCTACTCGATTATTGCTAGCCGGAACAAGTATTTCTGGCAAGGTATTTGTTTTTAACCAATTTTGAACACCTGCTTCCCAGTTTGGAAACTGGGGATCATTAAGTCTATTTAAATAAAACAAGATATTTCGCGGACTTTCTCTATTTAATTCACCTCTTAGAATGGGAATAGTGGCCTGTATTCGCTCCGGGGCAGGGAAAGTTTCATTAGCTCTTAATTTCACAGCTTGTGAAATAAAATCGTGCCACATCGGAGTAGCTGCAAAAACACTTCCCCCTCTTCTTTGTAGTGGAAATCTATTGTTATTGCCCGCCCATACGCCTGTTACTAAATTGGGAGTATAACCAAAAGCCCATACATCAATAAAGTCATCACTTGTTCCTGTCTTCATCGCTATTTGATACCCAGGCACTTCAGTTAGGCGTAGGCTACCTCCAAAAAGAGGCATTCTTAAATTTCGGTCTGCTAAAATATCATTAATAAGACGGGCATAATTAGCCTCAACTATTTTTTCTGAGGAATCTTTATATTTTTCGAGCATTGTACCGTTCCCATCTTTTACCTGAAGGATAAGGGCATAAGGATTTCTTACGCCATCATTCGCTAATACAGAGTAGGCTTCCGCCATTTCTATCATTCTTACTTCTCCTCCCCCTAATACTAAAGATAGTCCTAAGCGAGATCTATCTGTTAGAGTTGTAAAACCAAGTCGCTTAGCAAGTTCTAATGTATAATCGAGGCCAGCGAGATATAAAGCTTTAACCGCAGTAACATTAGTTGATTCTGCTAAACTTTCTTTAATAGTTATTGGACCCTGAAATAAATTATTAAAATTTTGTGGATGATAACATTCAGGTAAAGGCCTATTAAAATCTGGTATCGGTGGACAATTGGGGTTGCCTGCTGCAAACTCAGTTGGAACATCAAATAAAATTGTTTCCGGAGTTAGTCCTTGCATAAAAGATGCCATATACACAAATGGCTTGAATGCAGACCCAGGTTGACGCAATCCTTGAGTAGCTACATTAAAGCTTCCCTCAAATCGGCAAGTAGAGCCCTCAATACATCCTTCTGGTTCTGGTTTTCTAAAATAATCTTTAGACCCAACAAGTGCTAACACCTGACTATTACGAGGATCCATTGCTATTAAAGCGGCATTATGTCCAGAAAAAAGTTCTGTATTTCTATCCCCTCCTCTCGCGACAACAGCATTTGCTATCTCTTGTAGATTAACATCAAGAGTTGTAATTACATTAAGGCCAGCCCTAGTGACAAAATCTTCACCATATTTATTATTTAAATATTGTTGTACTTCCATTATAAAATGAGGAGCAATTGCAAAAGAGCTGGTTTTTGGCCTTTCTCGTAATATTGGTTTATTTGTAATGGCAAATTGATACTGTTGTTCGTCTATCATCTCTAAAAGCTTCATTCTAGAGAGAACATGCCTTCTCCTTTGTTCTAGTTCTATTGTGTGCGGTCCCCACGGGGAAAAATAACTAGGGGCTTGTGGTAAAGCAGCGAGCATTGTCGCCTCAGAAAGAGTGAGCTCTTTCGCTGACTTACCAAAAAACATTTGTGTAGCCGCTTCTACTCCATAAGCATTGTGTCCATAAGGAATACGATTTAGATATAAAGTTAAGATCTCATCTTTTGTATATATTTGCTCTAACCTAAAAGCTAAAATCAACTCTTTAATTTTACGGAAAACAGTTCTCTCTGGTGTCAAAAATAAATTTCTTGCGAGTTGTTGAGTAATAGTTGATCCTCCTTGTGTTAGTCGCCCTCTTTGAACTCCTATCCAAAGCGCTCTTAAAATACCTCGGACATCGAACGCGGGATGTATAAAAAAATTACTGTCCTCAACAGCGACTGTCGCTTGTTTTAAAACTTGAGGAATATCTTCAGAAAGAAGATTTGTTCTTCTCGCCTCACCGCGTATTTCATAAAGCAATATTTCTCCAGTGCGGTCAAATATCTTAGTAGATTCTATAATTTCTTGAGCCGATATTTCTTCAGTTGTTGGCAAACTTCGACTTAAATAAATAAAACCCAAAAATCCCACAGTAGTAGTAATAATAATAATGCCTACAATCCAAATAATTATTTTGTATATAAAAACTTTTATCATATATATATTATAACACTACCCCCGGCCTATTTTCGTTTATGTCTTAAGAGAAGAACATAAATAATAATAAGCAGCGGGGGTATTATATATTGTTGATCGTGTTAACTATTTAAAACTCGTCTGTATTTTTATTTACATCTCGCCCTTCATCATCTTCATCATCCTCGTCATCATCTTCGTCGTCTGCATCTATTTCTTCTCCATCGTCTTCTTTTATAGAAAAGCCATCGAGATCACTTAAATCATCGCTTAATAAAACATCATCGTCTTTTTCCCAATTAATCGCTTGATTCATTATTTAGCTCACTAATATTATACCGACCTTTTATTATGAAAAAAAGAATATCACAAATATATATAAGGTCAATAGCCTTTAATTATCTTTTATTAAGGCCGCGGTTATAGCTATTGCTAGGGCATCTGAAGCATCATCTATGGGTTTAAAATTTTTTAACCCTAACATCATAGTGACTATTTTTAACATAGCCTTTTTATCTGCAAAGCCATATCCACTAATAGATTGTTTTACGGTATTTGGCATAAATTCTCTTATTTTTACAGATTTTTCTGCTGCGGATAAGAGAATTACTCCTCTTGCTTCTGCAACTGCCATAGCAGTTTTTTGATTTTTTGAAAAAAATAATTTTTCTATAGCAACTTCATCAGGAGAATTTTTTTTAATAAGAGATGATATTTTTTTATAAATTAAAGGTAGCTGCTCTATAGAGCTACCTCCTTGTTTTGTTTTAATAATACCCTGCTCTACTAAAGAAAATTTTCCATTTTCTACCCTAATAACACCATATCCTACGCGATGAGTGCCTGGATCAATGCCTAGATAAACACGAGACTTCATAATGTTATTTAGCATTTGTATATACTTCTATAATATCTGGATGGTCTAATAATTTTTCTGTAAGAAGATCGATTTTTTTAGCATCTTCATTTGAAACTAATTGTTTAAACTGAGGAATAAAGCCGCCTTCGTCGTTTAAGTGAAATGCCCACATAACCGATCCTTGTAAAGTAAACTTAGCGTTATTATCCGAAAGTATTTTTTTAATTTCAGCCACAGCTCTGTTGCTATTATTAGTTACGGCCTTAATAATAAAAGCGGATCCAGAAGGGCCGTACGCCTCAATTATAACATCTTCGGTTGGGTCGTTCTTGGCTCGCGTTAAGGCTCGCGCTATATTCTCTTGAGGAACGTTGTTCTCTTTTGCTTTATTAATAGCCGCTCTAAGCCGTAGATTAAAATCAGGATTTAAGTCTAATTTTGCCGCTACTTGTATTGCCATAAGCAGTTTAGAAAACTGCTTAGCGCGCTTTTGATCAGTTATAGCTTTTTTATGTTTAATCTGAGACCATTTACTGTGTCCAGCCATATAGCTTATATTATATATAAATCACAATGTCGTCCAAAGAAAGACAAGAAAAGCTAAACGAAGTTACAGTTAATATTTTAGGAGCACTTTCTCCAGGCGAGCTTTTGAGTCGTTTATCTATTTTATCTACAAAACAAGCCTCGACGACTCTTTTTATAGAAGAGATATTGAGTGGGTCATTAGGCCTAGGCGCTTCGGATATTCATTTTGAGCCAATGAGGGATGCCATACAAATTAGAGCGCGCGTAGATGGCGTTTTGCGCGAAATAGGCATGCTTACGCACAATGAATATAAATATATTTTAAGTAGAATCAAGCTCTTAGGAGGAGTTAAATTTAATATTTATGAAAAAGCGCAAGATGGGCGATTTACCATTCTAAGCCGCGAAGACGAAAGAAATATTGAAGTTAGGGTTTCTGTAAGCCCATCGGAATACGGCTCAACAATTGTTTTAAGGATTTTTGACCCCGCAACGGTTGTTGTAGAAATTAACAATATAGGCTTGCGACTAGATGATTTAAATAAAATAATAAAAAATCTTAAAAAGCCCAATGGAATGATTCTTGTGACGGGCCCTACTGGCTCAGGCAAAACAACTACCCTTTATTCTTTTATAAATTATATTAATACTCCAGAAATAAAAATAATTACTATTGAAGACCCGATAGAATATCGTCTTAAAGGAATCCAACAAACACAGGTTGATGCTTCTGCTGGTTATGATTTTGAAAATGGACTAAGGTCAATCGTGCGTCAAGATCCAGACGCTATTCTTGTTGGTGAAATTAGAGACTTTGAAACAGCGGCAATCGCTATCCAAGCAGCCCTTACTGGTCACGTTGTTTTTTCTACACTTCATACTAATACAGCTGCAGGCGCCATCCCCCGCCTTTTAGATCTTGGTGTCAAATCGCATTCCATAGGGCCATCTGTAAGTGCTATACTTGCTCAACGATTAGTTCGAAAACTATGTCCTATTTGTCGCAAAAAAAGAGATCTTGATGAAGAAGATCGCAAAAAAATAACAAAATTCATTAAAGAAATTTTTCCAAAAGCATCTTTATTAGCACCTCAAGAAATCATAATTTACGAACCCGTTGGTTGCTTATCTTGTATTGATGGATATAAGGGAAGAACGGGTATATTTGAAATATTTGAAATAGATAAAGATATTGAGCAACTTATTCACAAAGAATCAAGCGAAGTAGAAATAGAAAAAAATGTTTTAGAAAAAGGATTTATTAATATGCAGCAAGATGGTATTATAAAAATATTAACAGGAATTACTAGTCTGTCAGAAATAGAAAAAGCAACAGGCCCGCTTATTTGGTAGTTTTTTATAAACAAAAAATCCGCCAAGTATTTCTAAGTATTATAAAAACTCTTTTATTAGAAAATAAAAAAGGTTAAGATGTACCTGAGGCGTGCCCGAGTTTTTTGAAGAACCCAATGCGGCCATTAACTAAGGAAACATCCTGCTTAGAAATCCTTAACGGATTTGTCTACATCCTAACATACAGGACAAATATTGTCAATACCAATGTCTAAAACTAATAAACAAGATCAAAAAGATGAGCTAGGATGGGAAAATTTATTACGCCCAGACGGCTTTAATAAATATATTGGCCAAGAGCCAGTAAAGCAAAGCCTTAAGATTATTATCGAAGCGGCTAACAAAAGAAATGAGCCAATAGATCATATATTGCTTTATGGCCAAGCAGGCTTAGGAAAAACCACGCTAGCCCATATTATTGCTAAAGAATTAAAAAGCAACTTAAAAATTACTTCTGGTCCTGCTATTGAAAAAACTGGAGATTTAGCTGCTATTTTAACCAACTTAGAGCATGGAGATATTTTATTCATTGATGAGGCCCATCGTCTTAATAAAATGATTGAAGAGATTTTATACTCAGCAATGGAAGACAGAATATTAAACATAGTACTTGGTAAAGGTCCTTCAGCAAGGACTATTTCTCTTAATCTAGCCCCCTTTACATTAGTTGCAGCAACTACAAGAATTGATTTGTTATCTGGGCCGCTGCGATCTAGGTTTGGAGCAACTTTTCGGCTAGATTACTATTCATTAGATAATATTAAGGAAATTATCAAAAGGTCAGCTTCTATTCTAGGAGTTCGTATTAATGAAGAGGCGGTTGCAATTTTAGCACAAGTCAGTCGTTTTACTCCACGTACCGCAAATAGAATTCTAAAACGAGCGAGAGATGTGGCAGAGGTACGTAATAGCGCTTGTATTGATGGAAAATGCCTTAAAGAGCTTTTTGAAATATTAGAAATTGATGCTTTAGGACTAGAATATCAAGATAGAAGACTATTATGTATTCTTCGCGATCAATTTAACGGCGGACCCGCAGGAATAAGCTCTCTTGCCGCCTCTCTTGGTGAAGAAAAAAGCGTTATAGAGGGAGTTTATGAGCCATATCTTATTAAAGTTGGTCTTGTGAAGCGGACCCCTGCAGGCCGCATGCTAACTGAAAAGGGAGCTTTATATCTAAAAGAATTAGAATAAAAGCCTGTTTTATTAACTTTACATACTACGCCTTTTAAATTTTTTAGGCTATCAATCTTTTTTAAAGAATAAGCATTTTGCATAATTTATATGTAATCAATAGAAAAGTTTCATATAAAAAAATAATAAAGTAACTATGATATTTATCACGCACTCTTTTTCTGAAAAAGAAACAAAAAATATAGGCGCTAATCTAGCCAAAGAATTAGTCAAAAAAAGTAAAAACCTTCCCGTCTCTCAAATAATATTACTTTTCGGCGATCTAGGATCAGGTAAGACAGCTTTTGTTCAAGGGTTTGCTAGTTTTTTTGGCATAAAACGAATTTTAAGTCCCACGTTTAGTATTATAAAGTCATATCAAGCTGAACATGAGAGTTATACACATCTTTTCCACGCTGATTTATATCGTATTAAATCTATTTTAGAACTTAAAAACATTGATTTTTTTGAAAATTTAAATAAAAAAGGATCAATTACTCTAATAGAGTGGCCTAATCTTATTTGTCGAAGTCTTTTACGAGAACAAAAAAAATCTCAAAACACTTTTTTGATTAGAAAGGCTTATTTTGCTTACGGCAAACAAGCAAATGAGCGGATAATTAGCTATAATGAATAATAGTTATGAAAAAAGTTTTTCTTATAATAGACGCGAACTCTTTAATTCACCGAGCGTATCATGCTCTACCGCCTCTTACAGACTCTTCTTCTGCTCCAGCAGGGGCTTTATATGGACTTTCAAGCATGCTTTTAAAAATTTTAAAAGAAATAAGCCCAGATTATGCTGTTGCTGCTTTTGATAGACCAGAACCTACTTTTAGAGATAAAATATATCCTTCATATAAAAAACATCGCCCTAAAACAGCAAGCGACTTAGTTTCTCAACTTATTGCCTCCAGAGATTTTTTTAAGGCATTTGGCCTTACTTATTTAGATTGTCCTGGATATGAGGCAGATGATATTATTGGAACAGTTGCCTCTTATGTTGTTCGTAAAACTGACATAGATAGTGTAATAATTCTTTCGGGCGACTTAGACATTCTTCAGCTTGTAGAGGGTGACCGCGTAGTGGCATGGACTCCTCAACGAGGAATTAGCTCCTTTACTAAATATGGTCGCGAAGAAGTTATCCAGCGATTCGGCATTCCTCCGGAATATATTCCGGATTTTAAGGGATTAGTTGGAGACTCTTCTGATAATATTCCAGGAGTTCAGGGAGTTGGTCCTAAAACAGCAGCTATGCTTATTAAAAACTACGGCTCTTTAGAAGACTTATATGAATTATCCCCTACCCCAAAGACAACCGCTCTACAAAATATAATAAATAATAAAGAAAGCGCCTTACTTTCTAAAAAGCTTGCAACTATATCACGCGATGCTCCGATATCTATTTACGCTCTTTCAGACTTTAAAGTTATTCCGTTTATGGAGTCAGGACTATCATCTTTTCTTTTATCTAAGGGATTTAGAAATCTGGCGGAGAGAGTAGGGCGTTTCTAAAACTATATTAATTAGCCACACAGTAGTACAATAATCATATAAATTGAAAATTATCGGTAAAAAAATTGAATTATTTCAGTCAGACTTTGTCTTATTTTGGGCATCTCTTTTATCAAGCATCCTGATTTCTTCTCTTTCTTTTATTTATTTTTCTTTTATATGGGCTTTTATCGCCAGTATTTTATTAATTATTTTAGTCAGCGGAGCTTTTATGATGGGGCGCCTACTACTACACTCTCGCGAACAAAAACAATGCGAAGAAAAAAAAGTAGAGAAATTTATTGAGAATACTCATGACGCCGTTATGATGTATGATAAAGACTTTCGGATATTTATGTGGAATCAAGTAGCAGAAGAGATATTTAAATTAAAAAAAGAAGATATTATTGGGCAAATTATTTCTCCAGAAAAAGTTTCAAGCCCATCTTTTAAGCATCTTACGCAGACAATTTTTCCCTCACTTGCTCCGTCTATAAATAAAAAAAGCGCTTCTGGTGTATATCCCCAACTTTTAGACATAGCTTTTACTGATCCATCGCTTGAATTAGCAGTTATCACAGACAGAATTTTAGATGAGGGTGGCGATATAATTGGCTTTATAAAAATCATTAAAAATAAGACTAGAGAAATTAATCTGCTTCGATCTAAATCAGAGTTTATTACTATCGCGGCGCATCAATTAAGGACTCCCCTTACAGCCGTTCATTGGATATTTGAAACACTTATGAAAAATGAATCTTTATCTTTATCCGATAAAGAGCTTGTTTCTAACGGATTATCTGCTTCAATCAGGCTTCTAAAAATAGTAAATGATTTGCTTGATGTATCTAAAATAGAATTAGGCAAGTTTGGCTATGTTTTTACTGAGATAAATATTAATGAGTTTCTAGATAAAATACTTCAAAATGCAAATATTTTAGCAAAAAAATACAGTGTTTTTCTTTATTTTGATAAACCAAAAGCACCGATTATTATTTATGGCGACCCACAAAAACTAAGTATCGCGTTCTCTAATTTATTAGATAATGCTATTAAATATAATGTTAAAAATGGGCAGGTTGTTGTGAAGACTGAGTTTTACCCCAATCGTCCCTATATTCAAGTTTCTATTAAAGACACAGGATTAGGCATGTCAAAAGATATTGTAAACAAATTATTTTCTAAGTTTTTTAGAGGAGAAAATGTCATAAAGGAGCAAGCCGAAGGCTCTGGATTAGGACTTTATATTACAAAAAATATTATTTTACGTCATGGTGGCAATATTTCAGTTGAATCTGTTATCGGCAGAGGCTCTACTTTTTATATTATTCTTCCAACTGACCCCACTCTTATTCCTCCTAAAGAAGTAGCTGTAGAATAATGAAATAAATTTATGCCCGAGCTTCCTGAAGTTGAAAACACAATACGAAGTCTTAATAAATTAATAATCGGCAGCCGCATTCAAGATGTATGGACTAATGCGCCTAATCTTGTACGTAAAGGCTCTTTTCAAGAACTTAAAAAAAATATAATAAAATACAAAATTAAAAACGTTGAAAGAAGAGCTAAAAATATAATAATTTTATTAGACGAAGACCATGTATTATTAGTACATCTTAAAATGACCGGCCATTTTCTAATTGGCAAATGGCATATCCAAAATAACCAAGGACAAGAAAAAGCGGTATCTTGTGAGTCAGGCATATTAAGCGAAAAAGTTAACGGCTATATTCATTTTATTTTTTATCTTAAAGATGGACGCGAATTAGCCCTTTCTGATTTGCGAAAATTCGCCAAAATTATTTTTGGCAAAAAGGAAAGAATTTATAAAGAAGAAGGCATTCATAATATCGGAGTAGATGCACTAGAAATAAAGATAAGTAAATTACGCTCTATTGTTTCTAAGTCATCTAAAAATATTAAAACATTATTAATGGATCAGCATAAAATTGCTGGTATAGGCAATATTTATTCAGACGATATTTTATTTAAAGCAAAAATACATCCTTTGCGCCAAGCATCCTCTCTCACTAATAAAGAAATTAAAAATCTTTATAATGCGATACATGACATTCTATCTCTTGCGGTAAAGCTTGGAGGGACATCTATCTCGGATTTTCGCGATATTAAAGGAGAAAAAGGAGTTTATGGCGAAAGACGACTTGTTTATCGACGAGACGGAAAACCCTGCTTTGTTTGCGGCTCTATTATAAGAAGAATTAAAATCGGTGGCAGGTCAGCAAGATTTTGCTCATCTTGTCAGGTATTTTCAGCAGACTAATAATAAATCTTGCGTAGAGAGAAATAGCGAGCGTAGTGTGCTATATTTAAAACACAATATGATCATCTTTCTTTATGGCGAAGATTCGTTTCGTCGAAAAAGAAAATATAATGAAATCATTTCAAGCTTCACTATAAAAAATAGCAATCTTGGCTTGTCAGAATTTTCTGCTGATGAAATTGAAGGCTTTTTAGAAGCATTAAAAAATAGATCAATTTTTTCTCCTCGCATCCTTGTAAGTATTAAAGACATTGATTTTGATGCATTTTCAGAAAATATATTAGAAGCTTTTATGAAATCTATTATTGAAATAATAAATAGCAAAGAAATCATTGTTTTAATTTCAAGCACTCAATCATCTTTACCAGCTAATATGCCCTTCCTACATAATTCTCCATCGAAAATACAAGAATTTTCTTTTTTACCAAAAGAAAAACTTGTTTTCTTTGTATCTAAAGAGGCCTCTTCTAAAGGAGTAAAATTATCTGAAGCTGATATTCGAGCGCTTATAGCTTCTTTTTCTGGAGATTTGTGGGCCATTGACTCAGAGCTTCAGAAATTAGCTTCAGTACAATCTTTAGATATTTATTCTATAAGCCCATCACCAACTTACTTTGAGCTTTTAAATACAATTAAATCTAGTAAAACACGTGAAGCAAAGCTTATCGCGCTTGAAACTGTCCTTTATCTTCTTAAAGAAGACCCTGCTCGCATCTTTAATGGCCTCGCCTACTCGGCTCCTCAAGGAATTGCTCCTGAAAAATGGTTTAGTATTATGGCCAACTACGATGTCTCTGTGAAATCAGGACAGATGGATTACGAAGAGGCATTGCTTGATTTTGTAATTCGCTGAGCCAATTTTGATTTTAATCTATTCGCCTTATTTTTTTTAATTAACTTGGTTTTGGCAGCCTTATCTAGCGCCCTATATGCAGTTGACAGAGAGTCTTGAAGCAAGCCTTTATCTTCTATTGTTGACGCCTTTTTATAATTTTTAATTACAGCTTTCAAAGACTGCATTTTAAATAAATTATTTTGTCTCTTTTTAAGAGATTGTCTGAAGGCCTTATTTGCTGATTTAGTTCTTGGCATATAAAGATATTTTGACAGATTTTTATATTAAAATCAAGAGATTATATAATATCTTTTTTTAGAAGAAACTTGCTAGACTAATCCCCTTCATAATAAAACGAGTAATAATAGATTTAGTTTGATAATTCCAATCAGCTTACTAGTCGGTAACTTACGTAATAGTTAATGGTTTTTATAAAAAAATAATAAAATGCAAATTAAAATAATAAATTAACTTGAGGACTTTAATTTCTAAATAAAAATTTTTAAACGATGCTTTCGAGGTGGTTTATATCACAATCTTTATCTCCTATTGTCAAGGCAAGTAAATCTATTCTCCATCCTTTTATTACAAGTTTAGGATTTTGATTTGCAAAAAACAAACAAGCTTTTTTTAACTTAAGTAATTTAGATTTAGTTAAATTATCCTCAGGCCGTAATTTTTCCGCTGGATCGCTTATTTGTTTTTTTTGACTCAAGCTTTTTACTTCAAAAAAAATAAGGATGTTATTATAATCTTTTGCGACAATATCTATTTCGCCCCAAGCATAACGAACATTTGTTTTTAATATTTTATAGCCTTTTTGCCTTAAATAAGCCATGGCGATCTGCTCTCCAGCCTGCCCTATTTCTATATGTTTTTTATTTTTATCCATTATGAACCGCTTTTGATGTTTGCTAACAAACACTTATATTAAAATTAGCGTAAACAATGTTTGTCAACCAACATTTTTTATCTTAGCATATACGTTATTAACATAGTATTATATTTAATATATTATAAACAACGTTTTTTAATAAATAACTCTTTTATAAAATAGTGTAAACAGTGTTTGTTAATAAACATTGTTTATGTTTTTACTCTCTGTTTACATATTGTTTACTCAATATATTAATCAATAAATTATTGAAACGTTTGCTGACAAACATTATTTGTGTCTTAGCACCCTATTTACATACTGTTTACTTAATATTAAGACTAAATAATTGCAAAAATGTTTGCCGACAAACATCGTAGATATTTTATGGGTGGTTTTTATGTAAACAGTGTGTAAACAGTGTGTAAACAGTGTGCGGGGCTATAAATAAACTCTCTTGGCCAAAATTAAACTTGGACACTTGTCCACATAAAGTCCTAGTTATACCCATAGTTGTCCACAGTCGCTATTTAGCGTCAAGAAGGAAATAATTCTATATTTATTCGCATTTGATATAAATAATAGTATACTTTGAAAAAATAAGGTTTTTACAACGCATAAAAAAACTGATTATTATAGTATTTAATTTTTATCTAAAAATACATCAGGCCTCTTCTATTTTTTAAAAATGTTTAATTCAAAACAAATCAAAAAACAAAAAGAAAATATCTTAAAGATTAAAGCGGAAAAACAAATGAATAAATTTACTTGTTGCGAGTGTGGCAACGAAGTTATTTTTTCTACTCACATAGGCACTGCACACAGAAATCACTGTCCACATTGCCTTGCTTCCTGTCACCTTGATAAAGAGTTTTCAGGTGATCGCGCAGCTGATTGTGGCGGATGTATGCGTG
>CAYGDC010000008.1:0-17144 GCA_964348605.1 uncultured Candidatus Saccharibacteria bacterium | reverse complement strand
AATTCTTGCAAAAACCATTGTATCAATAAGAGATTTTTCTTTCTTAGTTAATTTTCCAGGATTCGGCCATTTTGTTAAATGGACAGACTCCTCTTCATCCGTAAGGGACTTATACACCGCCTCCGCAATAAATGGAGTAAATGGCGCCATTATTTTTGTTATCACGATAAGAGCATCATAAAGAGTTTTAGATGCGGCATAAAAATCGCTAACTGATTCAGGACGCTGTAATCTCGTTCGCGAGCGTCGTATATACCAATTAGAAAGGTCGTCTAATAAATCAGCAATCGGCCTTGTCGCTTGAGTGAGTTCGTACTTTTCCATATTAGAATTTATTTCCGCCACCGTTTGTTTAATCCTTGCCTTAATCCAAGAATCAAGAATGCTTTCTTTAGCTGGGTCTTTATATCCCTTTACTCTTTGTTTTGCGTCAGCATACATGGCAAAAAAGTTATACGAATTAAGTAGTCTTTCAGATATTTTTGTTTTTGCTTCTACGACTCCTTTGTCAGCAAATCTATAATCTTCTCCTATAGAGGTAGATGAAAGTAAAAAATACCGCAAAGCGTCCGCTCCAGTTTTTTCAAATAAAATTTCTGGCTCTGTATAATTTCTTAGTTTTTTAGAAAGTTTTCTACCAAATTCATCTAAGATAAGTCCGTTTACTATTACATTCTTAAACGCTGGCTGATTTTTACCGAGCTCTGATTTACGCGCAGTAAGAGCGGTAGCAAGAACATGAAGTGTGTAAAACCAACCCCTTGTTTGATCTAGTCCCTCCGCTATAAAATCAGCCGGGAAAATATCCTCTACTTTTTTCTTGTTTTCAAACGGATAATGCCAAGACGCGTAAGGCATCGCCCCTGACTCAAACCAGCAATCAAAAACTTGTTTTTCTCTTATGGCTTTGCCTCCGCATTTTGAACAACGTGCCCCCACTTCATCAATGTAAGGGCGATGCATATCAAGCTCTCCATTTTTATCAAGCGGCACCCATCCAAACTTTGACTCTTTCCATTCTCCTGTTTCTAGCGGCATTTCATCTTCTTTTTCTATAAATTTTTGCCTCTCTATTCCTTGCATCGCTCCCTCTAAGACCCATAATGGGTCCCTGTGTCCCACAAGCAAGATTTTTTTATTCGCATATTTGGTTTCTAACTCTTTTATTAAATCCAGCATTCTTTCGCGTACTGCGACGAGCGTCTCCCCTCCTTCGGGCGAATTTGTGAATTTGCCCTGTGCGCCTCCCACAAAAGCTTCAAATTCTTCTACTGGCTTGCCATTCATCGAGCCAAAATTATATTCCGCAAGCCTATTATCTATTTCATATTGTAGCCCGCAATAGTCGGCAACAATCTTTGCTGTCTCAATTGCTCTTTGTAATGGAGACGCAATAATAAAATCTATTTTTTTTATTTTTAATGCCTCCGCTGTTTTCAGTGCCTGCTTTTTGCCTTTACTCGTAAGTCCAATTACGGATTTCTCAGGCAAAGAAGAAACTATATTTAATACATTTGAGTCGGCCTCGCCGTGACGCATTAAAAAATATTTATTATTTGAAACAGAAATCTTTGCAAGCTCTTTAAGCGATCCAACAGCAGTATGTGTATCGCAATCTACGCATTTCCAAATTGGTATTGGCGCTCCCCAAAATCTGTCTCTTGAAATAACCCAATCACGCGCATCCGCAAGCCACTTTCCAAATCTGCCTTCCTTAAGATGAAAAGGAACCCATCTTATTTTTTTATTATTTTCTACAAGCTGATTTTTAATTTTTGTGACCGCGATATACCAATTATCTATTGGATAATAAAGCAGAGGAGAATCGCATCTCCAACAAAAAGGGTATTGATGGTCAACTGTTTCTTGCTTAAGCAACGCTCCCCCTGTACGCAAATATTCTATGATTTTTTCATCCGCTTTTTTAACAAATTCTCCCGCCCAAGGAGTAACCTCGTCTATAAACTTTCCTTCTTTATTTACAGTTAATATAATCGGAATGTCGTTTTTTCTTGCTTCTTCCATATCGTCTGCTCCAAAAGCTGGAGCCATATGCACTATTCCGCTTCCATCTTCCATAGAAACAAAGTCCGCAAGAATTACAAGGTGAGCTTTTTTCTCCGGCTTAACAAAAGAAAAAAGCGGGACATATTCCATTCCCTTAAGTTCTTTTCCTTTTACCGTTTTTTCTATTGTCGCATTATTTAAACCAGTAGCTAAAAGCCTGGCATTAGCAAGAATTAATCTCTCTTTGCCTTTTCCGTTTTTTGTGATAACGAAAGAATAATCAATGTCTTTCTTTACTGCGAGGGCCGCATTCGCCGTAAGCGTCCACGGCGTTGTAGTCCACGCCACAAAATAAGTTGGAATATTATCTAGCTCATTTTTAAGTCTAAACTTAATAAATATTGCTGGGGCAGTAGTGTTTTTATATCCTTGGCTAACTTCAAAATTGGAAAGAGATGTACCACATCTTGGACAATATGGCGACACTCTATAATCAGAATATACAAATCCTGCGTCCCAAAGTTGCTTGAAAACCCACCAAACCGACTCTATATAAGAATTATCTAGAGTAGAGTATGAACGCGAATAGTCCGCCCATCGTCCAACTCTTTGAAGTGTTTTTTGAAAATCATTAACCGAACGAAAAACCGCTGCCCTACAAGCATTATTAAAATTTTCTATACCAAAACTTTCAATCGCTTTTTTATCCTTTAATTTCAGTTCTTTTTCTATAAGGTTTTCGATAGGCAGTCCATGACAGTCCCAGCCAACCCTTCTTTCTACTTTATAGCCCTTCATTGTCCAAAACCTGGTAACGGCGTCTTTAATAGCTGTTGCAAGTATATGTCCATAATGAGGCAGTCCTGTCGCAAATGGCGGTCCATCATAAAAAGAAAAAGATTTTTTACCTCTTTTTTGCTCTACGGTTTTTTCAAAAATCCGAGCTTCTTCCCAAAACTTAAGCACCTGACTTTCTATTTCTGGTAAAGTAGATTTGTCTTTAAGCATTATTAAAATAATGCCATATTAAAGCAAAATTGCATAGAATGAGCAATTTAATAAAAAACTGTCGCCTATTTGTTTACTACAAATATTTTACTATCTATTGCCTATCGCTAATTTAATTAGGGTTTTTCTGAATGCTTCTGCAAATTTAACAATATCCCTATCCTTAGTTTCTCGGCCAATACTAATTCTCACACTCTCCTTTGCGCGAGTATCTAAGTAACCAAGCGCTTTTATTGCTTTTGATGGCTGAAATGCCCTCGCAGAACATGCAGAGCCATATGATATTGCAACGCCCTCCATATCCATCGCCATCACAGCGTCTTCCGCTGATATTCCTGGTAGCCATACATTAAGTATATGAGGAGAGCCACTTTCTAATTTCGGTCCATTTATTTTCGCTTTTGGCATTATGCGTATGATCTCTTCAAATAAAACTTTTTTTAGAGCCATAACTCTCTTTGACTCTTTTTGCCTTAAGCGATTAGCTTCTTTAACAGCAACTGCAAATCCGTAAATTGCTGGCACATTTTCTGTTCCTGAACGCATTCCGAATTCTTGCCCTCCTCCGTGTATTATAGGGTCTACGAATTTTAATAAAGCATTGTCGCGAAACACCAACGCTCCTACGCCTTTTGGCCCTCCTATTTTATGGGAAGAAAGAGTAATCGCATCTGCTTTTGTTGTTACAAAAGAACAATCTTCGTATTGAAAAGATTGTGCGGCGTCTATATGAAATAGAGGGTATATGCTCTCGCCCCTATTTTCGTTAATTATCTTCGCTATTTTTTTAATATCATTTACCGCCCCAGTTTCGTTATTGGTAAAAATAAAAGAAACTATAACTGTTCTATTATTTAAAACAGAGGAAAAAACTTTTAAATCTACTCTGCCATCTTTTTTAATCGGCACACGAATTACTTCCGCCCCTTCTTCAGAAAGTTTTGTCGCTACCTGCTCTATTGATTCATGTTCTGCGGCAGATATAATTACTCTCGCCGGAAGACTAATATTTTCAGTTCTTGCACGCTCAATATATTTTTTAACTATTCCGCGAAGCATTAAATTATTCGCTTCTGTCGCCGAAGAAGTAAATATAACTCCGCCAAATTCTCCATCTACTGCTTCAGCTACTATTTCTCTCGCTTTATCTAAAAAAGACATAGCTTTTGCTCCCTCTCTATGAATAGACCCTGGGTTGCCAAAAATAGAATTGCCTTCCAAGCTTATCGCGCGAACCACGCTTTTTATAACTGGAGCAGTCGCAGCATAATCAAAATAAAGTGTTGTCGCTTGTTGCTTCTTTAATTTTTTCATTAAAATCTAAATCAACTTTGATTAAATTATCCGTTCCTCTTTCAGGAACCATAAGATATTTTTGTAATTTTACTAAATCATATAAATCTTTTGTTATTTTTACATCATTTCGGCAATATGCTTCAAGCTCTTTTAAATTTCCTTCATTCCAAAGCCTAATAGCCTCTAGCCCATTATAAGTTTTATTCTGTCCAAGATTAGTTTCAGCTAAAAGATCAAGCCCTATTCTTCTGCCCAATACCACCTCTATTTCTTCAAGTAAATCAATTCTTTTTAGAGCTTTTGTACTGAAATCAAAATATTTATCAAGCACCGGCAAATCAAATCTGCTTATACTAAAACCAATAACAAGAGCTACTTCTTTAAGCATCTCTCCCAACTCTTTCGTATCATTTTCCCAAAAACTAAAATATGCGTCTTGGTTATATGAATATACGCATGCTAAAGACATGTCTAAACGAGCAATATTTGCTTGACCCCCTACATCGTAAAATGTATTTTTAGTTTCAATGTCTATCACAACAATGTCCTTATTCATAGATTTATAAGGTTATAACAAACAATTGTTGCTGGCAATCAGTGCAATAATCATCAGAATATTAATAATTTTCAATTTCTCCTACTTTACGAGATCCCGCGAAGCGGGATAATTTGGTGCTTGTGATTTTAGTCTTTGGTTTTTGGTTAAAAATTATTTACTCTGTTGTCAGAGACCCATTATCAGTCGTATAATAAATATAGCTTATATGGCAAAAAACGGAAAAACAAAGATCCCTTCCCCACAAGAAAAAATACGGCCGGATGTACTTTTAAGCGTTTGGGCAGTTATTTTTTTAAGCCTTGGCGTAATTTTATTACTAGCAAGCTTTAATAAGGCCGGTCCTGTCGGAGAACTAATATTTCAAGCAGGCTCTGTAGCCCTTGGCATAGGCTATTACATAATCCCCGCAACTTTTATCGCAACAGGAGGGATTTTTATTTTAGGCAGAAGGCAGGGGCTAATAAAACGCGCTGTCACAGGAGGATTGATTTTTATTTTTGGTAGCCTTGGTTTTATAGACATTCTTTATCCTGATAAAAGTGGTTGGTTAGGAAGACTTGCGGGCACTATAGAAATACCCTTTGGTTATTTAGCAGGACTTATTGTCTCTGCCACAGTTCTTATTATTGGGTTTATTTTTGCTTTAGATGTTCCAATTAAAATTCAGCCGCAAAAAATAAGTTTTAAAAATCCTTCGCCTAATAAACTTGTCGTAAACGGAGAAGGAAATCATAGCGTTCCCATAACAGCAAAACCCAAAGATTCACCAGCATCAGAAGGCCCATCTTCTAATGAGATTAAAGAAAAAGAGGCTCGCGTATCTGCAGAGTTTATTGCTAAAAATGATACAAAAACAGAAAAGAGAATATCTTTTAAAAATTATGTTCCTCCTCCTCTTAGTCTTTTAAATGCCACTATAGAAAAACCCACTGTCGGTGATTTACGAGCAAACGCTAATATTATCAAGCGAACCTTAGATAGCTTCGGCATCCCCGTAGAAATGGGCGAGATTACAATAGGGCCAAAAGTTACGCGATACACCTTAAAACCAGCTGAAGGAATAAAGCTTTCCCGCATTTCCGCTTTAAGCCAAGACCTATCTTTAGCCTTAGCTGCACATCCTTTACGCCTTGAAGTTCCAATTCCGGGTAAGTCATTAATAGGAATTGAAGTTCCTAATAAAACCGCCGCGCTTGTGCGTCTTGGTAGTCTTTTAAATTATCCTGAATTCAATACCACAGGAACATTAGGGTTTGCTCTTGGCAAAGGATTATCAGGAGAACCTGTCTTCCCAGATGTATCTAAAATGCCTCATATGCTTGTCGCAGGAGCAACTGGTAGCGGGAAAAGCGTAGCAATTCATTCTATTATTATTTCTCTGCTTTATAAAAATTCACCAGAAACTCTGCGTTTTATATTTATTGACCCCAAACGAGTTGAGCTCTCCGTCTATAGCGGACTCCCTCATCTTATAGCGCCAGTTATCACAGAAGGCAAAAAAGCAGTCTCTGCTCTGCGATGGGTAATATCCGAAATGGATAAGCGTTATGAAGCTCTTTTAAGAGGAGGATTTAGAGAAATTAAAAGTTTTAACGAAAAAAACAAAGAAGCCCCTATGCCATATATCGTTGTAATAATAGATGAACTCGCTGACCTTATGACAACCTATGGTCGCGAAGTTGAAGGATCCGTAGTTCGTCTTGCACAAATGGCGCGCGCCACTGGAATTCATTTAATAGTTTCTACTCAACGCCCATCTGTTGAAGTAATCACAGGGCTAATAAAAGCAAATATCACAACAAGAATTGCTCTTCAGGTGGCAAGTCAAATAGATTCGCGCACTATTCTTGATACATCTGGCGCCGAAAAATTATTAGGGGGAGGAGACATGCTTCTTGTTTCTGCTGACCTTTCTAAACCAAGAAGAATTCAAGGCTCATTTGTAACCGATGGAGAAATTAAAGCTGTTGCTAAGTTTATTATTGATAATAATGAAGGCGAAATTAATGATTTATCTGTGACGGAATCTCGTGAGCTAGAGGGCATACTAAGCTCCCCTACAGAAGATGAAGACGAAGACGACTTATTAATTGAAGCCATGGAGACGGTTTCAGAAGCAGGCAAAGCAAGCGCCTCCTTATTGCAAAGACGGCTTAAAGTCGGTTATGCTCGAGCTGCAAGGCTATTAGATATAATGGAATCTAAAGGAATTATCGGACCAGGCGATGGAGCAAAGCCTCGAGAGGTCTATATTAAAAATAATCAAAATAATAACAATGTTGAGTGATAAAAATTTAGGAGAAGTTTTATCAGAAATTATTCTTGAGCGAGGCATTACGCTTGATAAGCTTTCTGAATTAACCAATATTCCTAAGCGGTATCTTGTTGCTATGATGGATAATGATTTTAAGAACATGCCCGCAGCTCCATATGCAAGAGGATATATTACAAAAATCTGCTCTGTCCTCGAAATTAATTCAAGACAAGCCATTGATACTTATAATAAAATCGGGCTTAAAACTTCTGGGAAAGGCGATTCTCTTCCTCAAAATCGCTTTGCTCTCACCAAGCATTATAAAAAAAGCTGGCTAATTATTATTATAATTACAGTCATAATCGTAATTTTTGGGTTAATTTTTATCAACCGACATATATTTGCTGATTTTTTTGGCATTCCATTTATTGAAGTTAATATTCCTGCAAGAGAAGATAATTCTCCTTTATTAGAAACTAATGAACAATTTTTTACTATTCAAGGCATGATTAATCCGCAAGATTCAATTACAATTAATGGGGAGGCCGCACCTGTTAATGAAGAAGGAGTGTTTACAAAAGAAGTTTTACTTAATCCTGGTCTTAATACTTTTGAAATCAGAGTTAAAAGGCCGCTTGGCCAAGAAACAATAATTATAAGAGAAATTTTTAATATAACTGAAAATTTAAATGTCGAAGTTAATAATCAAGAACTATAAATATGGATAAAAAAATATCTAAAAAAAATAAGCCTGTTAGTAAAGCAATTAGTTCAGAAGAAGAAAGCTTAGATGCTCTCATCTCCTCTATTCGCGCTAAGTTTGGAGAAGAGTCTGTAATGAAACTCGGCGAAGTAAAACACGCTAATATTGAATCAATTTCTTCTGGCTCATTTAGCTTAGACCTTGCCTTAGGCATTGGAGGATTTCCTAAAGGAAGAATAGTAGAAATATTCGGACCAGAAATGTCTGGCAAAAGCACCTTAGGTCTTCAAATAATCGCTGAAGCTCAAAAAAAAGGAGGAAAGGCGGCTTTTATTGATGCAGAACACTCTCTTGACCCTGAGAGAGCTAAAAAAATCGGAGTTAATATTAAAGAACTTATAATTTCCCAGCCAGACAACGGCGAAGAGGCTTTAAATATTATGGAGAGTCTCGTAAAATCTGGCATTATTGATGTTATTATCATTGATTCTGTCGCAGCGCTAACCCCTAGAGCGGAAATTGACGGCGAAATGGGGGCTCAATATATCGGTCTTCAAGCAAGAATGATTTCTCAAGCAATGAGAAAAATCACCGCAATCGCCGCCAAATCAAAAACACTCCTTATTTTTATTAATCAGATTAGAGATAAAATTGGCGTGATGGGATACGGAGAAATGACAACTACTCCAGGAGGAAGAGCTTTGAAATTTTATTCATCTATCCGCGTAGATTTACGAAGAATTGCGCAAATTAAAAAAGGAGAAGAGGTCGTTGGTAATAGAGTGCGCGCTAAAGTAGTAAAAAATAAAGTTGCTCCCCCATTTAGATCCACAGAGTTTGATATCATGTTTAGCGAAGGGATATCTTACGAAGGCGATATTTTAAATACTGGTTTAAAGTATGGCATTGTGAAAAAAAGCGGTAATACTTATTTATTTAAAGAAGA
Source organism: uncultured Candidatus Saccharibacteria bacterium (assembly GCA_964348605.1). Lineage (GTDB taxonomy): Bacteria > Patescibacteriota > Minisyncoccia > UBA6257 > Colwellbacteraceae > JALOAR01. Next base: position 8,371 of record CAYGDC010000008.1, on the reverse strand, counting down.
AAAGCTCGGCGTTGGAACAGAATCCGCAAAAGAAAAATTAAAAGAAGATAAAAAAATCCTGAAAGAAATTGAGCGCGAATTAATAGCTGAAATACATAAAACCGCCTCTGTTGAAAAATAGATTACGCAATACTATTAAAAACAACTCAAGGGCGCTTGCGTATTTAAAGACAATTATTTAATTAATTTGCTTTATGCGCAAGAACAAGTATTAAGACCCTAGGCCACAAATATTCTCAAAAAGTTTAGCAACAAGTATCGGCCCTGTGCCACCAGGCGTAGGCGTGTAATATATTTGTTTTGTAGATACGCCAGAGTCAAAATCACCGCTCAATTTACCATCTGTTGTTAGTCCATAGCCAAAATCAATGACAATAGCTTCCTCACGCATCATGTCGGCTTTTATAAGGCCAGGGCTACCTGTTCCTGAAACTATCACGTCCGCTTCTTTAATTCCCTCTGCTAAATCATCCCCTCTTCTTAAAAGAGAAGTTGATTTCGCATTTTTTAGTAAAAACTCATAAACCGGTTTTCCTACTAACTTGCCATAACCAATAACCGCGAAATTAAGAGACCCAATATCTTTTCCTAAAAAACTTATTATTTCCGTGACTGTGCCAACGGCTGGAGCAAGAAGTTTTCCTCCGTTTAAAGAATCCGCATCTTTTTCTAGAGCTATAGCTTGAAGCACTCGCTCTCTATCAATTTGTGCCGGCAAAGGTAATTGAACCACAATAGCTGTAATTACAGGATTTTTTGACGCCTGTCGCACAATATCTTCTACCTCATTTGTGTTTGCGTCCGAAGAAAGACGTAATATTTCAAAATCCACTCCTGTTTTTAAAGCCGCTTTTCTTTTTTGCGCTACAAAAGATTCCGTAGAAGGACTGTCCCCCACCATAATAACAACTAACTTAAGTCTTCGCTTTATACTGCTATTTATCCGAGCATATATTGTTTCGGCTATTTTTTGTCCATCTATTTTGTCCATCTAATAAACTTTTCGGCAGGAAATTTTAAAGCAAGTTTTTTAGACTCTTCCTTAATATTTTCTTTTAAAACTAATGCCTTATAAATTAGCTCTACGATTCTATCCATTTCCTCTTCCTTCATCCCTCGTGTCGTTACTAAGGGAGAACCGATCCTAATGCCTGATGGATTAAAAGGAGAAGTATCTCTAGGCACCGAGTTTCTGTTTACTATTATTCCATTTTCTTCAAGAGTATTTTGCGCGTCTTGTCCGCTAATGCCAAAATTTTGCAAATCAATTAATAAAAGATGATTATCTGTGCCGCCTGTTACTAATTTAAATCCTTTTAATTTAAGCCCGACTTCCAGTGCTTTAGCATTTTTAATAATTTGCTGTCCATATTTTTTAAAATCTGGTTTTATTGCCTCGTCAAAACACTGCACTATCGCTGCTGTTTGATTATTATGCGGCCCGCCTTGAAGTCCAGGAAAAACTGCTTTATCTATCGCTTCGCTTATAGTCCCTTTTCCTGAAATTAAAGGTGATTTTCTCGCAATAATTATCGCCCCCCTTGGACCACGAAGAGTTTTATGAGTTGTCATCGTCGCAGCATGAGCGTATTTAAATGGCGCGCCATGATTGCCAGCCAAAACTAGTCCAGCAATGTGTGAAATATCAGCAACATGATATGCTCCTACTGATGATGCTATTTCTCCAAATTTTTTAAAATCTAGTTTTCTTGGATAACTTGTAGTGCCAGAAATAATAACTTTTGGCCTATGTTTTTGCGCTAATGCAGATATTTCTGCGTAATCTAATTTACCATTTTTATTAACACCATACTGAACAGCATTAAAAAACTTACCTGTTGCTGAAACTTTATGGCCATGAGTTAAATGTCCTCCAGCAGCCAGTTGCATGCCCATTAAGGTATCGCCTGGAGACATTAATCCTACATAAACCGCTAAGTTAGCAGGCGAACCAGAATATGGCTGGATATTAACACCCCATTCATTGTTTTTTAATCCAAATGCTTTTAACGCCATCTCTTGCGCCATAATTTCTATTTCGTCATAAATAGCATTTCCCGCATAATATCTTTTGCCTGAATACCCTTCCGAGTATTTATTCGTAAGCGATGAGCCAAGAATAGCAAGTATATCCCGAGACATTAAATTCTCCGATGGGATAAGATCTATAGTTTCATTTTGACGCACGATTTCTTGCTCTATTAATTGTTGTAGCTTTTTATTCATCAGCTTGAACTTTAAGTTTTATTTAGACAAAAATCAAACACTATATTTTTATTTCTGTCTTTCTACTTTTATTACCACGCCCCCTTCGTCATTCCCATACAATCAGCAATCTAATATTCTTGAAACTGCTAAGCCCCCCTTACTTCGCGAGATTTAAGATTTTAAGCTTTCTTACATAGCGAGCTTAAGCCTTTAATCTTTTAGGCTTTAAAACCTTGAAGACTTTTTAGTCTAGTTTCGTCAGGCCTCGTATAGCGAGACCATCTTCACAAAAATGGAAATTCAGAGTTTTTAAAGCCTCTAAATTTCCGCAAACTCATAGGCGAGAATAATAAAAACATTATCCCGCTCTGCGGGATTAATGATTTATTCATACCACAATCACTGCAGCTATCAGTCCTAACGCCCCCACAAAGCCAAGATAGATAAGAAGATATAGTAAATTCGTTTTTAGTACTTGTTTTTCTGCCTGTGCGCCCAAGCCCACAATTGCAAGGGCCGCTAAAATATTGTGTATTGCTATCACATTACCAGCTGACGAGCCCATGCCCTGCATAGCCATAATAATGCTTTCTCGATTACCAGATATTAAAGCAGCTGATTGCTGAATTGATGAGAATAAAAGATTAGACACTGTTGCGCTCCCGGCAACAAAAGCGCCAAGTGCGCCAATGATAGGCGCTATTAATATAGTGACAGCTTGTCCTGCGCCATTAAAAATATATGCCGCTGATATAATCATATTCGGCAATCCAGAATCATTAACTCCTGAATTCAACATTATTTGCACAAAAATAAGAATGGTTATAAGCGTCATTGCGGGCTTCATGATTTTTAGCAAAGCATTATTTATAATTTCTGTTTTATGATTGCTCTTATTATGTATAAATAAATAAATATAAAAAAATATCGCTACTATGAAAAATGGCGCTGCAGGCGATAATAAAGGATTAAAACCATAATTTATTCCTGTTCCAAAAATAGCAGGAATTTCTATTACCCAAACTTCTCTTAAAATATTATTGATATAAGAAACTCTTGTCATGGCAAGCAGTGTTGCCACAATTATATATGGCGCGAACGGAAAAATATTTCTGATAGAAAACTTGGAGGGTTTTATCTTTTTAAGTGCATTTTGTATAAAAGCATACAAAGATATAATTATCACTCCACTAACCCCCCCCACTATAGTGGTCAGTTCTGGCCCCAAAAGATGAAAAGCTAAAAATGACGGAATTGACACAGCAAGAGATGCAAAAATAATAAATTTAAAATTATTTCGCACTTCCCTCCACCTATTTTTTTCTCTACTTATCATAAAAAGTATAGCAGCAACAACTAGTGGAGCAGCTATAATATTTAAAATCACTATAATAGAAGCCGCTTCTAAAGCCAGGCTTTCTCCAACAACAAAAGCCATTCCATACATAATTGGCAGACCAGCCGCTCCGAATGTAACAGGCAGCGACCCTCCAATAAGAGAAATAATCACAGCAATAATTGGCGTAACGCCAATAGCCATTAAAATAGGGGCCACTATCATTGGCGGAGTGCCAAATCCAGATATTCCCTCTAGAAAAGCAACAAGCGCCCAAGCAACAAGAACAACTTTAACTCTTAAATCAGGCGATATTTTATCAAAAATTTGCTGTGCCGCACGCTCTCCTTTCATTTTCTTAAATATCTCTAAAACAAGTAGCGCGCCAAAAATTATCGCTATGATTTCTAAAGCAATAAATATGCCTTTTGTTGAAGCGGCAAATATTGTTATTGGCGTAATCTGCCATACAAAGATGCTTGTTCCTAATAAGGCTATAAGAGCTAAAACAGCTGATGTTAAAAAATTACGATATGAGAAAAACGCCAACAATATCAGAACGCCTATCGGAGCAATAGCAATGAGGCTTATAAGCATAATACATATATTATCACAGTTTTAGTAATACATCATGTTAAAATATCTCGCTATTTAAGACGCCAGACGATAAAGTTATGTATTTATTACGCGTCTAAATTAGATAATATTTTTTCTTCGGTGAAAATAAATGCTAATAAAAATAGCTACTATGATAATTAATATCATTAGATAACTTAATCTTTCTATGCCCCCAATATCTTGACTCATTAACATCAACGCCTCTGCGCCCGTATATCCAATATAAAAATAAAACAATCCCTTCACAAAAGTCCCACAAAACATAGTAATAAAAAAAGAACGCTTGCTAATTTTAATTAGACCACAAGCAATAGAAATAGGCGCGCTCGCTATAATCGGCGCAGCATACAAGAGAAAAAGAACTAAATCATCATGCCATCCTTTATTTAATTTCTTACCTATAAGCTCTATTTTTTCAGAAGATAGTCCTAAAAGCCTGCCAAACCTTCTCGTAAAAATATCTTCTCCTTTATCAGCCACAATATAAAGAGCTAGCCCCCCTATTGTTTTTCCAAGAGCTCCTATTGCGATTAAAACTGCCGCGTAAATCCATCCGACGCCCTGCGCTGCCGCAATGGATCCCATAAGAGTCATAACAAGAGGAGATGGTATTACAGCAATAACCTCTTCAATTAAGGAGCTAAAAAAGGCAAATATCGGCAAAGGCACAATATCAGCAAGCCAATAAATAACATCCATTAAAGATTGAGCCGCCTGTAAAAACATGTTAGGTTTTAAGATAAATTTTTAGAGCGGGATACCGGAATCGAACCGGCGCCATTACCTTGGCAAGGTAGCGTACTACCACTATACTAATCCCGCCAATAGATTAAATTTATCTTTAAAATTGATTTTTGTAAAGCAATTTAATAGAATAAAAATATGTTTCGTAAATGGATATTACTGTTTTCAGTAATAGCAATAATTATTTTTATTGTTATTATTGGTTTTGTTCTTGCTGCTCAAGATAAAATCACCATCCCTGCAAGCTTTGTAGAGGCTCGCACAAACGGAGCGGTAATTTCTATTTTTTTAAATAATTTTTTTCAGGAATCATCAGAAACAATAAGTAAAATTGAAGAGAAAGATAAAACTGGAGAATATGGTAGGGCTCTTGATTTAACCGTACAGGAGTTTAGAAAACTTCAAGAGGCTCGTCTTAAAACCACAGAGCTTCTCGGCGAACTTACGACTATGGCTGCCGCAATACCCTATATTCCAATTGATTCAGCGCAGTCAATTGGAATGCAAGCAATAGCGACTAAAATGTCATTAGTAGATAAATTATTAAATTATCATGAAAAAATTAGACAACTACTTGATATATTGCAAGATAAATTTCTAAGTGATGACCCAGCAAGTTTTGATGCAGAAACAGTAGAAATAATAAAAGCAATAAATGATAATATTCTCGCCATCAATGAATTAAACCGCAAATATCAAAGATTAATGGGAGAGTTTGACGAAAAATTACAATAAATAACAATTATTTTTTTATTATACTTTGCCCTTAAAAAAATCAAGGGTCCTCCTTCTCCAATTCGCTTTTTTTCAAGCCCAGTTTAGAGACATTCTATATAAAAACGCTCCCAACGGAGCGTTTTAATGGGTGTCTAACGGGACTCGAACCCGTACTGAGGGTTCCACAAACCCTAGTGCTAACCGTTACACCATAGACACCATACAATAAAGCATTATATAAATATTCATTATTTAAATCAATGTTTTACTTATAGCAAGCTCGATAATAGCGTAAATAACCCAAAACGCAAGCAAGAAAAAACTCTCCAGGCGCGTAAGCGATCTGCCAGTTCTCATAAGATAAAAAAGAAAAAGAGAGGCAATAATCATAAATACGCCTGTAACATACACTATTCTTGCTGGGAAAAAGAATGGCTCTATAATAGCGACAATGCCGACAACGATTGTCGCCCCCGTCATAACTGTGCCCAAAATATCCCCTATCGCTAATTCATCTTCTTTTTTGCGAACCGCTTTCAATGAATAAAATAATTCTGGCATAGTCGTGCCAAGACTTACTACAAGCATTCCTATTAATACAGGAGTCACCCTTAAAGCAGTTGCAATATCTGTTGCTGAATCAATTGTAAAATACGCACCAATAAGCAACATCACTATTGCAAATAACAATAATAAAATATCTTTTATTTTTCTCCCAACGCTATGATATGCTTTTTCGAGACTCGCTCCTATTGTAAATGTTTTATAATAAAATAAAATTCCAATAATTAACAAGAGAATGCCTTCGAGTCGAGAATAATGGCCATTTAATCCAAAAAAAATGGGAATCATTAGTAAAAGCGGATAATAACGAATATCCTTAAGCATCTTACTTTCTACTTTCATGCTTCTGCCGGCCGCTATTGTAACAATCGCAAAAATAAGAGTTAAATCAGCAACATTAGAGCCAAAAAGAGTAGCTAATCCAAACTCTGGCCTTCCTGCTAGTGCAGAACTAATAGCAACAACAGTTTCTGGTAAAGCAGAGACACAGGCCACCACAACAAACCCAACAACATATCGGGACATATTAAAACGTTCCGCTACATTAGCGGAATATTTTGTAGCCAACATCGCACCTTTGGCCACAAGAAAAAGAGCGCCGATAAAAATTAAAAAATTTACTATCATAAATCTTGTCTAAATAAAAACTAGATAAATAATTATTTTTATTATTTTGTGATTTTATCAAACTATCTTATCTAAGTCTAGATCAAATACAATTTGGTCGGACTGCTGGGAATCGAACCCAGGCCGCGTGCTCCCAAAGCACGTATACTACCATTATACTACAGTCCGTTTTATATTTAGCGATATTAAAAACATGAGCGCTTACATTATACTATAGTTTTTTAAATGAACTGTATTCTAAAAAGAAATTTCGTCAACTCTTTTGCTCATCAACACTTGTAAAAAGTCTTCAATCCTCGTCTCCCTTATTTTTTTCTATTGAAAAAACTTTAGTCCAGCGATCAATCCATTCTCTAGAATACCGTACCCCGAGAAGGAATCGAACCTTCATTTACTCCTTAGAAGGGAGTTGTTCTGTCCATTGAACTATCGGGGCAAAAATACTTTTAATATTCTATAAGCTTTTTATAAAAAATTCAATTTTTGATAAACTATCACGCCCATTTAATATGGCTATTATTTATTATAGCTTGTAAACAATTTGCAATAAATTGTGCCCTCGAGAGGAATCGAACCTCTATTAGCACGTTAGGAGTGTGCTGTTCTATCCATTGAACTACAAGGGCTAAAAGATCTCTAAAATACTAATAACAAAACACCTTAATTGCAATTAAGGTGTTTTAAGAATGTGCCGCGAGAGGGAATCGGACCCCCGACACGACGCTCTTCAGGCGTCTGCTCTACCACTGAGCTACCGCGGCCTATTTAACAATAGGCACAATTTGATTGTAGCAAATAATTAAATTAATTTTCAACTATCTGTAATTTGTGATTTTTCTCTTTTTGATATCTGTGTGTAATTTGTGATTTTGGATTTGTTTGTCTCGCCATGCGAGATCTCGCGAAGCGAGATAATTTGGCGCTTGTGGTTTGTGATTTTAGTTTATGGTTTTGGTCTTTGGTTTTTAATCATTGCGGGGCTACAAGGATTCGAACCTTGGTTAACGGTTTTGGAGACCGTCGTTCTGCCGCTGAACTATAGCCCCTCGCTATTTTTAACAAGATAACAAAAAAATAGCTTTTCGCCAAGTATTTTTAAGCGTTCTAATTAAATACTACCTATTTAGCTCATTATCACCTCCATTACTCACTACATCTTCTTTGGTAATTTAATACCTAAAAGAGAAAGTCCATTTTTTAATACTATAGTCCCAGCCATAGCCAAAGCTAATCTTGATTCTGCTATTTCTTTTTCTGCAGTTATAATAGGCGATGTTTCATAAAACGCGTTTAGAGCATTTGCTGTGCGGAAAAGATAATTTGCTAAATAATTTGGTTCGTATTGTTCGGCCGCATAGGCAATGGTATCAGAGAAACAAATTAGAGATTCTAATACTCTTATTTCCGCTTTATTTGTGAGAAGCTCTATTTGTAGTTTTGGCTTTAATCCACGAGCTTTTGCTATAACACTAATAAGTCGCGCGTAAGTATATTGAATATAGGGCGCTGAATTACCTTTAAGATTTAACATAGCGTCCCAATCAAAAATAATATCGC
>CAYGDC010000007.1:0-19915 GCA_964348605.1 uncultured Candidatus Saccharibacteria bacterium | reverse complement strand
CAATAAGTGTGCCAATTGCTCCAGAAAAAAGAGGGCCAACATTCGGCATTATTTGGAATGCAGCAGACAAGAGTCCTATAGCAAATGCGTACTGAACTCCAAGTAGCCAAAGGCCGACCCACACAAGCATACCTACTGTAATTGAAAGCAATATTTGTGCTTGAAACCATTTGCCTATCTTTTGTTTAGAACGATAATACGTTTGCAACACTGTATCTTCTAATGTTTCTGGAAGCACTGCACGTAAAAATTCACCAACACCATCTTGTGAAAGGGTAAGATAAAAAGAAATAATCAGTATTAAAATAACAAACACCATACCGCCAAGAATACTGCTAATAGTTTGAACTACTGATATGGTGCCACTAAATATAATATTTATTACTTGGCTAATATTTGCGAAAGAAAAATCTTTAGTTAATATATCTGTGATTGGAGCAAATCCTTGTAATAAAATATCTGTATCCGCCTCAGTAAGCTGTCCTATAAGCGAAGAAAACTCAAATATTGCAATTGGTAAAATAAGCGATGATATAAGCACTATTACTAAAATACCTATAGTAAAAATAATAACAGTCGCTATAATCCTTGGCATTTTCAACTTACTGCTAAGTAAGTCTACTGGCGCATCTAAAGCAGACGATATTATGATAGCGAAAAGAAGAATAACAATAGCATCTCTCGCAACAAAAGCGCCCATTATGAGAGCAATAGCCAAAAAAACACGCCAAATAGTAATCCACCCTACATTATGTGTTTCTACGCTCATCTTATCTATAATATAGCGCATTTATCCTAAATTAAGCAAGCGTAAAAATGCTTTGCGCGCCTTGCTTAACCTCATCAGGGATAGATCCAATAGCAGCAAGATTAATTTTTTCATCCACTATAATTTCTTGCGCAACATTTATGATTTCTTCCGCGGTAACACTTTTAATTTTTTCAAGTATTTCTTCAGGTGTTCTAATTGCTCCGGTTAAAGCTTCTTCTCCCCCATAAAATCCAGCAAGTTCATCTGATGTTTCAAGTTGTAATGCTAATTTTCCTGAAATATGTTCTTTCGATTTATTTAACTCTTCCTCTCCTACTAATTTTTCTTTAAGCAGCCTAAGCTCTCCTATAATCGCTTTTATAATTTCAACAAATCTCTCTTTGTCTACTCCAGAAGATATAGAAAGAAATCCATAATCTGAAAATAATTCCGGAGAGCTATTAATATAATAAGCGGCGCCCATTTCTTCTCTAATTTTTCTAAAAAGTCTTGATGACATTGATCCTCCAAGAATATCTGAGAGCAACGAAAAAGCGTATCGCCTATTATCCAATCTATCAAATGCTCTAATGCCAACTACTAAATGCGCTTGGTCGGTTTCTTTATCTCGGAAAAAAAATTGAGGAGCGGATTGGTTTTCTATAGTTTTTGTTTTATGAATAAGCTCTCCCGTACCAATATTAGCAAAATATTCAGCAACTATTGCTCCTGGGTTTACTCCTAGCCCCCCAGCAACCACAACAGTTGTTTTTGGCGCAATATAGTGTAAGTTTCTATACGCTATAATATCAGCTCGCGTCATCTTTTTTATTGTTTCTTTAGTGCCAGCAATTGACCTTCCTGCAGGCTGGTCGCCATACATTAAGGTTGATAAATCATCCCAAACCTTCCTCATCGGCAAATCTTCATACATATTTATTTCTTCAATAATAACCCCTCTCTCTTTGTTCATTTCTTCTTCTTGAATTAAGGGATTAAGGTATAAATCACTCACTACATCTAGTATTTTTGGAAAATGCTTGTTTGCCGCCTTAGCATAATATCCAGTAAGTTCATTGCCAGTAAAAGCGTTATATTCAGCGCCAAGACCGTCTAGCTCACTGCTAATAAGACTAGGAGCAGGTCTTTTTGTGGTGCCCTTAAAACAAAGATGTTCTAAAAAATGAGAAAGGCCATTTATTTCTTTTCCCTCATAGTCTGATCCTGTAGAGACAAGAACTAGCACGGTAGTCGCAAGACCTTGTTGTTGAGGCACGAATATATATTTCATCCCATTTGGGAAAGTCTTTTTTACATAAGGTAAATCAGCCATAAGGACTTATTTAGGCATATTTATGTCTTAAAGTCAAAAAAATGCAATTTTATTAAAAAAATGTCAAATAAATTCGTTTTATTTAAGCGTTACAGAATTATATAGATTCAGCCATTTTTTCTTTTAAGTATTTTGCGCTCTCGCTTATGTTTATTCTGTCTTGCTTCATCGTATCTCTGTCTCGTACAGTAACTTTTCCGTCCGTTAGTGAATCAAAGTCAACTGTTAGACAATATGGAGTGCCTATTTCATCTTGTCGCCTATATCTTTTACCGATGCTTTGTGTTTCGTCATGGGCGACAACAAAGTCTTGCCGTAAATCATTAGCAAGTTTTTGAGATATATTTATAAGCTCTTCTTTTTTAGAAAGCGGAAGCACAGCAATCTTTATAGGAGCAAGCCATTTAGGGAATTTCATTACTACTCTTTTTTCAGATTGCTCTTCTCGCTCTTCTTTTGACTGATGAGCTGTTTCTGATATTTCTTCTTCAGTATAAGCAGAGCACATTGCGGCAAGTAAAGTTCTTTCTACTCCAAAAGTCGGCTCAATTACATGAGGATAATATTCTTCTCCTGTTTCGTTGTCGCGATATTTTAAGCCGTGGTTTTTAAGATCAAAATCAGTTCTATATGCTAATCCATAAAGCTCCTTTCTGCCAAACGGAAAATAATATTCAAAATCTATGGTTCGCTTAGAATAATGAGCAAGCTCATTTTGTGGTACATCTAATTCATATATTTCGCCTGGTTTTATACCTATGTGAGCTATCCATTTTTGCATATCTTCTCGCCAATATTCAAAATGCTTTTGCCAATCCGAGTCTTTTTTAGGCATTGAAATAAAATATTCTATTTCCATTTGCTCAAATTCTCGCATGCGGAAAATATAATTACCGGGAGTAATTTCGTTACGAAACGCTTTTCCAATTTGTGCAACGCCAAACGGAAGCTTTGTTCTTAATGAATCAATAATGTTTTGAAAATTTACAAACATTCCCTGTGCTGTTTCTGGGCGAAAATAAACTTCGCTCGCCTTTTCTTCTGTGACGCCAAGATAGGTTTTTAACATCATGTTAAATTGTCGTGAAGCTGATAATTCACCATCGCAATCAGAGCATTTAGCATCTAATTCTAAATGGTCTGTTCTAAAGCGACGATGGCATTTTTTACATTCAGAAAGAGGGTCAGAAAAATTTGCAAGATGTCCGCTTGCCTCCCATACTTTATTGTTCATGATAAGAGCGGTGTCTACCCCTACCATATCCCCTCTTCTTCTTACAAAATAATTCCACCATTCTGCTTTGATATTAGTTTTCATCTCTGCTCCAAGCGGACCAAAGTCCCATGAATTCTGCAGTCCTCCATATATTTCGCTTCCAGGATAAATAAATCCTCGCCTTTTAGAGAGAGAAATTATCTTATCCATTTTTTCTTGCGTATTATCCATAATTTTATTATATATTTTTAAAAAATACTGAACAAGCTCGCATTTAAGTTCAAATATATATTATTTATTTCAAAGCTATAAATATATGCTTATTATTTCATTTTTGAACTTCTTAAAACTGTCTTACTATCCCCTCCCCAGCTCTTATTGTATTGTCGCTTCGCAGTTCGGTTGTTGTTGATTCTTCAGATATTGCGTTAAAAAAATCCCCAGTAAAGTCATCCATCGCTGTTATATTAATGCCTCCAAGTATCGGCATATATTTGCCAACATGCTCTACGCTCGGAATCGCTTTTATTTGGAAAATAGCGACAAATGGTTCACTCAAAACCCCAGTTGTTGCTAATAATTTTGGTATTCTCCAAGTTACTTTTCTGCTTTCAGGATCAAATAAAAGCTCTCCTGCCTCTACCTTAACTTGACGCACAAAATCTACACCGAGAGGAAGCCCTGCACTGATTTCTATCTCGGACATATGAGTAGAATAACTCCTTGCCTCCCAGTGAATAGAATATTCTGTTGGTTGGTCAATAACTGGAGGGAATACTCCTTCGTTTATTATTTTAGAAGCCGCATCTCGATATAATGCCTTCACAGACACTGCTATCTTGCCAGCAATTTTTTGCGTCATAGAAGCGATATTAACGGTTTCTAAAACATTTAAGGCGCGTGGAATCGTAGGTGATGATACGCGAGCATTGATTCCTGCTGTAAAATCTTTATCGCTTAATCTTCTTATTGGATATGCATTTTGAATATTTATTGCAAAATTCAAAAGCCTAGATTCTCCAGGCGAAAGCTCTGCAAGTCCTGGAACATTTGTTGCATTCCAAGTTATTGTGCCTGCGCGTATGTCAATGATTCCATCTGTTTTAATAGTATTTAAATCAAACATAGCTCCTGATAACGAAATCTCTGCTAATACATTTTGCAAAGCAGTGTTTGAATTATTAGTGAACGATAAAGCGTAGACAACTTCTTCTCCAAGCCTTAACGCGCCCATTTGTCCTTGCGCCCTAGAAATATTAAGAGAAAGTGGCGAAGATCCCACTATTATTTCCGCGCTTGCATCACTTAAAACATATTTTTTATCTCCAATATGTCCCCTCGCAATTGCTTTAATTGTAAACCTTCTGCCTTCTTCCATAATTGCAGTAGCTGAAAAAGTTTCGCTTTTGCGTTCTCCCGCACCTATGCTGATTCTCCTTGCAGGTAAATCAGTTTTTAGCTCTTCTGGAATTTGAATCTCAAAATCTATATTCCACACACTTTCGGTATCGTTTCCGTAAGAAAAAGTCCACTCAAATTTTTCACCACTTATAATTTGATCTGGCGCTTCAATCTTTAAATCAAGTAATGGCTGGACTTTAACTGTAAGATCTTGCGAGGTTGTAATAGCTCTACCAAGTAACGGAGGTAGATGACGCGCTTCAATTTGAAAACTTTTATTTTCTGAAAACTCTGTTATTACCACTGTAAAAATCTCTCTTCTAAAGCCGCCGGCAGGTATCGCCTCCTCTTCTGTCGCTCGCCGCAAATCTCCGCGTCTATCTGTAAAAATTACTCCGTTAGGCAAGGATAAAAACATTACTGTCTCCGTTATTTCTTGGTCTAAACTATTTTCAAGGACAAGAGCAATATCAAACGGCTCTCCTATCCTTACTTGTTCTTTGGCCTCAACGCTTAAAACCACCCTGCCAAAATCTTGGTTTAAAAAAATATATGCCGCTCCCGCTATTGCAATAATTACAAAAGCTACTGTCGCGATAACAGTCTTTTTATAATTTACCTTTGATTGTTTTATCTCTTTATTAGGTTTTTGTTTTGACATATAGCGCATAAAAATATTATATCCTGAACTGCAAAACAGGCAATCTCTTTGTTTCCGCAAACGCCACATTTAGCAATTTTAGGATCAAATCCGACAAGCTTTAATAAAGAAGTATAAGCAAGAGCTTCTGATTGCGCTTCATTAAGTACTAAGTTTTTAAGAAAAGCAAAAATATTTATATCTGGCTGTTCTAATGGAATTAAGCTGTCAGCTAAAGAAAAAACTTTTATCACTGTAAGATTTTTTGTTTTATTTTCACTTAAGGCTTCCGCCATTCTAAATCTCCCCTTTTCGTTTTTTCTAACAATACGAATCATCGCAAGTGTGCCAGGCTCTAGGTGCCCAGCGAGCCTAGAAAGAGTTTTTCGCGAGCTTGTCGCCCGAGCTATAATTTTACCTACATCCCAAGTAAAAACAGAATATTCGCTATCGGCTTCGCCCACAGCTTTCTTATCAAGCACTATCCCCCAAGTAAAATGCTCAGTCATTACTTAATTATAACAAGTCGCAGAGCATTTGTTAGGGTTGGCTTATTAGTCGCTTAAAATATAGGTTTTATGCGGTTTTTAGACTAATAAGCTGGATAACGCCTTGACTTTAGGTGTTAAATAAGCTTATAATCTGTGGGTAATAAAGATTCTGCAAAGAGTCTTTATTACGTTAAATGAGTACCCTATTTTTGGGAACAATAGCGGCAATCTCCACTATTATCTTTCCTGGGCAGGTTTTGCTCTCGCAAGAAATAGATAATCAATCGATTATGCAGGAGGGTCACTATATGATCCCTGGGGGAGATTCTCTTCTAGCTCGGAATGAGCTTTCTTTAAGAAGGTCGGTGGCAGTGATTATTACTGGCTACTCAAGCACAGTAGACCAGACTGATGACACTCCGTATATAACTGCTTGGAATACAAAGACCAGGCCCGGAGTTGTCGCAGCAAATTGGCTGCCGTTTGGAACTAATATCAGGATACCGGAACTTTTTGGTGATAGAGTCTTCGTTGTTGAAGACAGGATGCACCGCAGAAATTCCCATAAACTTGATATCTGGTTTCAATCAAGAGAAGAAGCTTTAAGATTCGGAGTCAAGAGGGCAAGAATCGAAATCCTCTAAACAAAATGCGAACTTTTAACCCCCGCCAGTCCATAGACTGGCGGGGGTTTGGTTTTCTTGACAATATTTACGATATTTGTGGTTTTCCCCTGTAAAACTAACTCGGCCACGCTTTTACGAGATTAGTCGCTAGTCGCTAATTTTACTTTTCTTAATCTCAAAGAGTTCAAGACCACTGACAATGAGCTAAACGCCATTGCCGCAGCAGCGATTAAAGGCCCAACCATAGTTGCTAATATGCCAAAAGCAGCAACTGGTAGAGCAACTACATTATAGAAAAAAGCCCAAAAAAGATTTTGACGAATTGTGACAAAAGTCTTTCTGCTTAATTGGGCAGACTGAACCAAGGCAATAAGGTTGCCACTAACCAAAGTAATGTCTCCCGCTTCAATAGCAATATCGGTTCCTGTGCCGATGGCTATTCCTATATCTGCTTGTGTTAAGGCCGGTGCGTCGTTAATACCATCCCCTACCATCGCTACTTTTACCCGACCTTCTTGTTGAAGTTCTTTTATAATTTCCGCTTTTTCACCAGGCAAAACTTCGGCGATAACTTTATTAATGTTAATTTTTTTAGCAATGGCATTGGCGGTTTTTTGATTATCTCCTGTAAGCATTATAGCTGTAAGTCCCATTTTATGAAGTTGCTCTATAGCAGTTTTTGCCTCCTCTTTTAAAGTGTCTGCTACGGCTATCGCTCCCAATAATTTACCTTCTTCGGCGACAAACATAACGGTTTTTCCTTCTTCTTGTAGTTTAGTAACCTCTACTTGAATATTTGAGACATCTAAATTATTTTCTTCCATTAGTTCTTTCCTTCCTACCAAAATATTTTTCCCATTAATTTCAGCAACTACTCCTTTCCCAAAAATAGCTCTAAAATTTTCTGCCTTTAATAACTCAATTTTATTTTTTTTCGCTTCTTGAATAATTGCTTTTGCTAAGGGATGCTCTGAATTATTTTCTATTGATGCCGCTAATTGAATAATTTCTAATTTTGAGCTTTGAGCTTCTATAACATCTATTACCTCAGGAGAGCCTTTTGTTAAAGTGCCTGTCTTGTCTAAAACTATCACTTTGGCTTTTCCCATAAGCTCAATAGCTTCGCCTCGACGAATTAATATCCCCATTTTAGCTCCCCGACCAATTCCAACAGTTAAGGCAGCGGGAGTAGCAAGTCCTAAAGCGCAGGGACAAGCAATAATAAGCACAGTAATTCCCGCCATAATCGCCACAAGCCAGTTCCCAACAATTAACCATCCTAAAACAGTTAATAAAGCAACAATCAAAACCGCTGGAACAAAATAAGAAGTTACTTTATCAGCAAATTCTTGAATAGGCACACGCGACCTCTGAGCATCTTCTACAAGCTTAGCGACTTGAGCCAAAAAAGTGTCTTTACCAACTTTCAGCGCCTGAACTTTTAAAAACCCGCTTTGATTTATGGTCCCGCCGATTACCAGATCGCCCTGTCTTTTTTCTATTGGCAAAGATTCGCCAGTTGCCATTGATTCATCAACGGCCGACTGCCCTTCAATTATTTTTCCGTCCGTTGCAATTTTTCCTCCAGGTCTCACAACCATAATATCGCCGACTTTCAAGTCCTCTATCGGAATTTCTTTTTCCTCTCCATTAATTAAAATTTGAGCCGTTTTGGCTCCTAATTTAAGTAATTCTCTTAACGCCTCAGATGTTTTGCCCATTGCTCGCGCCTCTAAATATCGGCCTAATAATTGAAAAGCCATAATAAAGGCGGCGATTTCAAAAAATACAGGCACTTTGATAAAAAAAGCGGCTAGCCCAAACATAAAGGCGGCGGTTGTTCCCAAAGAAATCAAAACATCCATGTTAGCATAAAATTGACGAACAGCTCTTAAGGCCGAAAGATGAACTTTAAAACCAATGATATAAACCACAATAAACGCGAGAGTTGCCTCTATTAAAAGTTGCGCAAAATGAGAGCCAAACAAAGGCATATCAAGATACATTAAAATCATCGTAAACATTAAAGGTGCGCTTAAGACGAGCGCCCAAATTGCTCGTATTTTTGTTTGCTGAACCAATTTTTGTTCTTCGGTCTCTTTTTGTCCGTCTTCCTCAATAATTTTATATCCTAATTCTTTAATAATTTTTTGCGAATAATCATCTGCAACAGAATCTTCCGTTTCAATAAATACTTTAGAGCTAACATAATTAACGCTTGCATTTATAATGCCTGGGCGTTTTTTAACTTGCGACTCAATATTTCTCGCACACGCAACACAATCCATTCCAGAGATTTTTAAAATGTTTTTTTTCATTTTATGAAAATAGTTTTATTTAACTGTGGCCTTATATGTATCAAAAACATCTAATGCCAATATTTGTTTTACTGATGTCTCTTGTGGGCTATATACAACATTAAAAAAATTTGGGAATGTAAATTGAACTGACTCGACGCCATTTATAGCCCTAAGGTCTTTTACAATTAGAAAAGCATGGCCAGGACATGGAATATCAACCTCTAAAGTTAGAGAGCCTTGTGATACAGGCCAGGGGCTTATATTGTCTTGTCTAAAAGCGGTTGAAACAGCATCAGTAAAAGAAACGCCTGGACTAAAATTAACCGTAATAGGAAAAATCACCATAAATAAGAGAACATTAATAAAAACCGTAGTTCCATAAAGAGTGATAAGATATTTCCATTTATTTTTTATAATTTGCAATGATAAAGGGCCGCTTCTTCTTAAATAAATAACTGCTGAAATTGTGGCAAAAATTAAAGACAGGGCAATAAGTAGATAAAAGAAATATGGATTAAGTAGTAGTGGTCTTAAAACAGCAGTGACTGTCGCTGCACCCAAAATTGTGAAGACAATAAAAAGAATGCAAAATGTATGTGGCGCCACTCCATATAGAATCCCCGCCCATACTCCTTTTATTTCTTTTTCGGAATTAATTTTCGCACAACAGTTTTTGTGATTGTTTAAGTTTGTCATTTTATTTTTAATGTGAATTTTTAAATACTTCTAAAATTTCTTTAATTTTCTTTTTTCTTTCTTTCTCGTTTTTACCCTTAATTGCTTCAGCGACGCAAGTATTAAGATGATTCTCTAAAATCATTTCGTTGACTTTTTTAATAGCCGCAATTACTGCTTCATTTTGTTTGATAACATCAATACAATACTTGTCATCTTCAAGCATCTTCTTGATTCCATCCAGATGCCCAGCAAGATAATTCATTCTATTTAAAACTTGTTTTTTCATAAAATTTATAATTTAGATTATACCCCTCCCCAATGGGTTTATTAGATAATAATATGTCTTAGAGTAAAATAATGTCAATATCTAGCAAAAAAAGAAAAATAAGAAGACAAAATTTTAAAATCAACTATGCACTAATAAACACAAACCCCGCTAAAATCTATAAGATTTTAGCGGGGTTTGTATAAAATCTTTCTTTGTTCTAAAAGCAGAATAATAAAAATTTACACTTTTTATCACCTAAAAATAATCCGCTTTCAGCCGCTCATAAATCTCGTTTTCTATATCCTCTCGGTTACGGCCATACCTAAGGCGAGATAGTTCTTTAATTGATTGAGCAATGTCCGCGTTTCCTTTTTGGGGCGGATAAGTTATTAGATTAAAAGGTTTTGTGGTTGCTCCTCTAATTAAGGGCTTAAGGCCAGCATTATAGTTATCAAAATTCATTAAGTCATTTGCGTCAAAAATTGGCTCAAATTGTTTAGCAAAAGATTCAGTGCTTGCATCTTCCGTTCCAACTCGAAAAGACAATATTGAGCCAACATTGCCAAAAACAGCTTTTCTAGTATCGTCAGTTAATTGACCAATGTATTGATGGGCACAAATAAGAGAAAGACGATATTTTCTGGCTTCAGCTAAAATCGTGTTAATAGTTGATGTGGTAAAGTTTTGGAACTCATCAATATAAAGATAAAAATCTCGACGCTTGTCCTCTGGTAATTCTGTTCGAGAAAAAGCAGCAAGTAAAATTTTACCAACAATAAGCATTCCTAATAAATGACTATTTATATCTCCCAGTCTTCCCTTAGAAAGATTAACTATTAAAATTTTGCCCTCGTCCATAATTTCTCTGAAATTAAAAGCAGACTTCTGCTGACCAATAATTGGTCTCATAAAATCATTTGCAAGAAAAACATTCATTTTGCTTGTGATGTATGGAACCATGTTAGCTAAAGCGGCTTCTCCTCCTGCTTTTTCTGCTTCCATTTCCCAAAAATTTTTAACTATAGGATTTTGACAACGAGAAAGTTTGTGTTTGCGAAAATCAGCATCAGACAAAACTCTTGGTACCTCAGTTAAAGTATTGCCGGATTCAGGGTCTTCCATAACCAGCAATAAAGAATTTCTCATATATTGCTCAAACATTGGTCCTCCCATTCCAAGGGCTTTAAGGTTATAAAGTTTATCAAAAATTTCTAAAAGTTCATTAACCACAAATGTTTTAGCTTCTGGATATTTGAGATCATATTCTAACATATTTAAGCCTAGCGGTCTTTCAATATCAGCTGGATTAAAATAAATAACATCCGCCGCTCGAGAAGAAGGAACTACATTCAAAACTTTTTCAGCTAAATCACCATGAGGCTCAATTAAAGCCACCCCTTTGCCATTTTCAATATCTTGTCTAATCATTTCTTGAAGAAGCGCCGATTTCCCAGTACCGGTTTGTCCGATAATATAAAAATGCCGACGGCGGTCATCTTCTAAACTTCGTATTTCTTTTTCTACTCCTCTAAAAACATTTTTACCAAGTAAAATTCCTGTTTCTGGTATATTATCCGGCGCCGGCGCTTGCTTAGCTTTTAGCCACTTAACATGGGGGGTAAAAATTTCCGCCCAAGGAAAATGAAAAAAGCCGGCTAATTCACTGCTTGAACATAGCATTGCCTCTGCGGGATTAAAAATACGAAAAGAAAAATGATAAAATAATTTTTTTAATTTATTTCCCTTAGGTCTCACAAATTTAAGTTGATTTAAAAGTGGAGAATTAAATTGCTCAAAAGCAGACTCTAATTGCATCAAAATTGTTTTAGCCCGATCAAGATCAGTGGCTGAGCTTAAAAGCCGTAAATTGACATTGAAAAATGGTTGAGACGCTTTTTTAGATAAGTGGGTAATAATTTCCTGATAATGAGGGGAAATCTCTTTTTTCTCAAACTTATCTTCTTCTTTTTTGGGCGATGGCAATAAAATACTAAACAATTCTTTTCCGATATCTTTTAAAAACTTAGTTTCGCCTATTAAATCTTCCAATTTTTTGCCTGACTGAAGTCCTGCAATAATTCTTTGAGCTGACGCTCTAGTTGATTGCTTAGTCGGTTTTATTAAAATTTGAAAAGCCGCCCCCTCGTCTTCTTTTGATAATTTCGTAAAAACACTAACAATATTTTCTAAGGGGTCAGTACCAAACTCTTGAAAGTGCCTAAGTGGAAAGACGCTGGAACGAGAGAACTTAGCCCAACTACCAAGAGATTTACCATTAGGATTAAAGATATTATAATCTGTCGTTGGTTGAATTTGGGCTTTAGGCCAAAAACTTAAAATCTGCTTCTCTATCATTCCAGCTGATGCGCGAGGAGAGGCAATATAAAAATGAATTTGTTCGCCTGCTCTATGAACTGCGACTTCAAAAACAAAATGGGGATTTTCTACAAACAACGCCTTTTTTCCTCTTCCTAGTCCAGTTAAAGAATTATAAAATTGCTCGGCAGTTTTAAAAAAATCTACTAAAGCGACCACTTTATCTTTGTCCTTATTAGTAATTTGAGGCAACGTAACCGAAAAAAGTTGTAAATTCATCCCCTGCGCAAATAAGCTAGAATTCCTTCTTTTGCTCACAAAAATAAAAACTGCCACATATACACCGACTATAAGAGCGAAAGATAAAATTAAAATAGCTTCCATTTTTTATATTTCTTTTAAAATACCTTTATCTAACAAAGCCTGATAATAGTGATCAACTAAAGTATCGTGAAACTCGTCTAAAATCGCTGGATTATCAGTATCCTTTGCTACCTGAACAGCAGTTTTTAAATCTTTTTCAAAAGCTAATGAAACTAATGCTCCAATCTGTTGATTTGGCTCCATTTTTCGTATCTCGCTTACTTCATCCCGAGTCACAATCGGAGCGGAAAAAGATGGGGTCTGTTGAGCTTCCTCTAAATATCTTTTAATCTCTCTTCTAACTTCTTGTTTTTGCTCCGTTTCGTTTATTATGCCTTCTCCTACCCTCGTTCTAGACTCAAGCTCCGCTATCCTTTTTCTTAATTCTGTGATTTCTAAAGAATCGCGCCCGAAAGCTCCTATTTCAACAGAGGGGGACTTTTCTTGCTTTGATAAAAAATCAGGCATATTTTATAGAAATAATAACAAAGACATAAAAAAAGAGCAAAGATAGTATAAAAAAACACAAATACAGTCTCCTATAATTATAAAATTAATTTTTTACAAATTTTAATAAAAAACTGTCTGTAAATAATATAACTTATTATTCAACCGTGACTGATTTAGCAAGATTTCTTGGTTTATCTACATCAAGTCCTCGCTTTGTTCCTATGTAATAAGCAAATAATTGAAGCGGAACAATCGTTAAAAGTGGCTCTAGTGATTCAATTGTTTTTGGCACAAAAAAAATATCATTTGCAAGCGCACTAATTTTTTTATCACCCTCTGTCGCAATTGCCAAAATTGGTCCTTTGCGTGCTTTTATTTCTTCAAGATTTGAATACATTTTTTCTAAAACACTATTTTGGGGCACAATTGCCATTGTCGGAAATTTTTCACTAATCATAGCAATTGGCCCATGCTTCATTTCGCCCGCACTATAGCCCTCAGCATGAATATATGATATTTCTTTTAATTTAAGAGCTCCTTCTAAGGCTACTGGGAAGCTGTATCTTCGGCCTAAAAATAAAAAGTTTTCAAAATTTTTATATTTTTCTGCCAATATCTCCAGCTGTGATGATTTATTCAAAATAATTTTTATTTTTTCTGGTATTTTTTCTAATTCTTGCAGAAGTGAATTGTCTAATGTGGCCCTCGACAAATAAGTTGCCATTAATACAAGTACTGTTAATTGCGAAATAAATGCCTTAGTTGAGGCGACTCCAATTTCTGGTCCCGCATGATTGTAAACTCCTGCATCTGTTTCTCTAGCAATAGTAGAGCCGACGGTATTTACAATACCCAACGTGAGTAGCCCATGCTCCTTTGTCTTGCGAATTGCAGCTAAAGTATCAGCAGTTTCTCCAGATTGAGATATTGCTATTGCCACCGTTCCTTTTTCAAATGGCTCCTCTCTATATCTAAACTCAGAAGCTAAATGAACTTCGGTTGGTATTTTTGCAATTTCTTCAAAAAGATATTCACCGACTAATCCAGCGTAATATGATGTACCACAAGCTAAAATCAACAATCTTTTAGCTTCCTTTAGTTTATCAGCTACTTGTTCAAGCCCTCCTAATTTCACAAGATTTTCCCTGCTTTTTAACCTGCCTCTTAGTGCTGAAAGCACAACTTCTGGTCCTTCAAAAATTTCTTTCAACATAAAATGCGGGTAGTCCCCTTTTTGTGCCTGCTCTAAGCTCCATTCTAGTTGCACAATCTCTGGCGAAGTCTTTTGTTTTTCAAAATTGATTATATCAATATTGTCTTTTGTAATTTCAGCAACTTCTCCATCCTTGAGATAAATAACATCTTTCGTTTTCTTAATCAGAGCTGAAGGATCCGAGGCCAAAAAATTTTCACCTTTCCCAACTCCTATGACTAAGGGGCTAGAAAATCTAACCGCATACAAAGTATGGGGATTTTTTGTATCTATTATTGCAAGCGCATATGCGCCCCTTATCATTTTAAGCGCATCGAGTAGAGCAGTTTTAAAATCAGGAACATTTTTTAAAAAATCCTCAATGAGATGTGGAACAATTTCCGTGTCAGTATCAGAAATAAAATTGTGGCCTCGATTTTTTAGATATTCTTTTAATTCCTTATAGTTTTCTATAATTCCATTATGGACAACAAATACACGATCTTGACAATCTCCATGTGGATGAGCATTCGCTTCGTTTGGCATACCATGCGTCGCCCAACGAGTATGGCCTATACCTAAATTGCCTACTAGACCATCATCGTTTTCTATCGCTTTTTCTAAAACTTTGACTTGCCCAGCTCTTTTTTTAATTCTAACACCATCATTAGTACATACAACAACGCCCGCAGAATCATATCCACGATACTCAAGCGCCTTAAGCCCATTAATTAAAATCGGCAAAGATTCTTCTTTACCTACATATCCAATAATCCCACACATGTTATAAAACTATCAAACTTTTTGCTGAATGTATAATATCTCTTTATACTTAGTTTTTTAGCTCCAAACGTAGGATGATGTTCGGACCTATCTTATTAAGGGATAGTTAAAAACACTACTGCTCTACCTTCATAAATAAGCCTATATTCTCTAATACATAGGCAACATGATCACAATTCCTTGTTTCCATTAAACACCGCAACACTATCAAATTTATCGACTACATAAGCCAATTGTGGGGCCGTAGAGGCAGAACAACCAAGGGCTTTCATATTACTTCATCGAAGGTATAACAATTACAGTTCAATAGAGTCACCTTCTAAGCTAAATCTGGTTTAATTAAAGTGGCGAGGTCTAATTTATTTTTTGTAATAGTTCCAGTCATATATTATAAATCTTGCCAAACCTCTAATGCTTCATCTGCATTAAGTCCCATATCATCTTTAAATTCCTGAAGTTCTTCCGCTTCATCTAGGCTTAAATCATTATCCTTAGATATCTCAAAAATTTCTTCATCCATAAGTTATTTTAATTAACTATTTTTTTAACCTCTTTTAAATGCATAATAAGCTCAACTGCTCTGAATCTAGTCATCTCATAGCCTACTTTTTTAATAATTTAGTCCTATTTACTCCCAAGTAAAATCTCTACCAAAATGGCCCCAATTGGAAGTATCTTTAAACTTCACCTCATCTAATTTTAAGTGATTATATATTCCCCTAGGTGTCAAATCATAACCAACAATATCTCTTTCCACTCCGTCTATTACAGACACAGCCATTACTGGCTTAGGCCGACCTATTGCATAGGCTAGCTTGGTATACACTTCTTTTGCTTTATGCCTCTTAAGTAGATCCACAGCAATTTTACGAGCCATATAAGCACCAGAACGATCTACTTTTGTATAATCCTTGCCAGAGAAAGAGCCACCGCCAATTGTTATTTCTGGTCCATAATTATCTATTATTAACTTTCTTCCAGACAGACCTGTGTCTGCATCAAATCCACCTTGAGTCCAGTCACCAGCGGGGTTAATAAATATTGAGAATGGAAATATTTTGTCAGACCTAGCTCCAAATTTACCGAACCAATCCATAACAATTTCATTTAATACATTTCTTGGTACATTTTGAAAGCTCGCAACTATTGTATCTATACATCCATCCTTAACAGTAATCTGAGTTTTACCATCGTATGGAAATTGTTTATAAATATAATGACATAAGCTTCTAGCTAATACATATTCTAATGGTAAAAATTCAGCCGTCTCATTTGTGGCATAACCTTTCATTATTCCTTGATCTCCAGCCCCACCATTATCAACGCCTTGAGCAATTTGTGGACTTTGCAAAACCATATTTGAAATAATTTTGAAATTATCTCCAACTAAACTTTTTACTATTTTCTCAATGTCTGGATTAGCTTTTGATCTCACTTCGCCGTTTATAGTTATTAAATTATGCCCACCCATAACCTCAACCGCACAACGACTATCTTTATCTCCTTCTAAGTATGCATCTAATATATTATCTGCGATAAAATCACAAATTTTATCTGGATGCATTGGGCTAACAAATTCTGCTGTTTTTTTCATATTGTTTATTTTCTTTAATTTTTTAATAGACGACTTGATAAAACACTCATACACAAAGCCATTTCTTCTGTATTTTCAAACGCTTTCAATAGGAGCATAAAACCACGAATCTCTCTTAAACTATTAGGACGCAAAACAGAAAGCCCACAAGCTTCTCGATCGGACATTTCTGCAACTTTTTTTATATTTAACTTTTTCATTTTTATTTATAAAATAAAAAATTCCTCATAATGAGGAAAGACATAGATGACTAGTCTTATCTTTCCATATAGTGTTTCCACTATTGGCTGGATTCAGCACCTGCTTATTTCTAAGGGTTGCTGATGGGTCACTGAGCCAGCGCTCTCACCATACTCCTGATATTAAACTATTCAATTGTAAACTGATTATATCACAAAATAAAATATCTACTAATTAGCATAATTACTTTTTCTTTCTAATTCTTTTTTCATAAAGATCTCTCTATGAAACTTAATATAACTCATCCTTTTTTCGTTTAAAATCATCGAAAAGATAGGTTGATTTAAAAGTAATTTTTCTTTTAGAATAACATTATTATCTATTGTAAAAGAAAATGCTAATTTTTTATTTTTATTTATTGTTATCTTGAGCTAGCTCAAGTTGGCTCCAAATTGTAGGCAATGTTAGAACCGTTATATCACAGCAAAATGAGTATATTTATATACCTGATTTGAGAAATCACTCTAATAACTAAACTTACCCTACCCTGCTACTCACTATTTATTAAAATAAAAATTACCTAGCGTTTTGTTTTTTTAATTCCGTATTTTTTTAGAAAATGGAATTTATTTTTTCTTTCTATCTACAAGATGGGTCACCTACTGGTGGACAATGGAATTTCTGACCAGTTGGACAGGGATGCCAATACTCATTATTACAAAAGATTGAATCAGAAAAGCCTGTCGTTGTTGTCCTCCAGATTCTTGAAAGATAATCTCGTTGGAGAACTGACATATTTATCAAACGAGCAAGGCCTTCTATTCTTCCTAGTACAACAAAAGCAGGCATTCCTACAAGGCACCCTGTTGATTTCAAAAAAGCTCCTCCTCCAGAATTACCTTCTTCTACTTTTGCTGATGTAGTAAGATAATACTTGCCTTGATAGCCACTAATTATTCCTTCTGTAGCTGTTAAATACTCTCCTCCAATGCCCGGATAACCAAGAACAACTATCTCTTCCCCTACTTTTATCTTATTTTCACTACAAATAACAGGGCCATAGTCAGTAATCTTTAAGGGGGCATTAGGGATTATTTCAATTCTTTCATATTCTGGAAGCCTAAATTTTGCTTCTATGCTCAAAAAATCAAAATCTATTGACCTCATCGTAGACAGAGATACAGCAGATGGAAAATGAATAGGTTCAGCAAAATAAAAATCAGTAAGTCCTCTTGTAGGATCGGAAGAGTAAGCCACAACACAAGGATATTCTTGGGTCAAGTCAGCATATTCTGTAATATGATAATTCGTTAAAACTATAGTTTGTCCTTTAGATCCCAAGTTATATATAATCCCCGACCCTATCATCGCATTTCCATTTCTATCAAAACAAGCTATATAAACGATGTATTTCCCTAAATGTTTTACGATTTCTGAAACTTTATGTCCTTCCCGAGCCTGAAGTTGCTGTTTTTGTTGCAATTCTGCAATTTTTTGTTCTAATTCTGCGGTTTTCTCTTTGGTTTTTTCTTCTTCAACTCTTCTTTGGGTTTCTGCTATTATTTGCCTTCCCCTCTCCTCCTCAGCTTTTCTTTGTACTTTTTCTACAGCCCTTTTCGTCTCTTCTGTAGCTTTCTCAACTGCTTCAGTAATCTGTCTCTCAATTATTTTCTTTTGAACTTCATCTATTTTATTTTTAGCTTCTTGATAATAAGGAGATATTTCAGAAACTTTTGATAATAACTCTTTGGCATTTCCCCAATTTTCTTTATTAAATTCTTCTATTCCCAAATTATATTCTAATTTATCTTCAACGAGCTTTCTATTCTCTCCTATCTTATTAGTAATTTCTTGTTTTTTAATTCCTAAATTCTTAGTAAGCCATTTATTTTGAATGATTTCTAGCTTTTCAAGAGCTTCATTATATTTTTCTTCTTTAGTAAATTGGTCAGCTTCTTCAATTAATTTAGAGACTTGATAGTAAGTCGCTCCGTAACTTATCCCGATAATCATCATTGCAATTCCTGTAGCTATAAAGATAGAAATAGTAAAACTTTTTTGTTTAAATTTTATTTTTTGTAAATTGATTCCTCTCCATTTAGGTAGAGAAATAGCTGTAATTTTCTTTCTTAATAAAAAAATAATTAATAGAAAAACTATAAAAACAAATGCAATTATTAAACTGGTTTGGAAATTTTTGTTTTGGGTAAAAGACAATAAAAGAGTAAGCTTATTTTGAACTTCTTCTTTAGGAGCTTGGTTCTCTTCAGATGGAGGCACCTGTTCTTTTTGTTGAGAAGTAATAAATGTTTGTTTAACATTTTCTGGAATTAAACTTTCGTGAAGCCATCCTTCTTTAGTAATCCACAGCGAACGAGGAACTCGTTGAACTCCGTAATCATATAACTTACCTCGCTCTATTATCTCTACTTGATACCAATCCTCAGATTTTTCTAATAATTTTGCCAATCCATCAAAAGTTCCTGCCTGAATTATAGAACAAGAAGTTAATGGACAGCTTCTTAGGTTTTCATTACCAATAAGTTCGAAAGTTGACAATTTAGCCAGTTCTTCTGTGGTCGGCTTAGGTAGCACGCTAATAAAATTAGCACACTCACTACAGCCACCCGGCCCACAAACAACCCACTTACAAGAACCAGTCCCAATAGATTTGGGTTGTATCATTCCTGTATTTTTTCCTCCGTGCTTAACCTCTTCTTCTACCCAGCCACCTCCTTTATAACTTAAAACTCCATCACAATTTACAGTAACTTTGTTATAATCACCTACAATTTTCCAAGAATCCCAAGCTGTGTCCCCTTGTTGAATTTCAGAAGGCTCCATAGATAAAAGACAGGTTGGTGGAGCTTGAGCATTAATAGAAGCAGGATATCTAAGAGCAATAATAATAGAAACCAAAACACTAATAAAAATTAGGGTTTGGATAAAGCCTTTTGAGACTTTAATTTTTTCTTTCATAAGTTTATTCTACATTATTTTACCCTACCCCGCTACTCACTATTTCTCAATATAATTTTTCTGCTAAACTGTCAGCATACTGCAATTTATTAAACTCATTGTCATAAAACAGCAGGGTGTTATAATTAAGGTGCTTTCTACAAGCTTAAGCTATGGAAAGCTGGTCGCTTTTCAATAAATTTATAATTAAAAAAATATTTAAATGAAAAAATTAATTGGGCTTATAAAAACCGAAGGTAAGTCAAACAAAGAAATTTCCGATGAGATGATGGCGATTTTTGAACGAAAGGGATTTTTGAATAAAGACGATAAACCACAATCCGTAGACCAAAAGAAAAATTTTAAAAGCATTTT
>CAYGDC010000006.1:9952-21884 GCA_964348605.1 uncultured Candidatus Saccharibacteria bacterium | reverse complement strand
TTTTGCGTGCAATTTTATTCATTTTGTACAATTTTGTTTTTATTATGTTTATTTTATTTATTTCGGATGGTCTGATTCCCTTTTCTTGTATCGACCTACCGCCTAATTCTCGTGAGGAAGAAGTGGCAAGTTTACTAGAGTAAAGGAGACCCTAATAGCAAAGGATTGGTTAGTGAGGATAAATTACAAATTACAAATTACAAGCACCAAATTACAGACAAATTACAAACAGATTATAGTCAATAACTGATAATCAGTATGGGTTTGTAAAAGTAGGAAATAAAAAAGCCGTCACTAAGTGAGGCATTAAAAGAACTATCATTAATAGAGTGTTGGCTTCGCCTCACACAAAGCTAGAACTCTAAGCCATATTATAACGGCTTGATAATTATAACGCAAATATGGGGGAAGAGTTACAAAAGGGGGAAATCACAAATCACAAGCACCAAATTACAGAAAGTCGTCAGTTGTTAGTTGTCTTATTGTTTGTCGTTTTAATTTTTGATTTGTGGTTTTGGTTTTTGGTATTTGGTTTTTATTATCGTCATTCCCGCGGAAGCGGGAATCTATGGTTTGTATAAATCCTGGATCCCCGCTCGTAGGCGGGGATGACAGAAAGGGTGTGTCATTCCCGCGAAAGCGGGAATCTAGAGCCCGCTTTACGGAAGGATTAAAAGCAAAAAGCTTCAAAGATTCAATAAATACAGGGGAATTAAGGGTTGGCCGAGTTAGGAGAGCGTGGCCGAGTTAAAGCGTGGCCGAGTTGGTTATATAAAAAACTCTCGCTTTGCGAGATCTGGCGTAGCCAGACAAAAAGTAAAGACCAAAAACCAAAAATGCAACTATCAACTAATAATTGATAACTAAAGACTGGCAAGCTTAAAGAAGTTCTGGGCTCCTAATGCAAGCAAGAGGTAGCGGAAAAAGGCTTAAAGACTTAAATATCCAAATGCTTTTGCGGGGGGAGACAAGGGAGTAGGCGGGGTGGATGAAGCAGGCAGAGAGATAGTGGGCGTAGAAATAGGAGCGGAAATCAATGTGGGGGCGGAGGTCGCAGAGACAGACGCTTGGCTTTTGACTTCAGTTGATTGCGGATTATTTTGTTTTATGGAGTCTTTTGAAACAGAGCTTGTCCCCTGCTCGCCTGTGGATAGTGATTCCTCATTTGTGGTTCCGCTTTGCGGAATCTCGCGTAGCGAGACTTGTTGCGTATTGTTTGTGAACACTGGTGGCACACGATAAAAGCTAGTAGGACCAGGATTGCCAACTCGTTCAATTTTACCTTCTTTAATTAGGGAGTCGGTAATGCGACGGATAGTTCTGCCACTTACCGTGTTAAATACTGATTCTAGTTCTTTAAGCCTAGTTCCTTTTCTTGCCTGAATGTATTGATATACTTTTTCTGGATTAAAAAAAGTTTTAGCAGATACTGGTTGGCTGATTACTTTGTCCGAGTTTGTGTGGGGATTATGGATTTCTGTTTTTATAGAAAGAGGGGGCGGTGGAGTGCTTGTTGATGGAGCAGGGAGAGAAATGACATCATTGGTGTCTGAATTATTACGGGCAAACTGGGAAGAGATGTCCATTTCTTCAACAGCTGGCGAGAGAAGAATGCCTTTTCTTAATCTTTCTAGCTCTCTGATTAAAATAGATGCGTTTGAAGATTTTATCTCCCCTATTTCTCTGCCGAGAACAATAAGATTTGCTATGTTGATAATTGTGTCCGAGTTAGGATTGCTAACAAGATAGATGGCCTTGTTTTCTAACTCGGCCTTTAGAGTAGCGTGCCTTATGATGGACGATACTTTGAACATCGCCACCGCGATGTCCGAGACAAGCGATTGGAGTTCAGAATTCATTATCTTCTGTATATCAAAATGGACGAGTGATGTCAAAAGGCCCACTATGCGGAGTACCGCTTGGTGGGAAATTATCTCGCTACGCGAGATCTAGCGAAGCCAGACAAATTACAAAATTACAAACGAATACCAAGAACCGTCTTAATTATTTACTCTTGTTAAGAATAGAGGTAAATATACTACGAAGCTCTGTGCCTTCTTTTAAGAGTTTTTGTTTCTCGTTTTCTAAATCCGTATTATTTTCTGATTGAGACAGGCGTAACCATAAACAACTTTCTTTTGCTTCTTTCCGAGCAATCCGAATCCTGTGTTGAAAGTCTTTTTTACTCAAGGCTTCGTTGGCCTCTATATAATTAGCGGCTTGAGAGCCCGAAGATCTAATCAGTTGTTTTCCGTCTTCTATGCTAGCAATAGTGCGAGGTAGTTTTCTAACATAATCTCTACACTTTTCAGCAAAAACAGCTGTTCTTTCTTCTAAATCGTAATTCTTGTTTGTGGTTTCGGTCATTAGAATTTGGGTATTGTTTGTGATTTGTAATTTGTTATTTGTGGTTTTACATCAAAACGCCACCATAATCATCATAGCGAGAGTTGCTACCACAATAGCAACAGCTATGAAGGGAGCATCTGATCGAAATAGCGCGCCACGGAGATGTTGGATTATTAAATGCAATACGCTAGCGAAAATGAGAAAAACCACTATCACTGACCAAAAAACAGGAATATTAAGGTAAAAAATTGCCCAAGAAAGTTGCGTAACTACGAAAGCAGAAACGAGAGCAAGTAAAAAGGAGCGATTAGGCAGGGGCATAAACGAATAAAGGGCGTCTCGGCAGACTAAAAAGACGACAGTAGAAACAAAAAGAAGAGAAAGGGCGCCTGCAAAAAATCCCCATAATGAAGTAAATATTATAACTGCGAGCAAAGCGAAAAATGCCTGCAAGCGATGGCGGAATGTTATGTTTTTTACGCCAAGCAGAATATAAAATAAAACAGCAATAAAGACAGAAATAAAAATGGGGGAGAGGGCGCCAGCGATTGTAAGGGCATTAAAAACAATAAAAAGCGATATAAGGCTTCCTAAAAAGTTCAAGGAAAATGCCGGATGACGCATATAAAGAATAAAGGCAATAAAAACTGCCATCCACACAGGAAGCATATAAAGAGCAAGTGCTAAAATAAGCGCCTTAACTCCTAATCGCAATTTCGGCGTTTTCAATACCGATTTTAATTTTTCCACCATCTTTCATTTCTCCGCGGATAATGCGGTCTGCAAGTTTATCCAATACGACTTTTTGAACGAGTCTTTTTAGAGGTCTTGCGCCAAACTCTGGGTCAAATCCTTTTTCAATGAGGTATTGTTTAGCGGCAGCATTAACGGTCATCTTAATCCCCTTTTCTTCTAGTCGTTCGCGGACGGCTTCAAGTTGAATATCCACGATTTGGATTAAATCTTTTTTAGTGAGGGATTTGAAAATAATAATGTCGTCTAGACGATTCAAAAACTCAGGACGAAACTCTTCTTTTAGAGATTCTCTCACTCTCTCACGATAGTTTTCTTCACGCTCTTCTAATTCTTCGTTAGAAGCAGAAAAACCTATGCGAGACATTTCTTTGCCAAGCTCTGATCCAACATTAGAGGTAAGAATAATAATGCTATTTTTGAAGTTTACTACTTTGCCTTTAGAGTCAGTTAAACGTCCGTTATCAAGGACTTGTAGGAGAATATTGAAAACTTCAGGATGTGCTTTTTCTATTTCATCAAAAAGAATAAGGCTGTATGGGCGATGACGGATAGTCTCTGTAAGTTGTCCTCCTTCTTCGTGGCCAATATAGCCCGGAGGTGAGCCGATAAGGCGAGCAGTTGAATGACGCTCCATATATTCGGACATATCAATGCGAATAAGAGCGTCTTCTTTGTTGAAAATAAACTTGGCGAGCGCTTTAGCAAGCTCGGTTTTACCAACTCCTGTGGGGCCTAAAAACATAAAGGAACCAACGGGACGATTGGGGTCGGAAAGCCCAGCGCGAGCTCGGCGAAGGGCGTTTGCGATTGCAGAGACCGCTTCTTCTTGGCCAACAACACGCTTGCGAAGCTCTTCTTCTATGCGAATTAGTTTTGCTGATTCGGCTTCTAATAGGTTTGTGATGGGAATGCCTGTCCAGCGAGAAATAACCTCAGCGACATCTTCTTTGTTGACCTCTTCGCGAGAAAAACGCTTATCGCTTTTTGGGGCAAAATATTTCTTTTCGTGAGATGCAAGCTCTTTTTCTGCTTGAGGGAGATCTCCGTAGCGAAGTTTTGCGACTACTTCTAAATTGCCATCTCGTTCAGCTATTTCGGCTTCGCGTTTTAGAGAATCTATTTGACGGCGAAGATTGCGACCGTTTTCACCTACCATTCTATCCGCTGACCACTCGGTGTTCATTTCGTCATATTTGGTTTTATGAGTAGCGAGCTCTCGGTCTATTTCTTTGATTCTTGCCACTCGCGTTTTGGACGATGGTTCGTTTTCTAACGCCTTTTTTTCAATTTCTAAACTTGTAATCCGTTTTTTAAGCTTGTCTATGTCGTGAGGAACAGAGTCCGTTTCTAGTTTTTTAGCTGCTGCCGCTTCATCTATTACATCTACTGCTTTATCGGGAAGAAAACGGTCAGTAATATAACGACTTGCGAGACTTACTGCCGATTGAATGGCATCGTCTGAAATGCGAAGTCCGTGATGGGATTCATAACGGTCTTTAAGGCCTCTTAAAATATTGACGCTGTCTTCAATGGATGGTTCGTCAACCATAATGGGTTGAAAACGGCGCTCAAGAGCAGAATCTTTTTCTATGTAGCGTTGGTATTCTTTAATAGTTGTCGCGCCAACAGCGTGAAGTTCCCCTCTTGCGAGAGCGGGTTTTAGGAGATTTGCGGCATCAATCGCGCCTTCTGCTTGGCCAGCGCCAACTATCATGTGTATTTCGTCTATAAATAGAATGTATTTGCCGTTTGCGCTTTTGATTTCTTTAATAAACGCTTTTAGGCGGTCTTCAAACTCTCCTCTAAACTTAGTGCCAGCGATAAGAGAGCCAAGGTCAAGAGAGATGACTTCTTTTGTTTTTAGTGTTTCTGGAACATCTCCTGCCACAATTTTAGCGGCAAGGCCTTCAACAATAGCAGTTTTGCCTACGCCTGATTCTCCGATAAGGCAGGGATTATTTTTAGTACGGCGAGAAAGAATCTGAATAATACGGCGAAGCTCTTCTTCTCTGCCGATAAGAGGGTCTAATTTTCCGGCGCGAGCTTTTGTGGTTAGATTTTCAGCATATTTTTCTAAAACACGAAATTTTGATTCAGGAGTTTGATCGGTTACCTGTACATTGCCACGAAGCTCAGCCAAGGCGCGAATCACTATGTCGCGCTTAACGGCAAATCTTTCAAGTAGGGCTTTAGCGGCGGAAGGCACTTCAACTATGCCCATAAATAAATGCTCGCAAGAGATAAACTCGTCATTGCTTGCTCGCGCAAACTTGGCAGCGATTTCAATGATATGGACTGTTTCAGGAGAAAGGTAGAGTTGTGCGATAGAGTTTGCAGAAAAAGACTTAGGATAACGACGCATTTCTGCTTCAAGTTCGGCATCAAATTCGTCTAAATTAACGCCTGCTTTATCTAAAATAGGTTGGGTAAGGGTGTCTGGGTCGCGCAATAACACAGAAAGAAGGTGAAGAGCGCGAAATTCGCCATGACCCTTTGAAAAAGCAAGGTCTTGAGCGTTTTGTACTGCTTCTTGAGCTTTGATTGTAAAACGATTAAAAGAATTATTATTCATGATTACGATTTATAATATACGATTTATTATTAAAAATGACAAATGATCTTGCTATGCGAGATCTGACGAAGCAGAGACAAATTATCTCGATATGTGAGTCCGCAAAGCAGAGAAAGCTTAAAAGTTTAAAGAAATACAAAATTCAAAGCTTTAAGGAAGAGCAATAGTCTGTATAAGCTCGCGTGCTTTGTTTACAGGAATAGCAAAACCGATATTTTCAGCTCCGCGCGCAATTGCTGTATTAACACCGATTACTTCCCCTCTTAAATTGATGAGTGGGCCACCGGAGTTGCCAGGATTAATAGCGGCGTCCGTTTGAAAAACATTTTCAATCGTTATGGTTCTGCCAAGTGCATCGCTGGCTTGAACTGTGCGACCAAGACCGGATATAACTCCTCTTGAAACAGTGTTCTTAAACTCACCTAATGCGTTACCTATTGCTATTGCTGTCTGACCAAGACGCACAGTATCGGAATTACCTAAAGGCAGAGCTGGAAAGTTATCGCCTTCAATTTTTAATAAAGCCAGGTCTTCCACATCATCTATGGCAATAACTCTAGCACTATGGCGTGCGTCTTCGCCCGCGAAGATGATATATTCCGCGCTTCTATCTGCTACTACATGTTTATTTGTAAGGATTAAGCCGTCGCTTGAGACAAAAAAACCCGTTCCACCGCCAATTTCTACTCTTTCTGTTCTACCTAAATCACAGGGAATATAGAGACGAAAGTCTGGTCCCCAAAATGGGTCAGTAACAGGACATCTTTCCAGCACAGGGACATATCTAGAAACAACAATCGAGACAACGCTGGGAGCTACTCTATCTACCGCTCCGATGACGGCTTCTTCGTATTCCATGCGAGGATCGTAGGGAGCTCGCGACTTATCTGGAGAGAGTCCTTGCTCTTGTGCTCCGTTTAATTGTGAATATTCTGCAGGAGAGATAGGCTCTTCTAATTGATTTATTTCAAGATTGAAGAATTTGCGGAAAAAATCCGTAATGTTGGTTTGAAATTTTAAGTCTTGAGCAGAGTGAGGGTTCGCAGACACGACAGGGCTAGATTTAGCATTACTAAAAAGACGGCTGACTATATCCCAGTTTCTAGCTTCAGTGGGCGCAAGAGCGCGGACATCTAATAAGGCAACTAAAATAATAATGGAGATAATTAAAATTATAAATAAAATATTTTGGCGTTTCATAAAAATATTTTAACAAATTTAAAATTAAAAAGCATAAAAATACAAGATTAAAAGCTCGCTATGCAAGGAAGTTTAAGAGTCTCAAAGCTTAAAGGCTTAAAAGTTTCAAGAGATACAAAATAGAAAAGTTTAAAAAATCGCTTACGGGGGATAATAGAATAAAAGAGAAGGTTTATTTTTTTATAATCTTCACAAAATTGCGTTTGCCTGCTTGGATAATAACGCCTTCTTTAGAAATAGTTATTTCTTTTTTGGGGTCGGTGATTTTTTCACCGCTTATCTTTACTCCCCCATGTTCAACAAGACGACGAGCTTCGCTTTTAGAAGAAGCAAGGCCAGCAATTATTAATATATCTGTGATAGTAGAATGCGAAAAAGAAACTGTAGCTTCTTTAATATCAGGCGGAAGCTCTTTATGTTTGAAAACAGAATCAAATTGATGTGCGGAGCGCTCTGCTTCTTTCCAGCCGTGATACATAGCAACAATTTCTTTAGCAAGTCGTACTTTAATATCGCGAGGATTTAGTAGTCCTGAGCTAAGCCCTGACTTAATTTCATCAATTTCCTTAAGAGCAACATAAGTGCAATCGGTAAAAAGCTGAATCATGCTTTCGTCTGCTTGCGCCATTACGCTTCCAAACATATCTGTAGGAGAAGTATCTAAAAATACTCCTGTGCCAAGACTTTTAGACATCATTTTTTCTCCTGTTGCAGGATTTACAAGAAGAGTTGTGATAAACACAAATTTTTCTTTGTTATTTAATTTTCTCTGTAAAGTCCTTCCACAAAGTGCGTTGAATTTTTGGTCATTACCACAAAGCTCTATATCAACATTCATAGCGACGCTATCATAGCCCTGCATTAGAGGATAAAAAAACTCGTGAAGGTGTATTGGTTTCTGTTCTTCTAGGCGACGCTCAAACATATCGCGTTTTAACATGTGCTGGACTGTAAAATTAGAGGCAAGACTTACAATGTCTTCAAAATTAAGTTTTGAAAGCCAATCGTGATTGTATTTAACAATAACCGGATTTTTTTTGTCTTTTAGGCCGATAATCGGAGAAACTTGCTTAAGCCAAGTTTTAACATTGTGTTTAACTTCTGCGCGCGTTAATTGTTTGCGGGCGACATCTTTATCAGTTGGGTCGCCAATGCGAGCGGTAAAATCCCCTATTAAGAAAATTACTTTGTGTCCAAGTTGGCGGAACGATTCTAAAATCATGCATTGTTTTGCATGCCCCAAATGAAGTGATGTGCCAGTCGGATCAAAACCAATGTAGATTGTAAGTTTTTTGCCAGACAAAAGAACTTCTTTTAGAGCTTCTTTTGATGGGATTACTTCTTCAACGCTTCGGTTAAGAAGCTCGTCTATGAAAGCGATTTCTTCTTCTTTATTTAGCTTTTTTGACAACTTCATCAATGATGCCATATTCCTTTGCTTCTTCGGCCGAGAGCCAATAGTCTCTGTCTGAGTCGCTTTCTATTTTAGAAAGAGGTTGTCCCGTCATTTTAGAAAGAAGCTGGTTGATTTTAGTCTTAGTTTTTAATATTTGTTTAGCGGCTATTTCTATATCGCTTGCTTGTCCTTCTATCCCTCCCATTACTTGATGAATAAGAATCTCTGAATTAGGCAGAGCAAATCTGCTTCCTTTTTCTCCTGAAGCAAGCAAGAAGGCAGCGATGGATGCTGCCATGCCTACGCAGACTGTTTCAACTGGGGGCTTTACGAATTTCATTGTGTCGTGTATTGCCATGCCTGCTGTAACAGCGCCACCTGGTGAATTGATATATAGCTTAATCGGTTTTTTTTGGTCTTCGCTTGCAAGAAAAAGCATCTGAGCGATTACAATGTTTGCAATATCGTCACCGATGGGCTTGCCTAAAAAAATTATTCTATCTTTTAGGAGGCGAGAATAAATATCAAAAGCTCGCTCACCGGAAGCAGATTTTTCAATAACAGTGGGTATTAAATAATCGTTTTTTATAGAATCCATATTGAGATTATATCAAAAAATACGAAAAAGTAAAATTGATTTAAGCTATTAACTTATAGTCCTAATAATTATGATTAATAGATAAATCGCTAACTACTAAGAATCTAATTGTGTGATATTTTTTTATAATTCTAAAGATATAAAATCATTATTATTTCATCTACTAATTTATTTTTATGTCGAATCTGATTAGGGATATTTGCAATTATTTTAAATCCTAGCTTATGAACAAGCTTTATTGCTTGTTGATTTGCTGAAGAAGTGCTACATCTAAGCACCTTAGGTCTTGGTTTAAGGTTTTTTTTGGCTAATTTAATTATTTCTTCCATTAGAGATGTGCCTAGCCCTATTCCTCGATAATTTTTTTCGATACAAACACCGCATTCCCCAACATGGCTTTGTTGTCCAGCGCGTAAATTAATTTCTGACATTCCAACAATGGCATTATTGTGTTCAGCTACTAAAAAAACTGCTTTTTTATCTTTTATTTTTTTTATTCTAACTTCAAGCCATTGTTTTGGCTTTTGTAATGGGCTCATAAAACACTGAGATTGTTTAATAATTTTATTATCGCTATTTGTGAGCTGTCTAATTACAATCTTTTGATTTGCGTGAGCTTTAATTATCATTTCATTTAGTTTCTTTAGATAATTATCTTTATACAATAAAGAATTTATACTTATAGCTTATTATTTTCTTATTCCTCTGGCGCTTCTATATGCGGCTCAGTGGATTGAAGATCAATAGACTCCGCCACTCCTCCCTCTTGTTCTTCATTCGGATTCATTTCAGAACGAACATCAATTTTCCACCCTGTTAATCTTGCTGCTAAGCGAACATTTTGCCCTCCTTTGCCAATAGCTAGACTTAATTGATTTGCGGGCACAAGAACTCTCGCTTCATTTTTGCCAAAAATCTGCACTTCTTTAACTTGAGCAGGAGAAAGAGATGCGGCGATATACTCCTCTGGATTTGCAGACCATTCAATAATATCTATTTTTTCGTGACCAATTTCGTTTGTAACTGCCATAATGCGAGTACCACGCTGACCAACGCAAGAGCCAATAGGGTCAACTCCTTGAATATCTGAAAATACCGCCATTTTAGTACGACTACCTGCTTCACGAGCAATGCCTTTTATGGCAATTGTGCCATCAGCTATTTCAGGCACCTCTAATTCAAAAAGCTTAGCAATAAAGCGAGGATGGGCGCGCGAAAGAATTATTTCTGGTTGACCGCGTCTATTTTCTTGTATGGTAACAATATAAAATCGCATTCGAGAACTAGCACCATAATGCTCGCCTGGGATAGCTTCATTTGCAAACATAATGCCTGATATGCGACCTAAATCTACATGTACATTGCCACGATCAAAGCGGTGAATAATGCCAGAGATGATTTTACCCTCTTTGTCTTTAAATTCACTAAATACAGACTCCTTTTCTGCTTCGCGAAATTTTTGCAAAATAACTTGCTTAGCAGACTGAGCGGCTATGCGTCCAAAATCTAATTTAGGTTCTAAAGGAAACTCGAGATTGTCTCCAATGACTACATCAGCCTTAATGTCTCGTGCTTCAGTAATAAATATGTGGCGCTCTGGATGATATAAAGGAAGCCTGCTTTCAACAATATCGCTAGATTCTTCTTGAGGTTGACCGTTTTCTATAGGCGAGTCTTCGACGCCTTCTACTGGCACACGCACCACACTCTCGTCAACTACTTCTTTAATCTGCCAAAAATGTACTTCGTTAGTATCAGGATTAATTTTTGCTTTAACAATTTCTCCCTTTTGGCCATATTCTTTACGATAAGCGGTTGCTAGAGAATCCTCTACACCTTCTAAAACGCGTACTGCGTCGATATTTCTTTCTTTTGCAATTTGATTAATTGCTGTAATAATTTGTTTTAAGTCCATTGTATTTATTTTTTTAGAAAACCCCGCTATTGGCGGGGCTTTTCATGTAAATATATTATCTCATATTAATAACTATGCGTCAAATTATCTAATAAAGCCCCGTTCTTCTAACTGCTTCTATCATGCCCTCTCCCGCAGACGAAACAGAAACAATTAAGTAACTTCTGTGTTTAGAATCTCTAAACCAGCCATAGTGGAAGTCTTGACCCGATGCATCAGCAAAGGAAACTTTTCTAATTAAGTTTCCGCCAAGAACACTGTCTGTGAACATAGATTGAGTGCCTGGCCTTGTAATATAGAAATTACCAAGATTAAAGGAGGCCTCGAGAGAGGCGCTAAAATCGATAAGCTCTGCAGGAGTCGCTTCTATTTTGGTTTGGGCAATAAATCCAATAAAACGGTTTTCGTGGATAAAAAGAGTGAAATTATCCTCAAATATTGTAGAAACTCTTTCGAAGCCTATGTCTGGTAAGAACATAGATAAGAAAGAAGAAAAAACTAAAGGAGCTCCATTTGCTCTGCTTATAATAACTTCTCTTATCATTTTATCTCTCGCCGCAGCTCTCGCTGGCTCACCTGTTAATGAAGCAAACAAGGCCTGCTTTAATGATTCAAGGGTTATGTTTTCTATAGTATAGCGTTCAACAAAATTAGCTGGGGTAGTAAAAAGTGATGTATAAACAGGAATAATAGGAGGCGGCGCTGGTTCTGGTTCTGGTTCTACTATAAGGGGAGGCGTTACTTCAACAACTACGGCTGGAGGAGTAATAGTGTCAGTTGGCTCAACAAGAGCTGGAGCAGGCCTAAAAAAAGGCGTTGCAAATAAAATAACAAGTATGCCAAGTCCTATAAGAATAATTATGGTGCTGATAATAAAAACTGTTTTAGAAATCCCTTTCTTTTTAATTGGGGCTATAGTAGCAGCAGGATTAAAGAACTCTTCTCCACCCATTGAAAGAGGAGAAAAGGCCTTGGGAGCAAGATTTGTATCGCTTGCAATAAATGCAGGAGGAGTAGAGGTAGACTGTATTATATTCGGCGCAGAAGTGGGAGCTGGGACTGGGACTGGAGTTGGGGCT
The DNA here is from genome assembly GCA_964348605.1 of uncultured Candidatus Saccharibacteria bacterium. Lineage (GTDB taxonomy): Bacteria > Patescibacteriota > Minisyncoccia > UBA6257 > Colwellbacteraceae > JALOAR01. The sequence goes on along the minus strand of CAYGDC010000006.1, from coordinate 10,019 downwards.
GGAACTGGAGCCGGGACTGGAGTTGGGGCTGGAACTGGAGCCGGGACTGGAGTTGGGGCTGGAACTG
>CAYGDC010000006.1:0-9852 GCA_964348605.1 uncultured Candidatus Saccharibacteria bacterium | reverse complement strand
GAGCCGGGACTGGAGTTGGGGCTGGGGCAATAAAAGAAGCAGGCGCTTTTGATATATCTTGCATTATATTAGGCAAAGAAGTTGTAATTTGTGGCAGAGTCTCTGCTCCGCCAGATGCTTTAAGAGTTTCGGCGTCAGAAGATAAAGTTTTTATTTCATATTGAGTAGCGTTTGGAGAGGGCACAGGAGCAGACATTATAGGGGGGGTCATGCTGGCATGTCCGCTAAAATTAGAGGAAGCGACTTCAGTATGTGATGAGATAGGAGATAATGGAGCGACTTTATCTAGTGGGCCCGGAGTAGGGGCTATTCCTGGTGACCAGCTAGAAACAGTGGGCTGACTATTTAATCCGAAGCCCTCGGTATTTAGTGGCGTAGGCCTAGATAGGCTATTATTATAGTTGGGTGCTGCAGGTCCACTAAAATCCGGTCGTATAGGCTGATTTGTATTTGTTGATTCGTTCATATGCTTATTATAACAAAATACAATAATTTATACACTGTGGATAAAGCGGTACATTAATTTTACACAACTAACAAATGCTATTTATTCTCTTATATAAATAATCAATTATAATCAGCGTATATTTTGCTATTTATCTTTTAATTGTTTAATTGATAATCCTATTTTGCCTTCGCTTATTTTAACAATTTTTGCACGAACAAAGTCTCCCATGTTTACAACATCAGTCACATTTTTAACAAATCCGTCTTTAAGCTCAGAAACATGAATCATGCCGTCTTTGCCTCCGCCTAGATCAACAATGGCGCCAAAATCTAAAATGCGGATAATATTGCCTTCTATTATTTCGCCTACCTGAAACTCCTTTAATATAGAGCTAACTTCTTTTACTCCTGCTTCAAGTGAGGATTTGTCTTTAGCGGCGATGAACACTTTACCAATATCGTCTATATCAATAGATACGCCTGTTCTCGCAATAATGCCGTTAATAATTTTTCCGCCCGGACCGATAACTTCGCCGATACGGCTTGGATCTATATCAATAACAACGATTTGCGGAGCATGCTTAGAAACCTCTGGCCGAGGAGCAGCAATTGTTGTTGTCATAACAGACAAAATTTCGGTGCGTGCTTTTTTCGCCTGCAAAAGTCCCTCAAGTAAAATATTTAATGGGATGCCTGAAATTTTAACATCCATTTGAATAGCGTTGACTCCTTCTTTGGTGCCTGCAACTTTAAAATCCATATCGCCATAATGATCTTCTGGGCCCTGAATATCGGTTAGAACTTTATATTTTCCGCTAGAAGATGACATAAGTCCCATAGCTATTCCCGCGACAGGTTTCTTGATAGGAACGCCCGCATCCATAAGTGCTAATATTGTAGAACAAACTGTTGCCATTGAAGAAGATCCATTAGAAGAGAGAATCTCGGAAACAGCACGAATGGTATATGGAAATTCATCAGTTGTTGGGATCACGCTTTTAACTGCCTTTTCCGCTAAAGCGCCGTGACCTATGTCTCGCCGACCTGGTCCGCGATATGATTTAGCCTCCCCTACTGAATAACCAGGAAAATTATAATGCAACATAAACCGCTGCTTTCCAACACGCTCTATGCTTTCAATAGTTTTTTCTGCGCCAGGAGGAGCAAGCGTAATAATTGCAAGCGCCTGTGTGTTGCCACGAGCAAAAATAGAAGACCCGTGAGTTCTGGGCAATAAACCCACTTCAGCATAAAGTTCGCGCACTTCATCAAGAGCTCTGCCATCTACGCGACGATTGTTTTCTAAAACTTCTTTATGAACTATATCGTTTGCATAAGCATCTAATAGGCCATCGGTAAAAGATAGGTCTTTTTCTACAAGCCCTTTTTCTAGAAGATAAGCAATCATTTCTTTTTTAAGATCAAAGAGTGCATTTTCTCGCGCAACTTTATCTTGCTTAAATAAGGCGCTTTCAAGCTTGTTAGAAAGAAAAGTGCGGACGGCGGATTTTAATTCTTCAGTGGGCTCAGTAAATACGATATTAGCTTTCGGCTTACCAATTTTTGCAATAATATCTCGCTTAAACACAAGAAGTTTTTCAATTTCCTTCATGGCCTCAGCATAAGCGTTGATAATTTCTGACTCATCAGCCTCAAATCCCTCAAGCTCAATCATGTTTACTTCACCGTTTAATCCAGCAATAAAGCTTAAAAAGCGTTTATCAGCATGCTTTGCTATGAGCTCGCTCTCTGTTGGGTTAATAGAAATAGTGTTGCCAAATTGAGCCACAGAAACCCCAGCTATTGGACCATTCCATGGAATGTCAGAAATGCCCAGCGCAATAGAGACAGCGGTGAGAGCGGTAAAATCAGGATCATTCTCCTCATCATAAGAAAGGATAGTTGCTGTTACTTGAATTGGCCGCCTGATTCGTGCATCAAAAAGAGGACGAATAGCTCTATCTATTAAACGGCCTGCTAAGACAGCGTCTTCTGATGGCCTTCCTTCGCGACGGACATATTGGCTTCCCAATATTTTTCCTACAGCATAATATTTTTCTTCATAGTCAACGAGCAGAGGCATAAAATCATCGTCTTTATCTTCTTTGCCCATCACAATAGTTGCAAGCACTGAAGTCTCTCCATAAGTTGCAAGCACTGCTGCGTTTGCTTGCTCAGCAAGACGCGAAATTTCTATTTTTAAAGGTCTCCCCGCAACTTTTGTTTCAAAAATTTTTTTATTTAAATCCATGTTTTATATATTTGTATTTTGGTTTTGATTTCTATTTCGATTTTGGCCTTGATTTTGTTTAGCTTGATGTCCGCGAGCGTTTTTTATAAATTCATCTCGTCTATTTTTTATTACTGGAGCTGATTGCCTACTACGCTTTGATTTGAAAATAGCTTTAGGCACACCATCAACATCTATAAAGCGGTTTACTGTTTCTTTAATTTTGCCAGAAGTAGTGCGAGCAAAAGCAACAACCTCTACAATCTTGCCCATGCCTATTTGTAGATATTCAATAAGAGGAATAAAGTCTCCGTCTCCTGTTACAAGAATAATAACATCTAAGCTTGATGAGAGCTTAATGGCATCTACTGCCATGCCAACATCCCAATCAGCTTTCTTAACGCCACTTGCGTAGACTTGCAAATCTTTCATGCGAAGCTCAATCCCCTCTTTTTCAAGCGCGTCAAAGAATACCTCTTCTCCAGTTTGAGGATCGCTTGATACAACGTAGGCTATTGTTCTTACAACTCGACGACCAGCGGCAACATAATTTAAAAGTTCTTTGTAGTTAACTCTACTACCGTGCAAATTTCTTGCCGAATGGTAAAGATTTTGAACATCCAAAAAAATACCTACTCTCTGTTCTGCGTTAAGACTGTTTGTCATTTTTTGAGGAGACTGACTTGCGAGTTTTTTTCTGGCTCGCTTCCTCTGTTTTTATATTACGCCGAGAAGTAATGGTCTTTTTTTGCTCTGAGACGCCTAAATATTTTTCTAATTTGCGTCGCTTGCTGACCATTTTTAATAACCCTCTTCTTGAATGAATGTCTTTAGGATTTTTTTTAAGATGACTAGCGAGCTCTGTAATGCGCCGACTTAAAACACCCACTTGAACATTTGCTGAGCCAGTGTCTGTCTCATGAAGTCGTGTTTCTTTAATTACATTAGTCTTGACTTTTTTAGTAAGCATTAAAGACACTATATCTTAAGAGAAAAAATATTTCAAGACTATGCATAGCGTTGCTTAATTCTGGATTTTTATTTTGTAAAATAATATAAGTAATATAGGAATAACACTTTAGACTCTTGCCACCGATATAAGGCATTGTGATAATATGAGGCTTGTTTGTAAAAATAACAGAAGCTTATTTTTATATCTTGATTCATAGTTTTGATCTTTGCTTTTTTGTTTTTCCCGCTATTTATTGTCAGTTTTTAATAAAAAATATAAAATTATTCTTAATTTATGGATTGGCTTCTTTATATTTTAATTTTTATTGTCTCATGTGGCTTACTTTATCTTGCGGGAGAGTGGGTGATAGCTGGTTTAATGAGGGTATCGCGACTATTAGGATGGAGAGAGTTTGTTGTTGCTTTTTTTATTATGGCGGCAGGGGCTTCTTTGCCTAATCTTTTTGTTGGCGTTACTTCAGCAATACAAGGCATTCCTCATCTTTCTCTAGGAGATATAGCGGGCAATAATTTAGTAACGCTTACAGTAGCTGTTGCGATAGGAGTATTATTCTCTGCCACAAAAGAAATTCCTATTGCTAGTCGCACGGCGCAAACTACCGCTCTTTACACTACGGTGGCAGCTATTTTACCGCTTTTACTTATCTCGGACGGAGTTCTTAGTCGTAGTGATGGATTAATTCTTATCGGCTTTTTTATTTTTTATCTTACTTGGCTCTTTTCTAAAAAAGAAAGATTTACTAATAAAGAATATGAAGTCCGCGATTTTTCTTCGCTAGCACAAAGCCTTAAGGGGCTTGCTAAGGACTTGCTTAAAATTATTATCGGCATTGTATTTTTACTTTTAGCAGCTCAAGGAATTATTCACGCAGCATCTTTTTTTGCTCAAGAATTAAATGTTTCTCTAATGCTAGTTGGTATTTTAATCGTTGGCTTTGGAAATGCCTTGCCAGAAACTTATTTTGCTATAGCCGCCACTAAACAAAAAGATTCTTGGATGGTGTTGGGCAATTTAATGGGAGCAGTCATTATTCCAGCAACATTAGTTTTAGGCATTGTCTCTATTATCCATCCAATTCATATTGCTGACAGCCCTTATAATTGGGAAATTTTAATTTTAAGTCGCGTCTTTATTATTTTAGCTAGTCTTTTATTTTTAATTTTTGCTCGCACTAATCGTAAGATAACAGCTAGAGAATCTTATGTTCTACTTGCTGTTTATGTTTCTTTTCTTATAAGCATCATTTGGTTTGTTAACTTTTAACTAAATATTGTTTGTGTAGTGTAAAAATGAAATAAAATGCACTATTATTTTGCGACATTTTATGTTATATTAAATATAATGTCGCTTATAGAAAAGCTTTTTAAGGATTATTTTGACTATCTTCAAATAGAAAAAAATCGCTCTCCTCGCACAAAAGCTGTTTATGAAAGAGCTCTTAAAAAATTTGCGGCCTTCGCTAAAATAGAGCGACCAGAAGATATTACTAATGAACGAATTCGCGCGTTTCGAGTGCATCTAGCCGAAAAAGGAAATCTTAAAAAAAATACTCAAGGATATTATGCTATCGCTATAAGAAATTTCTTAAAATATTTAGTAAAAAGAGATATTTCCGCTTTAATTCCAGAGAAAATAGAGCTACCGCAGATGCCAAAAAGACAAATTGAAATTATTGAATATAATGATTTAGAAAGATTGCTACAGGCGCCTAAAGGCGATTCGGTTAAAGCTCTTCGTGATCGCGCTATGTTAGAAGTCCTATTTTCTACAGGCCTTCGTGTTTCAGAATTATGCGCTTTGAATAGATATATCAATACTGATCGTGGCGAAATATCTATTAAAGGAAAAGGTGGAAAAATACGAGTAGTTTTTTTATCTGATAGGGCGAAGACAATGATTAAGGATTATTTAGATAAAAGGAGTGACGCGGAAGAAGCTTTGTTTATAACTTTTTCTCATTCTAAAACACCACAAGTTATTGGTCGCATAACGCCACGCACAATACAGCGAACGATAGATCGTTATGCGCGAGAAGCAGGCATTCCTGGAAGTGTTCATCCACATACCTTGCGACACTTATTTGCCACGGATTTATTAAGAAACGGAGCAGACCTGCGTTCAGTGCAAGAAATGTTAGGACACTCAAGTATTCAAACAACACAAATATATACTCATCTTACAAATAAAGAATTAAAAGATATTCATAAATCTTTTCACGGAAAAAGGAGAGAGGCGACAGATAGTTAATAACATCTCTCGCCTTATAAGAAAATTTAGGCCTCGTTATGCCCGCAAAATGGGAAGGGCTAAAAGTATAAAAGCTTAAAAGTTTTTTAATATCACGCGTTGACTTATAAGTCTTAATTATTTCATAATAGGGTGCATAATTGCTCCCGTGGCGAAATGGCAGACGCGCATGGTTTAGGACCATGTTCCTGTAAAGGATTAGAGGTTCAAGTCCTCTCGGGAGCACAAATAATTAATAACCCCAAGCTAATAGCTTGGGGTTATTTTATAAAGACTAAAATTTTTATGTTTTTTAAGTAGCTGAAGGCGGTGCAATAATGCTCTGTATAAGAGTGGGGAGTCCTCTAGCAAGCAAAGCGATAATTATAGCTACCACGGCAGCTTGCAGCTTTTTTTTACCAGCTTCTGCTCCCTTGCCACCTGGATCTGTTAAGTATAGAAATGCTGCCATAAGTATAAAGGCTACAGCAATAGCAAAAAAGAATATAAATAACCAATTAATAAGATTGTTAACTATTCTGTGAATTGCTGAGATGTCAGTAATGGTTACGGCTGGTGTGGCTGTAGAGGCCTGTGTTTGTGCAGCAACGGGCACTATGCCAAAAATACTAACAGTAATTACTAAAGTAGTGGCGACCATCACAATTTTATGCAAAATTTTATTCATTATATTAGTTAAAGTTTTAAGAATAAATAAACGACCTTTTAATTTAAGATATTATATCAATAAAATATTTATCCGTCAAAAACTACGCTGTTAAGATACTGCGGACAATGCTAGTTATGCTTCCAGCTATTAAAATTATTAACACGCCCACTGTTGTCCATATTATGGTTTTTTTTGCTGAGTCTATCTTTTTGTTATCTCCGCCAGAGACAAGATATTGAAATCCTGCCCAAAGATACATGGCTGGAGCTATGATAAACGCTAGCCCTCTTATAAAATTACTAATGAGAGCAATAATGTCTATGATCCCACCTTCGAAAGTAACCGGATTTTGAATCTGAAATGATGGCAGAGTAGATGCAGCATGATCAGCAGCCACAACAATTTGTGCAAAAACAGAATCAAGGTTTAAAATAAAATTTATTATTTCTAAAAAAAGATCGTTCATGTTTTTTTAAAAAAGCCAAGGCATTAATGTGGTGCCTTCAGCGACACCTAGTCCTCTAATAATTGTGCCGACTATGACCCCTGCCAATAAGACAATAATTAGGCCGATAATAGCTGACTTAAGAAATGCTTGGCCTTTTTTAATGCTCCCCTCATTCCCCCCTGCTGTTATAAAAATAGCTCCTCCAAAAACAAACATGAGCATTATAATTGGAATAATAATCCTATAAAGGAGACCTATGAAGTTGCTGATAATTTGCAGAAAGTCGCACCAGCCGACAGTCATAGCAATGTTTCCAGGCTCGTGAAAGCGCTCAGGAGTAATGCCTGTAGCAAAACTAAAAGGCTTAATGTCACAAGTGGCGACGCTTTTAGCCTGTGCGCTAGAAATTAAAGTGGTCGAAAACACTATAATTGTTCCGATAAAAATAAGACTAAAGATAATGTTTTTTTTAATAGGGCTCATTTATGATTTTTTTATTTTAACGCATAAGAATATTAATGTCTCTCTCTGCAACGCTTAGGGCATCATGAATGGCTGTAGTTCTTCTTAAGACCGATTGTATCATTGTATTAAATATAGCGACAACCTCTTCGAACGCTGGCATATTCCAACTTCTAGCTATAAGCGCCTGTGAGGCAAAAACTCCGTGAGTAGGAGAGTCTATATTAGCTTGGATAAGGCTACGTAAAGCTGGTGGACGACCAGATGCTATAAAATAACTTCTAGCAATTTGGGGGGTTGTCGTAGCGTAATTAATAAATTCCCAAGCAAGCGTCGGCAATAAAGATTGCCCAGAGACAGCAAGTCCATAATATTTTGCTGGAACTATAAACATATGAGGATGTAGTTGCGGCAATGGAGCTACGCCGAAATTAAGACGTGGGTTGCGATCTACAATTAAAGGCTTAACGGACTGATAATCTATAATCATCCCAATTGTGCCATTAGCAAACCCAGTATAGGTTTCTACTGCTGGAGCCCTAACGCTTGTATAAAGATTAAGAGCAGTAGTTCCCGGCGCTCCTGATATTTGTATTGAATATCCAGCCTGCAAGCGTTCAGCGTTTGCCTGCATTAGAAGCGCGTTTAGAATATCTCCCGCTCGGGCAACTATAGGCGCTGCCCCACCAAATGACGCAGTGGCGCCGCGATTTACTGCGCTCTGGAATCCGCTCCAAGTAGTCGGCGGAAAAACAATTCCTCTGCGATCAAAAATATCTTTGTTGTAATATAGAGCCAGTGTATCAATATAGAGGGGAGAAGCATAAATTTGATTATCAACAACAAAGTCTTGAATTATTACTTGAGGGAATAATTCAGTGAATTTTTCAATAGTCAGCAATCTTTGTGGAGCAGGGACTATTTTATTTCTATGTTCTTGCATCCAGTCGGAACGAAAGAAAAAGACATCAGGACCTTGTCCTGCTGCAAGGGCATCAATTAATTCTTTTTCATAATTTTCTTCAGAAAACTGCGTATAAACTATTTGCACCCTTGGATTTTCTATGCTGAAACTAGATTTGGCTGTCTCAAAAACAACGGGATTATCTATCCCCCAGATAGATAAAATAGTTGGATTTCTGTCAGCGCGTAGCCCTATGCCACTAAAAATAATAATGATAAAAGAAAGTACTATAAATCCGCCTATGCCTAAAATAATAAGTTGGCTTCTAGTAAAACTCATATGATGATATTATCACAATTACTTCTTTATAAACAAATAACGCCTGCTATTTTATCTCCTGCGCTTAAATTAATAATACGCACGCCTTGAGCTGCTCGAGCAGTTTTGCGAACAGAGCTAATCGTTGTTTTAAGTATTTGTCCCTTTTCTGAAATTATAATAATTTCTTTTTCTTCGGTTATTACTTTAGATGATACTAATTCGCCTGTTTTGGCGGTAACGGTTGCTGTTATAATCCCCTTTCCTCCACGAGTTTGCGTTTTATATTCTTTCAAAAAAGTTTGTTTTGCGAATCCTTTTTCAAGAATATTTAAGAATAAAGCATTTTTTAGAGCTTCCCCTGAAATAATATCGAAAGAAGAAACTACGTCTCCTGAGCGAAGAGTGATTCCTTTAACTCCGGCTGTTGCGCGAGACATAGGGCGAACGCCCGATTCTTTAAATCTAATAGCGAGTCCTTTTCTTGTGCTAAAAATAACATCGTCTTTTCCAGAAGAAAGCCTGACTCCAATAAGACTATCTCCTTTTTTTAAATTAATTGCGATAATGCCGCTTTTTCGAACATTCTCAAATTCTTGTAAGGCAGTTTTCTTAATTACACCAGACTTAGTCGCCATAATGAGGTAGCCCGAAGGAGATTCCTTAGTAGAGGGATAAGCAATAAGGGCGGAAATAGTCTCTTCTGCTGGAATTTCAAGAAAATTATGAATAGCACGCCCTTTGGCAGTGCGGGAGCCAGATGGAATATCATAAACTTTGGTTTGAAAAACTTTTCCACTGCCAGTAAAGAATAAAATATTATTATGAGTGTGCGCTGAAATAAAGTGGGTAAGAGTATCTTCTTCACTTACATCAGAGCCAATAACTCCTTTGCCTCCCCTATGCTGACTTTTAATACTTTGGGGGGGCAAGCGCTTAATATATCCGCCTAATGAAAGAGTTATCATACATTCTTCATTTGGAATTAAATCTTCGTCGCTAAACTCTTGTAGGCCAGAGGCGACAACGCGCGTTCTTCTTTCATCACCAAATTTTTCTTTAACTTCATTAAGCTCTTCTTTAATTAAAGACAGCATCGCTTTTTCATTTTTTAATAACGCTTCAAGCTCTTTAATTAGCTTTCTTTTTTCAGCAAGCTCATTATCAATTTTGC
>CAYGDC010000005.1:0-23286 GCA_964348605.1 uncultured Candidatus Saccharibacteria bacterium | reverse complement strand
CAACAACATGTAGTCTGACTACTGGCGTTGCTGTCCCGATGCCGACGTTGCCGCCTTCGGTTGCTAGAAAAGTAGCGCCTGTCGTTAATAAACTACCACTACCAAGATTAATGTCAGTTCTATAGCCTACATTTAAGGAGGTTGCGCGAGCAATATCTGCTGTCGCATCAATATCAATAAGCTCCACAGATGCCACATCCCATGTAAAGGGTCGAACGCCACCAGTTATGAAGAAAAAATTAGTAGATGAAGCTCCCGCTCCCATTGTCGCAACAGCAATATATTTTTCCCAACTACCAGTGCCGGCCCGTGATGACAGCCATTGAAAATTTCCACCAGTTCCCATACTATTTGTTGCAAAATTAATTGTGTATCCAGAAGGGATATTTGCCCAAATCTGAATCACATGCCTATTACCTTGTCGCATACAATGACCAATAGCGATTGCGCCACAAAGTGGGGTCGCTTTATGAAATCCTCCCCAACCGGGAGATGGAGAACCAACATTAGTATGAGCTATTCTTAAAATACGCCCAGAACTATTTGGCGCTGATGTATCTGCCACAATGGTATGCGTAATTGAGCCTGAGGCGCCATTATCATATATATGATAACCAACTGTGCCAGCTAAGAAGTCTGAATTAGTGATGACTTGTCTGCCAGTAAGATTAGTTAAGAGTGAAATTCGTCCGCCATAACGAGCTCCTGCTGTATTATAATTTGTGCCATGAGTAAGGACCATATCGCCAGCATCGAGGTGTAATCTAGCAGCTGGCGCAGTCGTCCCGATGCCGACGTTAGTTCCTGTATTGAATATATTGCTGTTAGCTACCCAGTTAGTGCCATCGTGGCGGAGGGTTTGGCTAGTTGTTCCAACAGGGAGACCTCCTGCTGGAACTGTCCAAGTTGCAAGTCCTGTAGCATCTGATGTTAAGACTCTACCTGCGGCAGGAGAGCCGCCCCTGATTCTAATTTGGCCTTCAATATCAAGGCGTGTTGTTGGGTCTGTTGTGCCGATGCCGACGTTGCCATCGTCTCTTACAAAAAATCTACTTGCGCCATCTGAGGCAGTAACATTTAGAGCGCCAGCGGTAGTTGTGCCGTGGCCTTGGATTTGAACACGAGAAAGGGGGCTAGTTGTTGCGATGCCGATATTGCCAGCGCTTCCTGATATTGTCCCACCGCCACTTCCAAGTCGCATTGAAGCAATAGTAGCGTCTTGATTTCCGTGAATTCCAAGCGTATTGGCTACATCTATATCGGTAAGAAACGCATCATCTCCTATTAAAAGGTTTTTTCCCCCAGCCGTAAGAATATCTGCTATGTGTAGCTGTGCCCCCGGACTCGTCGTTCCAATCCCCACATTAGTTCCATCATTGAATAAGTTGCTGGTAGCTACCCAACCATTAGGAGTAGTGATCCAGCGCAATGTTTGACCTGCTAGAGTGCCTGGAGGAAGAGTTCCTCCTCCGCCTGCTCCCCCTGCTGTTATTTGAGTTGTTCCATCTGGGAACATGAAGCCACCTGTTGTGGAATGGATGACTCCTGCTACTGTGAGTCTTTGCCCTGGCGTTGTAGTTCCAATACCAACAAAGCCCGTATTATCGATTCTCATTCTTTCTACACCAAAGGTGGAAAATCCAATAGTATCAGCTACTGGGCTAAAGAAGCCTGTATTTAAGTCTCCTACAAAGCTGTAAGATGGAGCACCAATTGAGCCTAAAGGCACAGTAACTTGACCTGCGCCAAGTGGAGGGCGGTCAACTGCAGCTGTAAAGTGAGTAGTGAATATCTCAGTTGGGTGTAGTGTTCTTTGTCTGATGGATTCAATTCTTGCAGTTAGGGTAGCTCGTCCTCCTGGAGATGGGATATAAGAGTAAAACAAAGCAGGAGTATTTGTTATGTCTGTTGGAAGTACGGTGAAGGGAGAGCCACCTACAATGTTATTGAAGTTTAGAGGAATCCATCCTTGACCATCAATGCGCGTAAGGTTTGCAGCAGTTACACAGCGGTAAAACATGCCTGATGGTAAAGCAGGTAAGCCAACGATATCAGTGCAGTTAGGGTCATTGCTTGGCAAGGAGATGTGTACGCGTGTTGTATCCCCGAGGTTAGTTGTTGGAGCGTCTGCGACAAGCAGAGATATAGCATCTCTTAACATGCCGATAATTGTGATTCTTTGGCTGTCTCGCATTTGAGCGAGAAGCTCTGTGGGGTTTAGGGTTACAAGAGTTGTGGTTGCAAGGGTGGCTAAGATAGTAGTAACTACCATGACTTCGAGGAGAGTAAATCCTTTAACGACAGATAACTTATCTCGCTTTGCGAGATCCCGTGAGGCGGGACGACTATCAACTAACGACTGATTAGAGTCAGGGACTGAGATAATGTCCCTTACTAGCTTGCTACCAAGTTTCTTATGCATCTTGCTAGGAAGTATAACATATGTGGCTTGAGAATGCTTGTGGATAAGTACAAAGACTCTCGCTACGCGAGATCTCTTGTTTGCTGATTACATAACTAGTTTGTTATGATACGCATTGCTATATGGAATATAAAAACCTAAAAGATTTTAAGCTTGGTGCGGGTTACATCATAAATGATATTTGGTATCCACGCGTTACAAGTATTATTAATATAAAAGCAAAACCTGCTTTGTATCGCTACTATGCATCATTGCCGAGTTATGAGGCGGGAGAAGCAATAAAACAAAAGTCGGCTGATGAAGGAACGATAATTCATGAAGTTATTCAAGCGATTATGGTTGGCGACTCCCCTGCTTTAACAGATGATGTTCGGCCAGCAGTAGAAGCATTTATAAAAATAAATGAGCAGATGAAAATCTCTGTTGCACGCGAACATATTGAAAAAAAGATTATTAATTTTGATGAAAGATATTCTGGTACCGTTGATGCAATAGCAGAGATTGGTGGTAAAATCGGCGTGCTTGATATAAAAACTTCGCAAGCGATATATCGCGATTATTGTTTACAGACTTCGGCATATATGGAACCACTTAGATATGAGATTCCCGAAATATCTACGAGATGGATTCTGCGAGTAGACCAAAATCAGTCTTGTCGAAAATGTGGGGCTATAAAAAGAACGAAAGGAGGTAATGAGAAAGTCAAGCTTCCTTGGAAAAATGGTTTTGCTAAAAACTGCGAACATGATTGGGGCGCTATAAAAGGAGAAATAGAAATTCAAGAATTTCCTGATTTTGCTGATGATTATCAGGCGTTTCTTGGGGCTAAAAAGCTTTGGGAATGGGAAAATATTGGTTGGCTGAAGGAGATTGGGTATAGGTAGCATTCAAGCAAAACTCTCGCTACGCGAGATCTGGCGTAGCCAGACAAAACCACAAGCACCAAATTATCCCGCTTTGCGGGATCTCGCGAAGCGAGACAAACAAATTACAAACGACAAACAACTGACGACTTACAAAATCACAAATTATCTCGCTACGCGAGAAAAGTTTAAAAGTTTCAATGTTTAAAAGTTTCAAAGACTCTGGATTCCCGCTTTCGCGGGAACGACACTTCCTCTCGTCACCCTCGCGGAAGCGAGAGTCCAGAATCCGCTTCCACGGGAAACTTAAAAGTTAAAAAGTTAAAAAGCATCAATGTTAAAAAAATTAAAAAATTCAAAATCTAAAAAACACTCTCCTTAAAGCTTTACGGGCATTGCTCTATCATTATTGGCGCTCTATTGTTTCTGTCAGCCACTATAAGTCCTAGTCCAAACGATAAACTTATCGCAAGAACGAATATAATAATAGCCTTCGCTTTTTGATTAAAAGGGATTTTATGCCACAAAAAAGAAAGTGAAAATTCTAAGTTTTTATTTGACATTGCCTATGATTTATAATAGCATTATTAAGTTATAAAAAGTATTAAAATACATATTTATTAAATTATGGCGCATACAAAGGCCCTAGGCTCTACAAAAAATGGACGCGATTCTCGCTCCCAAAGATTAGGAATTAAAAAAAATCACGGACAATTTGTTGCCGCTGGTCAAATTATTCTACGCCAGCGCGGAACTCAAGTATTACCTGGCGCAAATGTTAGTCGCGGAAAAGATGATACTATTTTTGCTATGAAATCTGGCGTTGTTAATTTTCGCAATACAAGAAAAATTGGCTTTAATACAAAAATCCGCGCAGCAAAAGAAGTAAGCGTTACCCTGATCGCGGCTTAATTATTTATTTGTTGACTCTGGCTTAATAACTATATTTAGCTTACCTGTCGTATTATTTCCGTAGCTTATATCTACTGCGTGTTCTCCAATTTGTTTTAATGGCTTGAGAAGCTGCACTTCGATATCATTATAGTTTTTTTGCTGAAGGGCTTCTATGATATCTTCTCGTGTAACTGATCCATATGTTTCTCCTTTTTTGCCTGTTTTTAAATTAAATTCTAATCTTACCTCATTTTCCAGCTGCTTTATTTTTTCTTGCTTTTTAGCAACTTCTTTTTCTGTCGATATGCGCGCTTGATTGATATTGTTTATTATTTCTGTGGTAGCTAATTCAGCAATGCCCCTAGGCAAGAGAAAGTTTTTAGCGTATCCGTCTGATACTTCTTTGATTTCTCCACGTCTCCCAATATTTTTAAGATCTTTGAGGAAGATTATTTTCATTCAATTAAAATACTAATTTTCCCTTAGTAATTCTAGTGCTTTATTTAATTGTAAGTCCTCTTCATTATTTGCTTCTGCTTTGATATTTATGTCTGGTATAAGACCACTCCCTTCTATAATGTGGCCATCGGGAGTAACCCAGTTTGCTACAGTAATTTTAAGCATTGAGTTGTCTTTTAGCTTTTCTAAAGTTTGCACCGTTCCTTTGCCAAATGTTCTTTCTCCAATAAGTCTTGTGCCGTTTATATCCCTTATCGCCCCCGCCATAATTTCAGCGGCTGAAGTTGTTCCTCCATTTACAAGAATCACCATTGGTAAATTTTTAAGTGCCGCATTGCCGTGAGAACGGAAAATCCTGTCTTCCCCATCAGCATATCTCTCTTTAACTACCACTTCTCCTCTGTCTATAAACCACCCTGTAAGATTGACTGCGACTTCAAGATATCCCCCAGGATTATTGCGTAAATCTAAAATCATCGCTCGTGGATTTTCGGCAATTAATTCTCGAATAACACTATAAAAAGCAAGAGGTGCATTTTGATTAAAACTAATAAGTCGGACATACGCCACATCGCCATCTTTCCATTCCCACTCTACAGTCGGCAAAGTTATCATCTCTCTTGTAATTTGGATGTTTTTTGTCCCTACATCACCTTCTCTTGATATAACAAGCTTAACTTCCGTGCCTGGCTCACCGCGAATTATTCGTATCGCATCTTGAACTGTCTTACCTGAAAGCTCTACTCCATCTGCTTTAATAACAGTGTCTCTCGGCTTAAGCCCTGCTCTTTCTGCAGGTGTCCCCTTAAGTGGTGTTACGACGATTATTTGATTATTTCTTTCTTCAAGCTCGGCGCCAATGCCACCAAATCTGCCATCAATATTCTCTGTGAATCTTGAAGCGTCTTCGGGAGAAAAAAATGTTGTGTGTGGGTCACCAGCGCTTTCCGCAAGTCCTTTTATCGCTCCATGAATCATTTCTTGCGCCGAAAGAGTGCCTGAACGAAGATGTCTTTCTTTAATTTTATCCCAAGCCTGCCAAAATACTCCAAAGTCAGCGGCGGTTGCATCTCCTGGGTAAATATCTGCTACTCCTTCAATGCGAATAAGTCTAGTTTGGCTAAAGCCGATATGATACCCTCCGTAAAATAACGCTCCAGCTGTAATGATTCCAAGTAGGCTAAACGCAATAATACAAATGATTTTCTTTTTATCTGTCATATTATGGTGTAATTTTATATCTTTGTTTTAGAACTGGCAACAGGTAACTGACTACTGATAACAAACGACTGACGACTATCAACTTACGACAGACAACTGGCAACCAATGACTAACAACAGACGACTTTCAATAGAATATAGAATCTGGAATATGGAATTTAGAATGGGAATATAGAATTTTAGAATAGTGTCATTCCCGCGAAGGCGGGAATCCAGTATTCTTGAAACTTTGAAACTTTTAAGCTTTTAAACTTCCCGCAAAGCGGGCTTCCACGAAAGCGGGGATGACGTTCTTTTTTTGTTTTCCCCACAAAAATGAAACTAATAAATTAAAAATTAATTCACTGTTAAAGAGTATATGGTAGTGCGAGTAATGCCTCTACCAGCCCCTGTTATAGTTATAGAATGAGTGCCTACAGGAGTGACGGCGCTTGTAATGACGCTTAAAGTTGAATTGCAAAGAGGATTGCAACTGGTGGGAGAAAAGGTAGTAGTAACACCCGCAGGCAGGCCAGAAGCAGAGAAAGATATTTCTCGAGTAACGCCAGAAATTAAAGAAGCAGTAATAGTAGCGGAGACAGAGCTTCCTCGTATAACTGATCCTAAAGATGGGCTCGTCGAGAGACTAAAATTAAATGGGGCTGTAAAACGAGTAGCAAAAATACCTGATGGATTTTGTGTTATTTGCCTTATAGATTCAATTCTTGCAGAAAAAGCATATCTGTGATGAGCGGAAGGAAGATATTCATAAAAAAAACTAGCGTTATTAATTGGGTCTATTGGTAAAACAGATATAGGACTACCTCCTCTAATCGCAGTAAGATTAACTGGCATCCATCCTGTGCCATCAATTCTCATTAAATTTGCGGCAGTTACGCAATGATATACTCGTCCATCAGTGCGGGGCGGTAAATTAATAATATTACGACAATCAGAGTGAGTGTCTGGCAAAGAAATATATGCAAAATTAGTTAGCCCGAAACCAGTTGGCAAACTTGGATTTTCCGCAATAAGAACGCCTAGGGTTTCTCTAAGTGTTCCTACGGCCGCAATTCTTTGTCCGTCTCTCATTTGAGCAGATAGCTCTGCTGGATTCATAGCTATGACTGCAACAGCAGTAAGTCCTGCCACGATGGCGATAGTAAGTGAAAGCTCAACAAGAGTAAATCCCCGCAATGCCCTATATTGTAACAAACTTTTTTGAAAAAATGGTTTATTTTTTTTCACATTTAGAACTATGGATTATTAATTAAGTTAATCATATCATAGTAGCTAAAAATTTGTGCAATAGATTTATGGCTTAGCAAAATAAGGTTTAAAAAATAAAGATTACAAAAATTTTAAAAATTTGTAAGTTGTGCGTTGTTGTGAGATATAATATACATAATGAGTGATGGTTTGAAATTACAATTTAATGCCTATCTTGATAGGATACAGGAACGGGCAAAAAAATCTCGCATTCATTCACGACATCAAATGATTGGCCTTATGGTTGCCGATATTCTTCGTGACCCAACTTATAAATCCCTTTATATTAAAATGGCGCGGGATGAAAACGGTGAAAAAATGCTTTACATCGCAAAATCTATAGCTGAAAATACGCGTATAAAAAATAAAGGAGCTTATTTTATGAGAATGTGGCAAATTACAAAAAACAAAATAACAGCGCCGAAAGACGCTAAGGACATAAAACAACAAAGACTATCTGTAAAAACAGATTCTAAAAAAATGGAACTTGTGACAGTCAAAAATAAAAATTCAAAAATCCTAAAACGCCAAATACCTGATTTTAATTTTCAAGAACACAGCGCGCAAGAAATTAAAGAAATGATTTTTGCGATGAGAAAAATAATGGAAGAAAAAGGCGGAGTTGGCCTTTCTGCAAACCAGGTTGGACTAGATTGGCGGATGTTTATTGCAAGCGATAATAATAAATTTTATGTTATTTTTAATCCACGTATTATTAAGCGCTCAAAAGAAAAGTCTGTATTGGAAGAAGGATGCCTGAGCGTCCCAAACACAACTCTTCAAATCTATCGTCCCGAAGTTATTACGCTTGAAGCCGAAGATAAAAAAGGCAAAAAAATTAAAATTAGAGCTTTTGGCATTCTTGCAAGAATATTTCAGCATGAGATAGATCATTTAGATGGAAGGCTGATTACTGATTATTAAAAAACTGGCGACTGACAACAGGCAACTAACGATAAATAACTTACGATTAATGATAAGGAAACTAACAACAGGCGATATTGTTTCGTTTGTAATTTGGTGCTTGTAATTTGTTTGTGATTTGGTATTTGTAATTTGTGATTTTTTCACTCTACAAGATATGCCACAGTCAGATGAAGAAAAATAAAAATGACGAAAAGCACATGAGAACAATGAAAATTGGGATTTAACACAAATTGAGTTATAATCAGTCTTGTGAAATTCGTCTTTTTTGGCACTCCGCGTTTTGCGACAATAATAGTGGGCGGACTTATAAATCAAGGACTCTCGCCTTCCGCCGTGGTTACTAACCCCGACCGCCCAGCGGGAAGAAAAAAAATTATTACTCCCTCTCCCGTTAAAATAATTTGTCGTAAATTAAATCCTCGCTTATCTATACTCCAGCCCGAAAAAATTGATGATAATTTTCTTAATCAGTTGCGTGAATACGATGCTGATTTTTTTCTTGTCGCTGCTTATGGCAAAATCTTGCCTAAATCGCTCATCAGTATCCCCCGCTACGGAACAATTGGCGTTCACCCTTCTCTTCTGCCAAAACTTCGTGGAGCAACGCCAATTCAATCAGCAATTTTAAGCGGGCTTAAAGAAACAGGGGTTGCTCTTTTTTTAATTGATGAAAAAATGGACCACGGACCAATTATTTCAATGAAGTCTCTTGATATTCACGCAAATGATAACGCTGAATCTCTATCAGATCGCCTAGCGATTTTAAGTAAAGAGATGATAGTAGAAATTATGCCTAGTATTTCTTCTCTTATAACACAGACTCAAAATGAATCAGAGGCAACTTATGTTTCTAAATTTACTGCAAGCGATGCTTATATCTCTCCAGAAGAGCTGGACAAAGCTTGCGAAGGGATAGAAGATTCAGCAGAGAGCGTTCATCGAAAAATTAGAGGTTTTTATCCTGAGCCCGGAGCTTGGACACATCAAAATAATAAAAGAGTAAAATTACTTGATGCAGAAATTAAACTGGGAAAGTTAATGCTAAAGTCGGTTCAAGTAGAAGGCAAAAAACCAAAAATAATTTAATAAATCATAATGGATATTTTTCATTCTATAATTTTAGGAATCATTCAGGGATTTACTGAATTTCTCCCTATCTCAAGCTCAGGGCATCTCGTTCTTTATCAAAGAATCTTTGGTTTTAATGAAGAAGCGCTAGCCTTTATTATAATGTTGCATGTTGCAACTTTAATTTCTGTAATTGCCATATTTTGGAAAGAAATTTGGCATATGATTCGTTACCCTTTTAGTAAAATTACTATTTTTGTAGTTGTGGCAACTATTCCTGTTGCTGTTATTGGTTTTATTTTTCGCGATTTTTTTGAATACATTTTTTCTTCAGGCAATTATCTTGGAATAGCTTTTATTCTTACAGGTGTTGCTCTTTTAATAGCAGACCGTCCGCGCAAACAAGCTTATTATGGAAAAGACTTAAGCAGTATGTCTTATATAGATGCGATATTAATGGGACTCGCTCAAAGCGTGGCGATAATTCCCGCTCTTTCTCGTTCTGGTTTTATTATTTCTGCCGGCCTTTTGCGTGGATTAAAAAAAGAGTTTGTTATTAAGTTTGCCTTTCTAATGTCTGTTCCTGCTATTATCGGGCCAGCTATGTTTGACGCACATAATTTAACTTTTCAAGCATTTCAAAATATCGGTATTTTACCACTCTTGTTTGGAATGATTGCCGCCGCCATCACAGGCTACATAAGTATTCGCTTTATGTTAGACTTCTTTTCACGCGCAAGTTTAAAAGTCTTTGCTTATTATGTGTTTGGCCTCGGAGCTCTTATTCTCGCTGACCAATTATTCTTTAGAGTGATATTTTAGATTCGTTGTTTTTTTCTCTAACTTAAAGTTCTCGTTTTTTTATAATCCATATTCTTGTGCTATCGCGTCTATTTTTTGCCAATTAAGATTTTTGAAAAAAGCGTCAATGTATCCTTTGCGATTTACGCCGTAATCCGCAAAATAAGCGTGCTCATATACATCAAGAGCTATAAGAGGAGCTGTGCCTGCAATAATTCCTACATTATGTGCGTCAGCGCTGTAGTTTCTAAGTGTTTTTTCTGCAAAGTCATAAGAAAGAAGAACCCATCCTCTCGTTGCAATCCCTGCCGCTGTCATATCAGCAATCCAGTTTGCTATTGACCCAAAATCACGTATTATCATTTCTGCCACTCTGCCCTCTTCTTTGCCATTTCCACCTAAAATACCAAAATATACTTCATGTAATTTAACTCCGTCTAAAGAAAAAGATTCTTGTCTTTTTAACTCTCCTATTTCGCTATAAGCAGAGTTTGCGAGAGACTTGTCAGCAGTCTCAAGCTTGTTTCTTATTTCGTTAGTTTTTTTAACATATCCTTCATAAAGCTTAAAATGTTCCGTGATTGATTTTAGGCTTATCCCATTTAAATCCGCTGTTATTGCAAGTGGTTTTAATATAATTTCTTTTTTCATTTTTTTGTTTTTTTTATTGAAGAAGTTTTAATTGAAATCTCTTCTCTTGTATTATATCATAATTGTGTCGTGGTTATTTAATTTTAAAGTTTTTTCTAAGTTGGCGAAGCTTATATGATTTTTGCCGGATCGTCTAATGGTAGGACACATGCCTCTGGAGCATGGTATCTTGGTTCGAATCCAGGTCCGGCAGCTAGCTATTTTTATATAACTTTTTTTAAAAAATGCCCTCTACTAACACTCATTACGCTTATTTTTTACCTAATGGCAAAAACGGCATCGTTCGTTCGTGGACGAAATGCGAAGAAATAGTCCGCGGCGTAGAGGGCGCGCGATATAAAGGATTTAAAAACAACGAAGAAGCAATCTTATGGCTCGCTTCTGGAGCTAAATATGCAGTGAAGATAAAGAAAAAAATACCAAAAGGAGTATATTTTGACGCAGGAACAGGTCGCGGAAGAGGGGTAGAGATAAGCGTTACAGATAAAGATAAAAAAGATTTATTAGATAAAGTTTTGCATCCCGAACTTATTAATAAGCATGGCAAACATCTTTTGCCAAGCGGACACACTAATAATTATGGCGAACTTCTTGCTTGCCGATTCGCTATAGAAATCGCGAAGATAATGAAAGAAAAAAATATATTTGGAGACAGTAAATTAGTTATTGACTATTGGTCTAAAGGATTTATTAAAAAAGAAGTAAGCGAAAAAACTAAAAAATTAGCGTATGAGGTTACTCTTTTACGACAAGAATTTGAAAAAGGTGGGGGTAAAGTTGTTTTAATATCTGGAGATGATAATCCTGCTGACCTTGGATTTCATTAGAAAATAAAAATTATATTTTCGCAAAGCAAAGTTATTTTGTTTTACGAGATTTTGTGTAGCGGAGCAAACGGATTAAAACTCGCTTTCTATTTCTAATAGACGATTATATTTTGCTGTTCTCTCTCCTCTTGCAGGTGCGCCAGCTTTAATTGCTTCTGCTCCTACCGCTACAGCAAGGTCAGCTATAAAAGAATCTTCTGTTTCGCCGCTTCGGTGCGATATTATAATTGATTGATTTCCTTCTCTTGCAATAGAAATTGCTTTTAGTGTTTCGGACAATGTGCCAATTTGATTTGGTTTTATAAGCACTGCGTTTGTAGCTTTTTGATCTGTCCCCTGCTTAATTCTTAAAGGATTGGTCGCGTAAAGGTCGTCTCCTACTATTCGTAGTTTATTTCCTAATTGTTCAGTTAGCGTAGCAAAGCTTGTCCAATCATCTTCCGCAAACGGGTCTTCTATGCTTATGACGCTATGTTCTCTAATAAGTCGCTTGTAAAACTCGGTGAGCTCTTCAGCGGATAATTCTTTTTTTTCTCGCTTTAGATGATATTTTTTATCTTGATAAAATTCGGAAGACGCAACATCTATTGCAAAATTAATATCTTTTCCTAAAACATATCCTGCTTGATTTATTGCTGTGGTTATTAAAAAAAATGGCTCGCTGTTGTCTAGCACTTGAGGCGCAAAGCCTCCTTCATCTCCAACGCTTACAGAATAATTTTTAGACTTCAGCACATTTTTTAATTGCATATAAATTTCCGAGCAGGCTCTAACTGATTCACTAAAATTATTAAAACCCGTAGGCGTTATCATATACTCTTGTATGTCTGTTACCCAGTTAGCATGCGCGCCTCCATTCATGACATTCATAAGAGGAGCAGGCATTTTCATTTCCGCTCCGGTCATTTGGTTTAGGTATTTATAAAGAGGTTGCCTTGTTGCATTTGCCCCTGCACGCGCAGTAGCAAGAGAAACAGCAAGCATTGCGTTCGCTCCAAGCCTTGATTTGTTTTCTGTTCCGTCTAACTCTATAAGAGTTTTATCAATTAGAGATTGGTCTTCTGCGCTTAATCCGCTAATCGCTTGAGATATTTCGCTATTAATGTTTTTTATGGCACTGAGCACTCCCTTGCCATTAAATCTCGCGTCTCCGTCTCTTAGTTCGTGTGCTTCATGCACGCCAGTAGACGCTCCAGAAGGAACTGATGCAGTTCCCTCTTGTCCATTTTCTAGTAACACGCTAGCCCTAATAGTCGGATTTCCTCTACTATCTAGAATTTCTATCGCACGCACAGAGCTTATTTTCATATAGTTATTGATACTTGTTTATATCACTTTACTTATTTAAGGACGAGCCCGATCTATAGCATCTCCTATATACATAAGTTCTTGACCAAGGCCTTCAAGCCCTGCGCCAATTTCAGAATTTATTAATGTATCTACATTAATAAGATTGGGGACCATATCTTCTACTTGGGGCGTAATAGGTTGCCACGCCCCTCCTCCTATTAACCAAACAACAAGCATCACGAGCCCCACTACAATAATAATAACAGCTAGGATCGTTATAATTGCATAAACTGCGATTTTTAAAAATGCTCTTTTTAATAATTTTTTTATGATTTTTGTTACCGCAGTGGTAGCAGCAGAACTATCATCTTTTTCGAATTTTTGTTTTAATATTTTTTCTATTATTTTCATAGTTTATTTATAACATATAATAATGCTTTTCACGAAAAAGCTTAAGCTCGCTGTGCGAGAAAGTTTAAAAGCTTAAAGAGCTCTGGGCTCCGCTTCCGCGCAAGTTCCTAAATGCCTTCTCTTAATTTACAATATGGGCAATTCTTGTCATCGCATTTTTGATTCCAAAATGCGAGGGAGCGAATTTCGTTAGCTATTCTTATAATCTCTGTTTTAAGAGCCTCAGCTTCTTCTTGCGTTACGATAATGTTTTGTCTTTTGCACCTTCCTTTTTCATCGGGCTCTATAAAATCAATTTGAGCGGCGATCATTTTATATTTTCCAGACTTATATCCATCAAGTAAAAGTTTGTAAAAAGCAAGTTGTCTTTTAATTCCTCCGTCTGAAGATTGTGTTGTCCCTTCTATTTCTCCTTTTGTTTTTGCTTTACCTGTCTTAAAGTCAGTCACAATTACATTGTTTGAAAATCCGTCTTGGTCCATTCTGTCTATTCTTCCTTTAATCATTACTTTCGGTGCAATTTCTACTCCTGTTATTTCAAACTCCGTGTAAAAATCTTTGTCCCAGTCTTCTTTATATTCTTCAAAATAAGCAGAGAGAGCATTTCCCCCTTTTTTTAATAAAATCTCATAATCGCTTTCTTTAATCACTTCTCGTGAGAGATGATACTCAAATCTTACAAGCAGATATTCTTTGCGAGCGCCATGTTCTTTAATAGAATTAAAAAAATCTTTAAGCGCGCCATGTACGGCGGTTCCGTAAGCTAAGTGCGGCTCCTTGCGTTCTGGTATTCTAAAAAGTCCTGTGTAAAAATATCTCCACGGACAATTTAAATAATTATTGATGTCCGTTGCCGAGAGACCTTTTTCTTCTAGTGTCGCGATCACTAATTTTTTTATTTCTTCTTCTGGTTCAATAATAGGTGCAGAAGAAAATAAAGTTTCCATATGAGCGGAAACTCCCATGTTCCATTTTGTAGCTTCCCTATCCTCTCTCATATCTTCCCTGATTTCTTTTATAAATCCTGTTGGTAACTGCTCTTTGCCCTCCCTTCCTTCTGTGCTATAGGTTATCGTAAGTTCTTTTTTTGCCCTTGTAACGGCAACATAAAAAAGTTTTCTCTCGTCGTCTATTTTTTCATCATCTTCTTGAATTCTGCCAGAGAGCGAATACACATTATATGGTAGGCGTAGCTTTTCCGCTCGTTTTTTATTACCCCACAAGCTGTCTATTGCTCGCACAATATAAACCGATCCAAACTCTTGTCCTTTAGAACGATGTGCTGTCATAAGGCGGACTTTCCCTTCGGAAAAAGTTGGTCTTTTGCCAGCAATAGACATACCGTATAACTCCATAGTCTCAAGATGAGATATAAAGTCGTCAAAAGTTGCGACTTTTTTCTTTTCCGCAAAGTCTCTGATATGGTTATAAAACTCGGTTATTTTTCCTATTCTTGTAAGAGCGTCAGAACTCTTCATTATTTCTTTCATGATGTCTGATCCGGTGATAATCGCTTCTATTGTTTCCATTAGTCCTTCGTTTTTAGAGATAATTTTCCAGGCAGAAATTTTGTCGCTAAAACTTTTAATTTTTTCTTCAGAGCTATTTTTTATAATTTCCGCAATATGAACACGCTCTTTTCTTGCTTCGTTTAGAGCTTTATATATTTCAAAAGGCTCTATGCGAAAAAAAGACATATGCATCGCTTCAGCGAGAGCGAATTGATTATCTGGGTCAGCTACAGCTTTCATAAGCTGTATAAGTTTTCTCACATCATAATCAGCAAGCAAATTATTATCTGACTCAATAACAAATGGGATGCCGTATTTTGCAAAAGCAGAGGCAAGAGGGGCTCCGTCTTTATTTTCTCTAAAAAGCACAGCGATTTCTCGCGGATTTTCGCCAGCGGTAATTTTCCTTTTTATTTCATCAGCAAGAAAATATTCTTCCGCAAGCTCGCTTTCAAAACCATATATTTTAATTTTATTACCCTTGCCTGATTGAGATATAATTTCTTCATCTTGCGGAATAAGGCTATAAGCGCCCGCAAGAATCTCTTCTGTTGAGCGATAATTGTCTTTAAGCGATATGAGTTTCGCGCCAGGATAAAGATTTTTGAAATAATAAAAATTATCAAGTGACGCTCCTTGAAAACGAAATATCGCTTGCTTACTGTCTCCAACAATAAAAATATTGGGGTTGTCGTGAAAACTTGCGAGAAGCTCTAATATTCTGTTTTGTGCTTTATTACTGTCTTGATGTTCGTCAGCAAGAATATATTGATATTTTTCTTGGAGCGAAAGTAATAAATTATTATCCATTCTTAATGCCTTTAAGGTTTCCATTATCATGTCTTCGTAGTCGTAAAGCCTTTTTTCCGCTAGCTTTGCTTCGTAAGACGCATAAACTAATACAAGATCTTCATTTTTAATTATGTTTTTTGCTTCATCGGCATACTTGCCCCTCATTTTTCCCTTGAATCGCCCGGACTCATAATACAGGTCATCTGTCGTATCAAATTTATGCCTTCGTTCTGATACGATTTCTTCGTAGTCTTTTGTGTCCACTCCCTCTCTCTTAAGATCGCTTATCGCTCTTATAATATCGCGAAGATAATGAAATTTATCTCCTGTCGGACGAAGTTGTTTAAGAGGCAAAGATTCTATGACCTCTTCTAAGATTTTTACCCTGTCAGAATCAGTTATCGCTTCCGAGCCAATAATTCTCGGAAAACATTCAGGGTAATTTTTAATAATGCCGTTTGAAAATCCATGAAAAGTATTTATATCTACCGCATAGGCGTCAGTTCCCATTATTTCTATCAAAGCTTTTCTCATAGAAATAACTCCGGCTTCTGTAAATGTTAAGGCAAGTATATTTTCTGGCTCTGTATCGGTACGCCTTACTATGTTCGCTATTCTTAGCGTTAAGGTGCGAGTTTTTCCTGTGCCAGGGCCTGCTATAACCATCACTGGTCCTTCAAGCGTATCAACCGCCTCTTTTTGTTTAGTATTTAATTTATCATAATACGACTCGAAAGTTGTCTCACTCATTGGTTTTAGTATACACGCTATAGCTTGCAAGCGACAATAAATAACAAGAAAAACCAAAAAGTCTCGCTATGCGAGATCCCGCAAAGAGGGACAAAGACTAAAAACCAAAACCACAAACTAAAAATTAAAAAAGGTCCTGTTATTTCTGCATTCTTCCTATCATTTATTCAAAAGTGGGAATCCAGAATTCGCTTCGCAGAAATTAGCAAAGTGATAAAAATTACATTACCCGCGTAAATATCGCTTTACCACCATGAAGCTTGATATTACTCCAATAGCAATCGCAAAAATTAAGTTATAACTAAGAATTACAAATATATTGCCTACAAAATAATTCCAAAGATTCATTTCAGGGATTAACACATCAATGTATGGCGATATAAAATGAACAAGCGGAGCGATAATAAGCACGCCCAATATTGCCGCAAATATTCCATACGCCGCACCAACTAATATATATGGACCTCTAATAAGAGTATTAGACGCTCCAACATGCCTCATAATGCCAATCTCGTCTCTGCTTGAATATATGGCAAGTAAAATAGTATTAAAAGACACTATGCTCGCGATAACGGCAAGAATAATTGTAAGTAAAAATCCCGCTTGGCGACCGATGTCTATGATTCTTACAAGCCGGTTTATTACAAGATAATTTTGGTTATAACTTACTGCTTCAATTATCGGAGCAAGAGCGACATTGTTTAGGTATGACGCAATCACAGAAAGGTCTCTTGGATTGTGTGCCTTAATATTCAAAGACGCTCTTAACGGATTTTCTCCTATTTCTTCAATTGCTCTTATAATATCGCTATCTGGCTCGTGTCTTGCTTTGAATCTCGCAAGAGCTTCTTCTCTTGAGACATATTCTACTGTTTTTACTTCAGCGAGTTCTTCTAAAGAGTTTTTAAGTCCAAGCATTGCGTCTTCTGGAGTGTCCGCCTTGAAATCAACGCTTATATCTATTTTGTCTTGCACGATATATATTGCCCTTTCGCCGACAACTCCAAATAAAATCAAGCTTGAAAAAACAATAACGGCAAGAAGTAAAACGAGTATAGTTGCTACCGAAACTAAATAGTTACGAGTAAAGTTTTGAACACTATATTTTATAATTCTGTATAAAGTAGTAAGCATAAAAATATTAATTATTAAGTGAGCGCGTATTTTCCTTTTTCTTCGTCCCTTATTATTTTACCATCTTCCATGATAATCACTCTCTTTTCGAGTTGGTCAACTATATCTTTGTTATGAGTCGCAAGAAGGACAGTGGTGCCAAGCTCATTTATTTTTGCAAGTAAATTAATAATACCCCAGGTATTGATTGGGTCTAAATTGCCAGTCGGCTCATCAGCAATAATAACATCTGGGCGATTTACCATTGCTCGCGCGATTGCTACTCTTTGTTTTTCTCCGCCAGAAAGCTCATTAATAAAGTGCTTCATCTTAGTGCTAAGACCTACAAGGTCAAATATCTGAGGAACTACTTCTTCTATTTCTCTCTGCGGTCTGCCCGCCACTTCCATAGCAAACACTACATTTTCATATGCCGTTTTTTTAGGTAATAAACGAATGTCTTGTGACACTACCCCCATATGCCGCCGAAGTTCGGGCAATTCTTTGTTGGTTAATTTATTAACCTCGTACTGACCAAAAATAATTCTGCCTTTAGAGGGTTTTTCTTCGCCTGTGAGCATTTTAATTAAAGTAGACTTACCCGCTCCAGACTTTCCTACAAGAGAAACAAACTCGCCAGGATCTATTTTAAAACTTACTTCACGTACGATTTCATGCTCACCATATTTTTTAGAAACATTATTAAATGTAATCACTGTTATAATTCTAGTCCATTTGATATAAATCCGTCTAGGTTGCCTTCTAACACATCATCTACTTTTCTTGTTTCGTATTCAGTGCGGTGGTCTTTTACTAATTTATAGGGGTGTAAAATATATGACCTTATTTGATGTCCCCATTCAGGGTTCACGCGAGTTTTTAAACTTTCTATTTCTGTTTCCTTTTTTGCTTCCATTAATTTAAGCAATTTTGTTTTAAGTATCGTAAAAGCTCTTTCTCTATTACGCGCTTGGCTTCTTTCAATTTGAGAAGATGCCGAAAGGCCGGTAGGGATATGGATAATTTTTACTGCCGTTTCTACTTTGTTTACATTTTGCCCTCCTGGACCTGACGACCTTGTAAACTCCACTTTAATATCTTTTTCTGGAACATTGATATTGTCTGTATCTACTTGCTTGAGTAAAGGCAATACCTCAACTAACGCAAAAGCGGTATGTCTTAATTTTTTGGCATCATATGGAGATATTCGCACAAGTCTATGGACTCCATATTCTTGGCGTAAAATATTAAACGCATCTTCACCTTTTATTTCAATTGTATCGCTGTCTACTTGAGATGTTTTCCATCCCCTTCTTTCCGCATATCCTCGATACATTTTAAGAAGCATCTCTGCCCAATCAGAAGCATCTTTCCCTCCTGCTCCTGGAAAAACAGAAATAAGTGCAGGCAAATGCTCATATTTATTTTTTGTTATAAATCTCTCTTCAAACTTTCTCGCTTCTTCTAAAGAAGATATAGCATCATATTCTTCTACTTCTGCTTTAAGCAGGCCATATTCTTTTATTCTTGTTTCTGCGTCTGCTTTATTATTTTTCCAAAAATCATGGTCAGAGACAATAAACTCAAGCTCCTTTATTCTGATTCGCTTTTTTTCTATTAAAAACTTTTCCGCGATTATATTTTTTAAATTTTGCATTTCTTCGTTTAGCATAATAATTCGTAATTCGTGATGTGCTTTTTTAATTTTAAGCGGAGCCGAAGGCGAGAATCGAACTCGCGACCTGCCGTTTACGAAACGGCTGCTCTACCACTAAGCTACTTCGGCATTTTATTAAAAAACTTACCTTATAATCATCGCCTAAAATAAGTCTTTTTTCCAGCACTTATAAATTAAGGCTTTTTCGTTGTGCTATTAAACACAGAACATGTTAAAATGTCATCAATATAATGAATAGAACAAACAAAAAAATAATTTTAACAGTTGCTGTTACTTTGGTGGCGGTAATTAGCGTGTATCAAATATTTATTAGAGAGCCA
This sequence comes from uncultured Candidatus Saccharibacteria bacterium, assembly GCA_964348605.1. Classification (GTDB taxonomy): domain Bacteria; phylum Patescibacteriota; class Minisyncoccia; order UBA6257; family Colwellbacteraceae; genus JALOAR01. Next base: position 4,040 of record CAYGDC010000005.1, on the reverse strand, counting down.
AAACCAGATATTCTTTTAGAAACGGTCGCGCGTGGAACAATCAGGCAGACAATTTCAGAAACAGGTGTGGTAGAAGCAGTTCAAAACATTGATTTAAATTTTCAAAGTTCCGGTAGAATAACAAGAATCTATGTTCAAGCTGGAGATAAAGTAAAAGTTGGACAACGATTAGCTCAAATAGATACAACCCAATTAGAAATACAGCTTACTGAAGCCGAGGCGGCTTTAGCACTAACTGAAGCAAGATTAAGTCAATTGCTCGCTGGAGCAACTCCAGAAGAAATAAAATCAGCTGAAATAGCGGTCTCAAGCGCTGAAACAGCGCTTTCAAGCGCGACACAAAATCTAAATAATATTAATTCTCTTGCAACAACTTCGCTAGAACAAGCATATAAAGACGCTTTTGCTGTTTTACGCACAACTTATGTGCAGTTAGACAACGCATTAAATAGCGTGCGTGCGATGCAAAGAACTCACTTCGCCCGCTTTGATCAAGAAAGCTTAGAAATATATGATAATCAAATTAAAATTGAAAATGCTTTAAGTAGAGTTAATTCTCACCTTGAAGGCATTAGTGATACAACACGAGATAAAATTGATATTGCTTTATCTGAAATGAGAAATGCTTTGACAATAACCGTAAACTCACTCGCAGACATGCATAATATCTGTGAGAAGTCTCCACATTGCCGTGGCATTACTAGCCCAGAAATAACTGCCGTAAACACTAATAGAATAACTATCAATACTGCTTTAACAAGCGTGGTAAATAGTCAACAAAATATTTCCTCAACAAGATTAACTAATAAATCCAATATTAATACGGCTGAAGCAAGATTAAACACGGCTCAAGGAGAATTACAAAGGGCTCAAAATGCTCTGTCTATAAGAAAAGCTGGGCCGCGACAAGTTGATCTCGCTTTACATCAAGCCCAAATAACTCAAGCACGAGCTAGGGTTAATTTTATAGAAGAACAGATTACAGAGTCATTGCTTTTAAGTCCTATTCAAGGAACGGTAGCAACAATTCATAAACAACTTTGGGAAACGGTTCAAGTTATGAGTCCCGCAATTTCTATTATCTCTGCTAATGCTCTACAAATTAAAGTTAATATATATGAAGAAGATATAACGAGAATTGGTCTTAATAATCCCGTTATTATTGCTCCAATCGCTTTACCCGATCAAACATTTGAAGGCAGAATAGCGGCTATTAACCCAACGGAAAAACTCGTTGATGGTGTAGTTCATTACGAAACTACGATTGTTTTTGTTCAAGAGCCACCACAAGAAATAAAATCGGGAATGACCGTTGATATAACGATTCAAACTGCCTTGCGAGAAAATGTATTAGTAATTCCAGAAAATGCATTGCAATACATAGGTGCGGAAGATAAATATATAGTACAAGTTTTTAAAAATGGTTTAATTGAAAGACGGGATGTAGAATTTGACTTGATTGGAGAAGACAACAAGGCTGAAATTATTTCTGGACTAGAAGAAGGAGAGCAAGTAGTTATTGAATAATTTTTATGGAATCACCATTAATAAAATTAGAAAATGTTTGGAAGAAATATCAAATTGGCAAAAAAGAACTTGTTATCTTAAAAGATATCAATTTAGAAATTCCATCAAATAGTTTTACGGCTATTATGGGAGCAAGTGGTTCCGGCAAATCTACTCTTTTACACATTATAAGTTGTTTAGACACCCCAACCGAAGGCAATGTTTTTTTACAAGGTCAAAATGTATCTGGCTTATCAGAGGACGAACTCGCCGAAATAAGGGGAAAAAAAATTGGCTTTGTTTTTCAACGATTTAATTTATTATCACATCTTAACGCTTTTGAAAATGTCGCCTTTCCAATGATTTTTCAAGGCACGCAAGAAGCGGATAGAAAAAAGAAAGCAGAATCAATTTTATCTCATATGGGATTAGCTCATAGAATAAATCATAAACCAACCGAGCTTTCAGGCGGACAACAACAAAGAGTGGCTATTGCAAGAGCGCTTGTTAATAATCCTGAAATAATCGTGGCTGATGAACCAACCGGCAATGTTGATTCTAAAACTGGAGAACAAATTATGGAAACCTTATTTGAGCTTCATAAAGCAGAAAAAAGAACTATTATCGTAGTAACTCATGACGCAGATATTGCAAGTTATGCCGAAAATATAATTAAAATTAAAGATGGCGTGATAGTATAAAAACTTTGTAATAGTTTTCAACTAAAAATATGGTTAAAGAATATTTTCAAATTGCTATTAAAAACTTAAAAACAAGATCACTAAGAAGTTGGCTTACAATTTTGGGCGTTGTAATTGGCGTGTTTTTAGTCGTTGCTCTACTTTCTCTTTCAGAGGGTATTAAAAATGCTATTTTAACTCAAATAAGATTGATGGGGGAAGATGTTTTAATGGTTATGCCAGGCGGGGCCGATGATTTTATGACTGCTATGATGGGAGGTTTAATGCTTACAAATGAAAACATACGAGCAATAGAGAAAACAGACGGAGTAGATTTAGTAGTGCCTATATTATGGCGCGCAGAAACAGCAAGACACGGAGGAGAAACTAAAACAGTTTTTCTTTTTGGTTATCCAAGAGAAGGAGGACAAGAATTTCTTATAGAAAATATGAGTTTTTATTTAACTCAAGGAAATTGGCCAAAAGCAGGAGGAAGAGAAGTTATAGTTGGACCACTAGTGCCTACAGAAATTTTCCCAGGAATGAAAGTAAGCGATGAAATTGTGATTGAGGGAAGAAGATACAGAATAGCCGGCATTTTAAGGTCATTTGGAAATCGTCAAGATGACTCAATGGTTGCCTTAGACTTACAGCATTTGCGCCAAATTACCGGAATAAGAGAAGGAGCTAATTTTGCTTCAGTAAGTATTCTGGAAGGCCTTAATCCTGATGATGTAAGGGCAAATATTATGGCAGAATTAGAAGAGACTCAAAAAAGAGCAAGAGGAAGAGCAGACATCCCTCCTTTTACAGTTTTCACTCGCGAACAAGTTTCTGATATGGTCAGCAGTATTATGATAATGCTTCAAGTATTAATTTTTAGTATTGCTTTTATCGCTGTGCTTGTTGGTGCTATCGGCATTACAAATACAATGTATACTTCGGTACGCGATAGAACTAAAGAAATTGGAATTATGAAAGCGGTCGGCGCTAAAAATACCGATGTTATAAAAGTTTTTTTAATAGAATCAGGCATTATCGGCTTAATTGGTGGCATGGGGGGCGTTATTTTAGGGATAGGACTCGCAAAATTAGTAGAGTTCTATTTGCGCATTAATCCTATTGTGCCCCTAGAGGTAATTATCTCTCCCCTACTCGTATTTCTTGTTTTAGCTTTTTCTTTTCTCATCGGTTGCATATCAGGATTTTTTCCTGCAAGAAGAGCGGCAAGACTAAGCCCGGTAGACGCTTTGAGGTATGAGTAGAATATTTTGAGACGCGCTCATGCTTTTTTTTATTATTATCACTAAAATATACGTTGATAATTTAATTTTGGAGCGGAATACCAGAATCGAACTGGCGTCTGTTGCTTGGGAAGCAACCGTACTACCACTGTACTAATTCCGCATTTTATTAGTTTAAACCCTCTTGTCTTGGTGGGGCGACAATTATCGTTCTTTCTTCGGGCAGGCGGAAATTAAACTTTCTTTTTATTTCTTGAATCAGATTTTCTGGCTTACTAAGGTAGTGTATTCTTTCTACCAGCTTTTCATTTTCGCTCGTTATGCGCTCTGCTTCTGTTCGCACAACTGATATTTTAGCGACGAGGTCTGCGTAATCTATCGCTATGCCGTATATTTGATAACCGACAAAACTAATTGCGATAATAAATACTGCAAGAATAGCATAGCGCATCATTGATTGTAATTTTAATACCTCGCATCTATTTTTTCAATAATTCCTTAAAAATTGCGGGAGCAATAGTCACTCTTCCTCTTTCTTTAAGTCTTTTTTTGCCCTTTTTTTGTTTTTCCCAAAGCTTAACTTTTCTTGTTCTGTCTCCGCCATACAGGT
>CAYGDC010000004.1:0-28208 GCA_964348605.1 uncultured Candidatus Saccharibacteria bacterium | reverse complement strand
TAATGCGAAAAGCAACAAGATCATAAATTTTTTCTATATCCATATCATAGCGGAGTAATTTTTTATAAAGACTAGAATATCTTTTAGCCCGAAAATCTACTCTTAAAGGCTTGATATTTGCGTCTATTAACGCTTTTAATACTATTGGTTTAATGCGTGTTAAATATTTTTCTCGGTCCTCATATTTCACTCGAACATTCTTATAAAGCCACTCATGGGCTTCTGGATTAATATAAGGAAAGGCCAAATCCTCAAGCTCTCCACTTATTCTCTGCATGCCTAATCGATACGCGAGTGGCGCATATATTTCGTATGTTTCGCTAGCAACTCGATATTGCTTTTCTAGTGGCAGATATTTTAATGTCTGCATATTATGATATCGATCAGCAAGTTTTATTAGAAGTATTCGAATATCTTTACTAGAAGCAAGAATAAGTTTTTTAATACTTTCTTTATGCCTTTCTTCTCCGCGATATTTTATTTTACCGAGCTTAGTTGCTCCTTCAACAAGAAAGGCAATGTTCTCTCCAAAAATCTGACGCAATTCTTTAAGTTTATCAATGGCATTTTCAGCATCTTCTATTACATCATGCAAGAGGCCAGCAACTACTGTTTCTTCATCAAGCTTCCAAGAAAGTAATATATCAGCAGTTTTTTTAGGATGCTCAAAATATGGTTCTCCAGAGGCCCTGCGTTGACCATGGTGAGCTTTTTCAGCAAAAAAATAGGCCCTGCTAATAAGGCCATCAGGGTTCACGCGAATAACCTCTTTAATGCTCATAATATGAGTATAAAATAAATTGACAACTAAGAACAAATGACTGGCAACTAATAAAACCAAATACCAAAGATCAAAAAACAAAACAACTAATAACTAGTGATAAATAATGAACAGTAGGTGTCATTTTCGGGAAAAAAGTAATTTATCTTTGCTATAAACCCTAGTCCTATATTTCTCACTACTTGATGTTAATTAAAATAAATTTTTAGTTTTAATTTCGGTAGGGCGCTTTTGTTTAAGATATAAAGATTTTTTTCTTTTATCATATGGCGTCTCTGCTGGAGAAGATAATTGATAAACAGCTACTTGGCAGATAAACATATCAGGGTAAAGCGTTACGGCAACATTAGATTGGTTACTAATTTCTAGTGTTAGCGTTCCCTCAAAGCCAGGATCAACAAAACCGGCAGTATGTACTAAAAGACCTATCCTTGCTAAAGAGCTTTTACCTTCAACTTTCATAGCAATATCATTGCCTAATTTAAGATATTCTTGGGTGCTTGCTAAAACAAAATTACCTGGATGAAGAATTAGTGGCTCCTTGTTTTTTAAAGTCACAGCATCCATAAAATTTTGAGGGAGTGGTTGCTTAATATCTATTAGGCTAAATTTATTAGTGCGAAAAAACTTAAAATGCGGAGATAATTTTAAATCAATAGAAGCTGGGCCTATTTGATTAGCACTTACCTTTGGTAAAAAAGATATCCTTTTATCTTTAATGGCTTTTTTCAAATCTTTATCTGATAGCATGTTTTTTGATTTTAAATTATTTTTGATTTTTAATCTAAATTTTTATATTCATCTTAGAGCAGTATAACAATAATAAGACAAAATTATTCATTTTGTCCGGGCTTTACCCAGCTTGCAAAATCGCAATCAGGATAACGGTTACAGCCGTAGAACATTCTCCCTCTTTTTGTTTTTTTAGAAATAACTCTTCCTTCATCGCATTTAGGACATGACATTTCTATACCAGACTCTGTTTTTAAAGCTATTGGGGCAATTTTTTTAGTATTTTTACATTCTGGATAGCCAGAGCAGGCGATAAAGCGACCGAATCTACCTCTTTTTATAATCATCGGACGAGAACATTTGTCGCATATTTCGTCAGTTGATTCATCCATGTTTTCTTTTTCAATCTCTTCATATTTCTTTTCCAGGTTTTTAATAAAAGGATTGTAAAAATCTGCGATTATGTCTTTCCAATTTGCCTTACCAGAGGCCACTGCATCAAACTTATTTTCCATTTCAGCGGTAAAGCCAATATCTACTATTTCGGTAAAATGCTCGGTTAAAAGTTTATTTACTTTTTCTCCAATATCTGTTGGGATAAATCTTTTTTGCTCATTTTTTTCCGCGTATTGTCTTGTTTGAATAACGGAAATTATTGGTGCGTATGTTGATGGGCGACCAATGCCAAATTCTTCAAGGGTCTTAATAAGGCTTGCCTCATTGTATCTTGCTGGAGGCTCTGTTTCGTGTCGTTCTTTTTGTGCATTAAGGACGCGAATATCACTTCCTTCTTTTATATCAGGCAAATTTTTTTCTTCAAACTTAGATGGCCAAACTTTTAGGTACCCATCAAATTTTATAGAGCTTCCAGACGCAGAAAGCGTATGTTTTCCAGATTCAATTAATATCCTTTTTGCGGTAAAAATAGCATCAGGCATTTGAGATGCCATAAAGCGTCGCCAAATTAAATCATAAAGTTTTTTAACTTTTTCTTCTTCATTAATATGTACAGAAAGCATTTCTGGATTAGTCGGCCTTATTGCTTCATGCGCTTCTTGCGCTGACTTGGATTTAGTTTTCCATATTCGGGGTGCTACTTCAGAGTATTGGTCTCCTAAGTTTTCATTTAACCATTTCTTTGCCGCGGAAATTGATGAAGATGAAAGATTGAAAGAATCAGTTCTCATATAGGTAATAAAACCCTTTTCGTAAAGTTGTTGAGCAAGCATCATAGTGGCCTTTGCGCTAAGCCCAAGCCTTCTCGAGCATTCTTGTTGCAAAGAGCTTGTTGTAAATGGGGGATTTGGAGAGCGGGAAACTTTTTTTTCTTCAATCGCGACCATTTTGCAGTCAGATTGTTTAATCTCAACGAGAATTTTATCTGCGTCTTTTTCGTTTTTTATGCCTGGTTTTGGCACTGATTTACCACTTATCTTAAGAAGATTGGCTTCTAGTTCGCTTCCGCTCGCCTGAAATAATCCTTTAATTGTGTAGTAAGCTTCAGGAATAAATCGTCTTATTTCTTCTTCGCGTTCAACAATAAGGCGAACAGCGACTGACTGGACTCTTCCTGCTGAAAGTCGCCCCATAATTTTTTTCCAAAGAAGAGGAGAAAGTTTATATCCGACTAAGCGATCCAGAACTCTTCTTGCCTGTTGAGCGTCCACCAAATCAAAAGATATTTTTCTTGGATATTTAAGCGATTCTTTAATGGCTTCGGGAGTTATTTCATGAAAAACAATCCGTTCATATTTTTTATTATCTAGCCCCAATGCTTCTGTAAGATGCCAAGCAATGGCTTCTCCTTCGCGGTCTTCGTCAGTTGCAAGTACTACTTTTGATGCGGCTAATGCCTCTTTTTTTAACTCATTAATTCTTTTTTTATTTTTAATCTGAACAATATATTGGGGTTCAAAATTATTTTCGATATCTATTCCGAGCTTAGATTTAGGAAGGTCTCTTACATGACCGTAAGAGGATTCAACCTTAAAATCACTGCCAAGAAATCCGCTAATTGTGCGGGCTTTAGTAGGGGACTCTACTATTATTAGAGGTCGCCCATTTTTTACTTTTTCTGTCTTTTTCTGCTGTTTTATTTTAGCCATTATTAATTTTTGAAACGATTAGCATACCCTATTGGCGTTTCTATTATACTGCCATTAATCGTAAGCTCTGTAAGGATTGCCATTACTTTTTGTGGTTCAAGTTTAGTCGTAGATATAATTTTGTCAATTGAAACAGCTTGATGAGAAAGAGAAATAAGATCCAATATAGTGAGAGCGTCTTCAGGTAATTCTTTATCTTGGGGCGTGCTTATAGCTAAGTTTTTTATACCAAGATCAGATAACACTTCCTCTGGAGAAGTCACAAGGCGAGCGCCGTCACGAAGGAGTTTATGAGACCCAGCGTAATTAGGGTGAGAGATGGGGCCAGGAACAATAAAAACTTCCCGTCCTTGCTCTGCTGCCCAAGTAGCTGTAGAAACCGCGCCTGATTTTAGTGGTGCTTCAATAATAATAACTGCCTTAGAAAGTCCGCTTATTATTCGATTTCTTCTTAAAAATAAATCTGGATAAGATGGTTCATTTTGATATTCTGAAACGATGGAGCCACCAGAGGAAATTATTTTTTCAGCAAGTGGAGTGTTTGTTGCTGGATATATTTTTTCTATTCCACCAGCAAGCACAGCTACGGTGCGTCCGCGTGCAGCAAGGCATCCACGATGCGCTGCAGAATCAATGCCAAACGCTAGACCACTTACAATAGGAATGCCAGCGAGCGATAAGCTTCTCGCAAATTCTTCAGCAATAGCCAATCCTTCGGCGCTTGCTTTTCTTGTGCCGACAATCGCTATGCCTTCAAACTCACTTTCAAGCCCTTTTCCTTTTATGAAAAGATTTTTAGGGCAAGCAGGTATCTCTGATAAAATTTGAGGCAAAGTAATCATTTATGTTATAATCATTATAACGGTTAAATTATTTTAGAGCGACAATATGACTAATTTTCATAAAAAACTTTTCAAACACTTAGGAATTAGTTTTGGCATTATAGTAGTGCTTGGCGGATTTATTATGTATATATTTAGCGATTTACGCGCAGTCGGAAAGCTAATAGAAACGGATAGGGCGGCCCTTGCGACAAGAGCGCAAAATATTAGTAGTTTAGCTGTATTGAGAGAGAGGTCAAAAGAAGCTGAGGCTAAAATGAATCAGCTTCGGACTATATTGCCAGACAGAGAATCGTTATTTATTTTCTCCGCAGAAATAACTCGTCTTGCGCGAGAACAAAACCTGTCTCCTATTTTTTCATTCAGAGATGAAACAATTTCAGAATCGCCTAATATTCCAAGCAGGGCAAGCTTTATCATTAATGTTTCTGGAGAAAGGCTATCTATTCTCACTTTTATCAGAATATTTGAAGCAGCTCCATATTTAACTCGTATTCAAAGCATAGAATGGACTGCTCCAGACGGAGCCCCGGGAGGCGTTTATCGAGCGATATTGTCCGGAGAAGTATTTTTTAGCCAATAAATAAAACATGACTAATAAAAAAAGAACACATAGAGAAAAAATATTAATAATAGCTGGATTTGTGCTTGCTATCATCATGATATCTATATCAGCATATCTTATTGGTATTTTAGGCAGCAGCCTCAATCAATTTCTTAATGCTGAAGACGGATTAACTCAGGAAGGCGTAATAAACTTTGACTTTGAAGCTTATGAAGCGCTAGGTCTTTAGTTTTATATATTACAAATTATATCCTCTTACAGAATCTTATTTGGACAGATTAATCATTAATTTATAATTTTCTTATTTCTTAGAGAAAGCCGTTGATTTTACTTTTTCTTCACGCTAGAATGTTATTCGAGTATAAACGGGTGCATAGTTCAGTGGTAGAACGCTGTCCTGATAAGACAGAGGTCGTAGGTCCGATTCCTACTGCACCCACCAAGATTATTTATTTTTAAAAGCTTAGCCAAAGTTTGTTTATAAGTTGAAAAAAATTAAAAACAACTATATCATAATTGACATAAGGGCGGTTAGCTCAGCTGGTTAGAGCGTCACATTGACATTGTGAAGGTCACAGGTTCGAGTCCTGTATCGCCCACAAAAACCAAACTTTCAGGAATTTTATTTGTCCTTGTTTTTTTTTGTTGAATTTTGTATTTCGTTTTGCGAAAAATATCGCTAAGAATTTTCTTTGACTTTTATTAAATAATAATGTAATTTCTTAGTAAGATTTACTATTTTTGGTTAAGAAAGTTGGGAGAAAATATAAAAAAACATGAATTACGAAAAAATTTGGAATAAAATATTAAGCTCTGATGAAAAAGTAGAATATGAATTTTCTGTTGGCAACAGGTACATAAATTTTAATTTAATTATTTGGGGCATTATAAGTTTACCATTTTTATTTATTGCTGGGCTTGGTATTATTATTTTCTTAATCGCATTGTTTTATTATGGTTTTTATTTGAAAGCGGCAAACGCTTATGCTTTTACAAACAAGCGGGTCTTAATTCATAAGGGCTGGCTATCTACTCGTACAACGAGTATTGATTATTCAAAAATAATTGAAACCCACGTAGAAGAGCCTTTTTTAGGTAGAATTATTACTCATACGGGACATATGCTTATAAGCACTATTGGAACGACTTCGGACAGAACAGACTCCAATAGAACAACTTCGCACGGAATTATTTTAAATCATGTAGAGTCCCCTTATGAAGTAAAAAAGAAGCTTGATGCTTTTAAGGATAAATAGCTATGAAAAATCCTTTAGATTTTGTTTTAGTAAATAAATACTACCGAATGAATGATAGACAGCTTGAAAAGGAAGCTCTTCAATGGAATATAGGGTCTTATGGAAATAATAATGGAACGATTGATCGTCAGATTATTATTGATGCGCTTTTGAAAAAGGATAATGCAAATAATTCACGCTATGCTATAATTATTTCCATAATTGCTATTTTTATAAGTATCATTTCATTGATTTTTTGAATGACAGCACGCCAATTTCATTGGCACGAAACTCAACAGTAGCAAAAAAGAGATTTTTTAAAAAAAAGAGATCGCTCTACTCGAGCAGTTTGGGATTTCACGGAATACCACAGGTATTAACTTAGAGAGGGTTCGTGCATTTTCCAGCAGAACCCATTAAAATTATATAAGATGAAAATTCGCATCAAGCGTTTTAATAAATCTTTTTCGTTGCCTGAATACAAAACTTTGGGCGCTGCGGCTTTTGACCTTACCGCGCGTATTACTCTTGAAATTCCTCCCCGAGAGGTTAGACTCGTTCCGTTAAATATCGCCTGCGAAACACCAGAAGGACATTTTTTGCTTTTAGCCGCTCGTAGTTCTACGCATAAAAAAGGATTAATGCTCGCAAACGGCATTGGTATTGGTGACCCAGATTTTGTTGGAGACGAAGACGAATACGCCGCCGCATATCTAAACTTCACAGATAAAGCTATTTTAATTGAAGCTGGTGACCGAATAGCACAAGGAATGTTTGTAAAGTTTGAAAGAGCGGAGTGGGAAGAAGTTAATTCACTCGGTAACAAAACTCGCGGTGGGTTTGGTAGCACAGGCGTAAAATAAGCACATTTTGTATGATCTATATAAATGATTTTTTTAAAATAAATGAGTGATATCAAGATTATATACGAATCTCCTGATTATATTGTTGTTGATAAACCAGCAGGCGTTTTAATGCACAAAGTTCGTATTAAAGGAGGCAAGCAAAGAGAGGAGGCGACTTTAGCTGACTGGGTAGCTACTCGCTATCCAGAAATAAAAAAAGTAGGAGACGACCCAGAAACAAGGCCAGGAATAGTGCATAGAATAGACAAAGAAACTTCGGGCGTTGTGGTTGTCGCAAGAAACCAAGAGTACTTTGAATACCTAAAAAATCTTTTTGGTAAAAAAAATATGGCTAAAAAATACCTTGCTCTTGTTTATGGAAAATTAGACAGCGATAAAGGAGTAATTGAAAAGCCGATAGGTATAAAAAGCGGAACGATTCAAAGAACTATTTATGGAGGCAAGATGATTAAAGAAGCAATAACTAATTATAAAGTTATTAAAAAATATGATGAATATACATTACTTGAAGTGTTGCCTAAAACTGGGCGTACGCATCAGATAAGGGTTCACTTAGCGTCAATTGGGCACCCAATAGTTGGAGATAAATTATACGGAGGAAAAAAAGAAAAAAAATCTTTACTCGGAGCAAAAAGACAATTTTTGCATGCCGCAGAGCTAGAGTTTGAGGCTCGAGCAGGGGAACTTGTTACTTTTGCTTCTCCCATCCCGCAAGACTTAGCTAATCTATTAAACAATTTATAACTTTTTTAGTTTAGTTATTCGTGTATAGTTATAGCTTATTAGTTTGACAAATGCCTACTTATCCATTTACTATTTATCACAATGGAACGTGAAATAATTGATAAAATCAAGGCTGGGACAAAAGTTCGGGTCTATGAAAAAATAAAAGAAGGGACTAAAGAGCGTATTGGCTTTTTTGAGGGCATTATTATAGCGCGCAAACACGGATCAGAGAAAGGAGCTACTTTTACTGTACGCGGAAAACTTGGAGAACATAGTCTCGAAAAAACATATCCAATACATTCCCCACTTATCAGTAAGGTAGATATAATATCTGCGCCTAAGAAAATCAGAAGATCAAAAATTTATTACATCAGAGATCTTTCTGTTAAAAGAATTAAAGAGAAAATCGGACAAAGCGCTTAATCAAAACAAAATCCCCAAAATGGGGATTTTGTTTTGATAGCAAAGACATACGTGAAGTAGTTGCGAAGTATTGCAGAACCTAATATAATTCCAATTACTATTGCCCAGGTGTTGAAATTGGTAGACAAGCATGCTTGAGGTGCATGTGCCGCAAGGCGTGGAGGTTCGAGTCCTCTCCTGGGCACCAATAAAGCAAGTCCGCTAGCTGAAGTTTTAGCAGTGGGTCTATTGACTATTTGATTTTTTTATGCCTATCTTGTGGTAGGTCTTTCACATACAGTAAAAAAAGAAAGAGAGGTTTTAAGATGTTAAAGAATAACCTGAGCCCTTTTGTGCTGGCGTGGACGATAATTGCTGTAAGCATTATATTTCTACTAACGACTATATTTATGCTTATTCAAGCTATCTATCCGTATAAGTTTTTATTACCTTAATCAATTACGCCCCCCGCTTGAAAGCGGGGGTTATTTTTTTATAGAAAAGTTGACTTTTTATTTAACTTCGATTTATATTTAATTTGCCTGGCATTAACCTCAAATTGTCCCACCCGATCCCATTCCGAACTCGGAAGTGAAAGATTTGCGGAATGATGATAGTCCGCAAGGGCGAAAGTAATTTTACCAGGCATTTATCAAAAACACGCTCTGAAAAGGGTGTGTTTTTGTAATTACTTTCTCTAACTAATTTTGGAAAAGAACTAATTTTTGCTAGACTTTATGAATTAAGGCAATGTTTATAAAGCAAGCGATAAATATCATAAAACAAACAGATTGGGGATTAACTGGCGCAATTTTATTTATTGCCGCAAGCGGTGGAGTAATGCTTTTTTCTAGCGCGCCTGATCTCTTTGCAAAACAAATTATATTTTTTAGCGCAGGCCTTATCCTTCTTTTTTTATTGCCATTATTTGATTTTAGGCATCTCATAAATTACAGATGGTTGATATTTTTTATTCTTGTTTTAAGCATAATTCTACTCTCACTCGTTCATTTTATTGGCATAGAGGTTAGTGGGAGCAGAAGCTGGCTAGATTTTGGATTTTTTAGACTACAGCCCTCAGAATTTGCTAAAGTCGCACTTATTATAGTCCTCTCTGCGTTTTTTAGTAAAAGACATATTGGTATTAAAAAAATGGGAATAATATTAGGCTCATTCGCATATTGTGCAGTGCCTGTTATGCTTGTTTTGATGGAGTCAGATCTCGGCTCAGCCTTAATTCTTTTTGGAATATGGTTTGGCTTTTTATTTGTTGCCGGGTTACCAGCAAAATATATTGCGATAGGGCTCATGCTTGTTATTGCTCTAGGCGCTGTTTCTTGGAACACAGGGCTATTAAGAGAGCATCAAAAAAATAGAATGCTTGCGGTTTTTAATCCTGAAGCAGATCCATTAGGAGTTAATTTTAATGTTATACAATCAAAAAACGCTATAGGATCTGCCGGATTTTTTGGCAAAGGATTTGGACAAGGGGAGATAGTCCAGTTGGGATTTTTGCCAGCTGCTCAAACAGACTTTGCTTTTGCATCGTTTACTGAAGAGTGGGGATTATTAGGTGGTGGACTCGTGCTTATTATGTTCGTTTTTATGATATGGCGCATTTCTTTAATAGGCTTTTTAGCAGAAGATAATTTTAGTAAATTTATTTGTCTTGGGACAATGATATTTTTAGGACTGCAATTCGCGGTTAATATGGGATCGGTTGTTGGGCTTACGCCAGTGATTGGCGTTGCATTCCCCTTGCTTTCTGCAGGCGGCTCAAATCTTATAGCATCAATGTTTATGCTAGGGATGGTGCAGAATATTGCTGCGAGAAAAACAATGTAAAGCCATGTGGCATGCTAAATACAAAAAAACAACTATAACAAATCAAGCTCTCTCATTTTTTTAAGAAGAGTCACAGCTTGACTTTAAAGCTTGTATTAGTACACTATTATTTAGTGCTGCAAGTTAGTTTTTAAAAAGTTGGGAATGTTTTTATATTAATATTTCCGAAAACTAATAAAGTAGTTTTCGATAAGGCTCTTGACGAATATATATAAAGTATCGTTAAATAGTTAAAATAAACTCTCCTAAGCCCAAAAATAAATTTGGAGGGTTTTTATATGTCTAATGCTAAAACAAAAAGTTAAAGTCTTTTCTTCGCACCCTGGCTCATTTGTTAAAGAGCCAAATCTTGTGGCAGTGCAAACAGAGTCGTTTAATTGGTTTAAAGAAGAAGGCATTAAGGAGCTTTTAAAAGAAGTATCGCCTTTTACAGATTATTCCGGCAAAGAATTTGAATTACGCTTTAAAGATTTTTATTTTGATGAGCCTAAATTTTCTATAGAAGAAGCTAAAGACAAAGCTTTAACTTATGAAGCTCCACTTCGCATGACTGTGGAGCTTATTAATCTCATTACTCGGCATAAAGTTGAGCAAGTAATATATTTCGGCGATTTTCCGATGATGACGCAACAAGGAACCTTCATTATTAACGGAGTTGAGCGCGTTATAATATCCCAGCTAGTTCGTAGTCCCGGCGTTTACTTCATTGCTGATGTTGTTCGTGGCCAAAGACTCTTCGGAGCTAAAATTATACCCAATAGAGGAGCTTGGATAGAGTTTTCTACAGAGCATGACGGAACAATACAAGTTAAAATAGATAAACACAGAAAAGTGCTAGCAACCTCTTTCCTGCGCGTTTTTGGACTAGAGACTGATGAGGCAATCCAAGCTGTTTTTTCGAGTGAAAAAGAATTAAATTATATCAATGCTACCCTTAAAAAAGATGTAGCAAAAACACTTTCTGAAAGCTATGTAGAGATGTATAAGAAATTTCGCCCAGGAGACCCAGCAACTGCCGATGCCGCGAAAAGCCTTATTGATTCAATGTTTCAGAGAGAAGATAGATATGATCTTTCTGATGTTGGTAGATTTAAAATAAATCAAAGATTGGGAATAAGTGAATCGTCTTCAGGGCTTTTAAATCAAAATGATATAATTAAAATTATTAAGGAAATTATTCTATTAAATGAAGATCAAAATGCCAAAGAAGACGACATAGACCATCTTGGAAACAGAAGAGTGCGCACAGTTGGCGAGTTATTACAAATGAGAATGAGGCTAGGGCTTAGTAGAATAAGAAGGGTCGTCCAAGACAGAATATCAACTTCAGATAAAACCACCCTAACGCCAACACAGCTTATTAATGTAAGGCCTCTTATTTCTGCTATCCGAGATTTTTTTGCGACAAGCTCGATGTCTCAATTCATGGACCAAGTAAATCCTTTAACTGAGCTTGAGCATAAAAGAAGAATTTCCGCGCTTGGACCAGGAGGACTCACGAAAGAAAGAGCAGGATTTGAAGTTCGAGACGTTCATTCTTCTCATTACGGCAGAATCTGCCCTATTCAAACACCAGAAGGGCAAAATATTGGACTTATAAATTATCTTTCTATATTTGCTCGCATTAATAAATATGGCTTTGTAGAGGCGCCATACATAAAGCTCAAAAAAGGCGAGTTAACAAAAGAAGTCGTTTGGCTAGATGCTTTTGAAGAAGAAAAATACAAAATAGCACACGCAGGAGAAAAGATTGATACAAAAAAACTCGCGCTTGTTAATAAAATTATAGAAGCGCGTTATCAGGGCAGGCCAGTCAATATCCCTAAAGGAGAAGTTGATTTTATGGATGTCGCTCCATCAGAGATACTTTCAGTTGGTGCTTCGCTTATTCCTTTTCTTGAAAATGACGACGCTAAGCGCTCTCTTATGGGCTCAAACATGCAAAAGCAAGCTATTCCATCTTTGCGACCAGAGGTTCCGCTTGTCGGAACAGGAATGGAAAGGAAGGCTGCGTATGATTCAGGACATGTTATTATCGCCGAAGAAGACGGGGTTGTTCAATTTATTGATGCTTCACGCATTGTAATTCTAGAAAAAGAAGGCAAAAAGCGCGAATACAAGCTAGAAAAATTTAGAATGACGAACCAATATATGGGCTTTTCTTACAAGCCGACAGTAAAAATTGGCGACAAAATTAATAAAGGAGAGGTAATAGGCGATGGGCCCTCTACTAAAGATGGTATACTGGCCTTAGGGCAAAATCTTCTAGTTGCTTTTATATCATGGGAAGGGGCAAATTATGAAGACGCAATTATTATTTCAGAGCGTGTAGTACAGCAAGATAGATATAAATCTGTTCACGTAGAAGATTTTATCTGCGACGTTAGAGATACTAAACTCGGCCCAGAAATTACCACTCCTGATATCCCAAACATTTCTGAGGACAAGTTAAAAAATCTTGATGAAGAAGGTATTGTTCGCATAGGCGCTGAAGTTTCGGCAGGCGATATACTGGTTGGTAAAATTTCTCCTAAGGGAGAGGTAGAGCTTACCTCCGAAGAAAGATTATTGCGCGCAATATTCGGAGAAAAAGCCAGAGATGTCAAAGATACTTCTTTGACTATTCCGCATGGAAAAAGCGGAAGAATTATAGGTGTTAAAATTTTTGCACGCGAAAAAGGAGATAAGCTTGATCCGGGAGTAATACGCAGAATACAAGTGCAGGTTGCGTCACTTCGCAATATTCAAGCAGGAGACAAAATGGCTGGAAGACATGGAAATAAAGGAGTTATTTCACAGATTAGGCCAGTAGAGGACATGCCTTTTCTTGAAGACGGCACACCAGTTGACATTATATTAAACCCTCTTGGCGTTGCTAGCCGTATGAATCTTGGACAAATTTTAGAAACACATCTTGGTTGGGCAGCAGAAAAACTTGGGTATATTGCGCACACTCCTGCTCTTGCTGGAGCTACTGAAGAGGAAATACGGGCAGAACTTAAAAAGGCTGGTATACCAGAAGATGGTAAGGTGGCCCTATACGATGGACTTACCGGGCAATCTTTTAATGGAAATATTATGGTCGGTCGTGCGTACATGTTAAAGCTAAATCACATGGTGCTTGATAAAATGCATATGAGATCTATTGGTCCTTATAGTTTAATTACTCAACAACCATTAGGAGGAAAGGCTCAATTTGGCGGACAAAGATTTGGAGAAATGGAAGTCTGGGCTCTCGAGGGATATGGCGCATCTCACACCTTGCAGGAGATGCTTACTATAAAGTCTGACGATGTTCTGGGCAGAGCGGCAGCTTATGAAGCGATAGTTCGAGACGAAAAAATAAAACAACCTAATATTCCTGCGACATTTAATGTCATAACAAGCGAATTAAAAGCATTAGGCTTAAATATGGAGCTTATCTTTGAAGAAGAGGAAATAAAAGAAATAAAACAAAATCAAAAAGAAGAATAAAATGGACAATTTTCATTCTATAAAACTTAAAATTGCATCTCCTGAAGAAATTCTAAAATCATCTTATGGTGAGGTTATTAAGCCAGAAACTATTAATTATAGAACACAGCGCCCTGAAAAAGATGGATTATTTTCAGAAAGAATATTCGGTCCTACTAAAGATTATGAATGTTATTGCGGTAAGTATAAAAAAATTCGCTATAAAGGCATTAAGTGCGATAAATGCGGTGTTGAGGTTACTCGCTCAATTGTAAGACGCGAAAGAATGGGCCATATTAACCTTGCGACTCCGATTGCACATATTTGGTTTCTAAGAAGCGTCCCATCAAGAATTGGGCTTGCCGTAAATGTTCCAGTATCAAAACTTGAAAAAGTTATCTACCACGCGGCGTTTATAGTAGTGTCTGTTGACGAAGATCGCAGAAAATCAGCCCTTGCTGAAATAGATAAAGAATTAAAATCTAGAAAGAGAACAGAAGACGATATACAAGACGAACTTGAAACGGCAGCAGAACAAATTCGTCATACTCTCAAAACTTTGCGTCCAGGCATGGTGCTTTCAGAAACAGAATATTATAGTTTCTCTAGAAGATTTGGAGATGTTTTTGTTTCTATGAGTGGCGCTGAAGGAGTGCGTAGAGTATTACAAAACATTGATCTTAATAAAGAAATACAAGCCACAGAAAAAGAGCTTACTAAAACAGAGGACGCAAATCGCAGACAATATCTTTTCCGTCGCCTTAAGTTTTTTACAGCAATGCAAAGAAATGGCATTAAGCCCGAATGGATGATAATGACAGAGCTTCCTGTTTTGCCACCAGATCTTCGTCCAATGGTGGCGCTAGATGGCGGGAGATATGCGACCTCTGACCTAAATGATCTTTATAGAAGAGTCATTAATCGCAATAATAGACTTAAAAAACTTTTAGAGCTTAACGCCCCAGACATTATTGTTGTTAATGAAAAAAGAATGCTTCAGGAGGCTGTTGATGCATTAATAGATAATACCGCGAGAATGGGCCGTTCTCAATTAACTTCTAAAAAAAGGCCCCTTCGTTCGCTCGCAGACATGCTTAAGGGCAAACAGGGAAGATTCAGGCAGAACTTGCTTGGTAAAAGAGTAGATTATTCAGGGAGATCGGTTATCGTAGTTGGACCAAAACTTCGCTATGATGAATGTGGTATTCCTAAAAAAATGGCACTAGAGCTTTTTAAACCATTTGTTATTAGTAAAATTTTAACAAAAGGACTTGCTCATAATGTTAAAAACGCAAACAGGCTCATAGATCTTGGACCAGCAGAAGTATGGGAAATATTAGAAGAAGTAATACAAAATAGATATGTGTTACTAAACAGAGCGCCGACATTGCATAGGCTTGGTATTCAAGCATTTAAGCCCAATCTTATAGAAGATCTTACTATACAAATTCCGCCACTCGTTTGTTCTGGTTTTAATGCAGACTTTGATGGAGACCAAATGGCTGTACATGTGCCGCTAACTGAAGAAGGGCAGAAAGAAGCAAGAGACTTAATGCTTTCTAGCAAAAACTTCTTAAAGCCAGCATCAGGCAGCCCAGTACCGGGACCATGGAATGATATTGTGCTTGGGCTTTTCTATCTAACTGAAGAAGAAATCGACAAACCAAAAGAGATCAAAATATTTTCTAGCCAGAACGAAGCAAAGCTTGCTTATGAATTTGGAGCAATAGGGCTTAGAGTGCCCATTAAAATTGGTAAAGAATTTATTACTACTGTTGGAAGAGTTATCTTTAATGAATCTATTCCTAGTGATTTTGGATATGTTAATCATACTTTAAATAAAAAAGAGCTAAATCAATTTTTTGCGAATATAATAACGAAGTACGGATTTGAACAAACAAGCAATATTCTTGATAAAATTTCTCAGCTTGGGTTTTATTATGCTACACGCTCAGGCATAACATGGAGCATATCTGATTTAAAAATTCCGCCGGAAAAGCAAGCAATACTTGATAATGCTTATAAAAAAACAGATGCTATTGATACACAATATCAAGAAGGATTATTAACTAATGAAGAAAGAAGAGTAAGAGCGATTGAGGTTTGGCATGATACTAAATCACAAATAGAAAAGATTGTTGCTAAATCACTTGATGTCAAAAATCCTGTTTATCAAATTATCACTTCTGGTGCGAGAGGAAGCTGGGAACAAATAAATCAGATGATAGGAATGAGGGGATTAGTCAAGAACCCAAAAGGAGAAACTATAGATCTTCCTATTACTTCCTCTTATAAAGAAGGCTTTACATCATTACAATATTTTAATTCAGTTCACGGCAATCGCAAAGGACTAGTAGACACGGCTCTAAAAACTGCGGAGGCGGGATATCTTACAAGGCGCATGATTGACGTTGCGCAAGATGTAATAGTTAGAGAAGATAATTGCGGAACAAAAGAAGGGATAGAAATAAAGCGCAACGATGGTAATGAGTTCGGGCACAAGTTTTCTGATAGAATATTTTCACGTGTACTCATAGAAGATGTTAAGTCTGATGGAAAAATAATCGCTAAAGCAGGAGACATTATTACAATGTTGCTTGCTAAAGCAATAGAATCCTCAACTATTGAGTTAGTAAAAATTAGATCAGTATTAACTTGTAGAACGCTGCATGGCGTTTGTTCGCACTGCTACGGCTTAGATCTTGGTCACGGCGGACTTATTAAGATAGGCGAAGCAGTTGGTATAGTTGCTGCGCAGTCTATTGGTGAGCCAGGCACACAGCTTACCCTGCGCACTACCCACGCAGGAGGTGTTGCGCATGCTGATATTACATCAGGCCTTCCGCGTGTCGAAGAACTTTTAGAGGCGCGTATACCAAAAGGCAAGGCAGTTCTTGCTGAGTATGACGCAGTAGTTGATTCTATTGAGGAAAAACAAGATTTACGCATAGTACGCTTAAAAGCAATCGGCAGTAAGTCTAAAAAAGAAAAAACAGTAGAATATCAATTTCCGAGAGGTATTTTTTTACGCGTTGAAACAGGTCAAGCTATAGACAAGGGAACTGCCATATCAGAAGGAAGCCTTGATTTAAAAGAATTTTATGCCTTAAAAGGAAAAGAAGCAGTTTATCGCTATATTATTCAAGAAATACAAAGAATATATATATCAGAAGGAGCGGGAATAAATAATAAGCATATTGAAGTTATCATTAAACAAATGTTTAGTAGAGTAAAAATCACCAATGTTGGAGATACTGATTTTGTTGCCGGAGAAGTTACAGATAAATCAAAATTTTTTGAAGCTAATCGTGCATTAAAAAAAGCAGGTAAGCAACCTGCGCGAGCAGAAGAATTATTGCTTGGTATTACTAAGTCAGCATTAGCATCTGAAGGATTTTTATCTGCGGCTTCGTTTCAAGAGACCGCGAGAATTCTTGTCAGTGCAGCAAGTGAAGGCAAGATAGATAAGCTTAGAGGATTAAAAGAAAATGTTATTATTGGACGCTTATTGCCTATCGGCGCAACTTATAGGAATGAATTTTTAACCACTGGAGAAGCGCCTATTAAAGAAACATCATCTGTGTCTGATTCTGATCAGCCCACAGAGCTAGAAGTAGATAAATTGACAGAAGACTAATCGTTTGATAATTTGAAACAATGACTGAGGGTAAAAAACAATACACAATATCATATCTTGCAAAGACAGAGTCCGATAAAGAGACGGTTTTAAAGTCCCTAAATCATGTTGGCGCTCAAAATATTACAGAGGGAAGACTTACTGAGCTTAAGCTTGCTTATCCTATTAAAAAACAAACATCAGCGCTTTTTGGATCAACAACATTCGAGGGAGCGTCAGAAATGATTATTAAAATAGATGAGCAACTTAAATTTGCAGAAGGCATTTTAAGATTCCTTATTGTTACTGCTTCTGTGAGAAAAATAAGCTCTCGATTTGCCAGGAATCAAAAGGATAAAGAAGATATTAACAGTATAAATATTGTAAATAACATAAATAACCCAGTAAACGAAGATCGCCCTACTACAGCCGAATCAACCGAGGAAATTACATTATTACAAACAGATAAGTCGCCCTTAATTAA
Source organism: uncultured Candidatus Saccharibacteria bacterium (assembly GCA_964348605.1). Taxonomy (GTDB): domain Bacteria; phylum Patescibacteriota; class Minisyncoccia; order UBA6257; family Colwellbacteraceae; genus JALOAR01. Next base: position 10,556 of record CAYGDC010000004.1, on the reverse strand, counting down.
AGAGCTTTTAAGTGATAATCCTCTAACAGAAAATCATATATTAGCTAATGACGACATAGATGAAGTAGCTTTTGATGAAAAATTAAAAGAATTATTAACAAATTCTTAAATAAAATAATTATGAATTTAAATAAAGTATTTGTTATGGGGAGACTAACAGCTGATCCAGAAATCAGAACAACGCCGATGGGCGATAGAGTAACCACCTTAAGCATCGCTACTAATCGGACGTGGAATGATAAGTCTGGTGCTAAGCAACAATCTACAGAGTTTCACAACGTCGTTTTATGGGGCAGGCAAGCAGATGTTGCCGGCCAGTTTTTAACTAAAGGAGGAATGGTTTTTATTGAAGGCAGGCTTCAAACACGAAGCTGGCAGGGAAAAGATGGTGCAACAAGAAAAACAACTGAGATCATTGGTGAAAAAATGCAACTTGGGCCTAGGTCTTTCTCTTCCGCCACAAAAAATACTAATAATGCATCTCCTGAAGAAGGAGCGCTAGATGGCAACAATGATTCTGCGCAATATAGTGAAGATAGAGAAGAGATTCCTATTATTAAAATAGAAGATGATGGAGAAATTAAGCCCGAAGACTTGCCTTTTTAATAATAAAAGTATTAAAATTAACTCTCAATGGATAAACAGTGTTTTTTCTGCTCACGCAATTTTATAGACATAGATTATAAAGATGCCGATTTATTAAAACGGTTTGTTTCAGGTCAGGCAAAAATTATAGATCCAAAACATACTGGCACTTGTGCTAAGCATCAAAGAAAGCTTAGCGAAGCTATTAAAAGAGCAAGGTTTATGGCGCTTTTGCCATATGTTAGAAAGTAATATTTAAATGCCATTTTCCCTTGAGGAATCTCTAATAAAAGCTGTTTTTGAAATAGCTAATCAATCTTCTTTTTTAAGATTGATTGTAATTTTTTTAGGATCCATCTTGCCATGGATTATTATAATTTGGTTTATAGCAACGATATTTTATATTAGGAGTTTTAAATTAAAATTTTATTATTTTGCAATCGCGGTAATTAGCTCTATTATGGCGCGTGGATTTATTGCTATAGTAATTCATAATTTTTTTTATATTCCTCGTCCATTTGAAGTTTTTGATGTTAAGCCAATAATATCGCACTCTCTCACAAGCGGCTTGATATCAGAACATATGACTTTTTTAATACCTATCGCACTCACTTTTATTTTTATAAATAAACAATTTGGTATTATGGCATCTTTATTAGTGATTTTTGCCGGAATAGCAAGAATAGTCGCTGGAATATATTGGGGGTCAGCTTTCTTCTTAGGTATATTGATTGGCGCATTAAGCTTTTTGTTTGTTAAAAAAAATCTACTACCTGTGGTGCCTACAATTATTGTTGCACCTAAAGCAGATGAATAACTTCATTTTAAAAAAGACTTATAATTAGGCAAGTTTGTGAAAAACTAATTTTAATAAAAATAACGCGATAATGATTAGCTTTTAATAAGCATTAAATGGCTTATTTTTTTATAAGTAATCAAATATAAAAAATATAATCAGTTTATATCCAGCAGAAATTACAAAAAAGCAATTGACCAGTATTTATAATTAACATACTCTAATAAGAGTATGCCGCCGTGGCGGAATAGGCAGACGCGCACGACTCAAAATCGTGTGGAGTAATCCGTGTCGGTTCAACTCCGACCGGCGGCACTTTTATTAACACACAGTAGACAACTTTTAAAGAATGTTAGTCTCTTTAAAATTGTAAATTATGAATTATTATTAATATTTTATATAATTAAAAAATATGAAGAAAATTATCATAAAATCTTCTAGTGTTAGTAATAAAAAAAATAAGACACAAGCTGTTGTTTCGGCTAAAAAAAAGAAAAGCTCTTTATTAAAACCAGAAAGAAAAAAAAGGACTATTAAATCAAATCTTTCTATCTTCCACAAATATATAGAAAATCCCATTATTTCGCCTAAAGAAGATAATAGCTGGGAGGCCTGGCAGGTGTTTAATCCAGGAGCTATTTTTCTTAAAAACAAAATTCATTTTATTTATCGAGCTATTGGAGAAGATGGTATTTCGCGATTAGGATATGCTGCTTCTAGCGATGGCTTTGCGATTAATGAACGATCGCCATATCCAATTTATAACCATCGCGTCACAAAAACAGCTTTTAGTTATTATTCTTTTGCATCAGGCGGTAGCTTCGGAGGATGTGAAGATTCTCGCCTTACGCGCGTTGGTAAGGAAGATGAGCTTTTTATGACATATACTGCTTGTGGAGATGGGCTACGGGTAGCTTTAACTTCAATAAAAATTAAGGATTTTTTGCAAAAAAAATGGCAATGGAAATTGCCTGTTTTAATTTCTGCTCCTGGAGAAGTTCATAAAAATTGGGTAATTTTTCCGGAAAAAATTAACGGCAAATATGCTATTTTACACAGCATTAGTCCCCAAATATCCATTTCTTATCGCGACAGCCTTGAATTTAAGCCCGGCGAGCATATCAAAAGTTATTATAACGGCAAAAATCAAGATAAAAATGGCTGGGAAAAATGGATTAGGGGCGTTGGCGCTCCACCGCTTAAAACAAATAAAGGATGGCTTGTTTTTTATCACGCAATGGACGATGATTTAAGTAAATATAAATTAGGAGCTATGTTGCTTGATTTTAAAGATCCTGCAAAAATTATCCATCGTTCATTAGTGCCGGTACTTGAGCCAGACCAAGATTATGAAAATAATGGCTTTAAGGCTGGGGTTATTTATGCTTCAGGAGCAGTAATAAAAGATGACAAACTTTTAGTTTATTATGGCGCTTCGGATAGTTATATTGGCGTAGCTTACGCAAATATGGAAGAATTTTTAAATAAACTTACATCTACAAAGCAAACTTCTCTCAGGCTTACTAAATCTAAAGTCAAAATTTTAAAAAAATAAAATGATTATTGAAAGATTTAAAGATAACCCAATATTAAAACCAAATAAAAACCAGTTTTGGGAAGCGGGCGCTGTATTAAATGGTTGCCCTATTGAAAAAGGAAATAAAACATTTCTCCTCTATCGCGCCATTTCTTTGCCATACTATCACAATACAGCAAAAACAAAACTTCAAGCTTCTAGTATTGGCATTGCGGAAAGCAAAGACGGATTAAAATTTTATAATCGCAAACAATTTATTATTCCTGAACATGAGTGGGAAAAGTTTGGATGTGAAGACCCACGTGTAGTAAAAGTTAATAATAAATATTATATTTTTTATACTGCTCTTGGAGGATGGCCTTTTCAAGCTGAAAACATAAAAGTAGGATTAGCTATTAGCAAGGATCTAGAGAAAATTGAGGAAAAGCATTTAATTACGCCATTTAATGCAAAGGCAATGACTCTTTTTCCAGAAAAAATTAACGGGAAAATGTGGGCTATTTTAACAGTGAATACCGATAAGCCCCCGGCCCGAATATGCTTGGCCTCTTTTGAAAAAGAAGAAGATATGTGGCAAGAATCTTATTGGCAGAAATGGCACAAAGATTTTGAAAAACACTCTTTATCACTTCAGCGTCAACCACAAGACCATATTGAAGTTGGCGCTCCTCCGATAAAAACAAAATACGGCTGGCTTTTATTTTACTCTTACATCAGAGATTATTTTTCTTCTAAAGGGCATTTTGGCATTGAGGCCGTATTATTAGACTTAAAAGACCCTTTTAAAATTATTGCTAAAACTGATTTTCCCATTTTTTATGCTGAAGAATATTATGAAAAATACGGCATATCGCCTAATATTATTTTTCCATCAGGAGTGATCTTAAAAGAAAATGTGCTTCACTTGCATTATGGATCATCTGACACTACCTGCTCAGTTGCTTTTATTAATCTACCTGCTTTTATTGATAAGTTTGTAAAAAAACAAATAGTCTTTACAAAGTTAAATAGAGCCAAAGAAAACCCCATCATTAGTCCAATAGCAGGTCATTCTTGGGAAACAAAAGCAACATTTAATCCTGGGGCGATTTATCTTAAAGATAAAGTACATCTATTATATCGAGCGATGTCAGAAGACAATACTTCCGTTTGTGGGTATGCTACAAGTAAAAACGGAATTGATATAGACTATCGTTCTCCAAAGCCCGCTTATATCCCCAGAGAGCCGTTTGAACAAAAGCTCCAGCCAGGCGGCAACTCGGGGGCAGAAGATCCTAGACTCATAAAGATCGGAGATAAAATTTATATGTTTTACACTGCTTTTGATGGCGTAAATCCACCAAGAGTAGCTTTAACGTGGATTATGGAGCAGGATTTTTTGAATCAAAAATGGGAATGGGCTAAGCCCGTTCTTGTCTCCCCGCCTAATTTAGACAATAAAGACGCAGCCATGTTTCCAGAAAAAATTAAAGGAAAATATGTAATTATTCATCGTCTTGGCGATGACATTGATCTTTCCTTTCATAAAACCTTGGATTTTGACGAAAAAACTTGGCTTGAAGAATATCGCTGGATAATGCCGAGACGAGGATGGTGGGATTCTAAAAAAGTTGGCCTTGCTGGTCCGCCGATTAAAACTGCAAGTGGATGGATACTGCTTTATCATGGAGTTTCTGAAGATGGGGTATACCGCGTAGGAGCGGTATTGGCTGATTTGCGAGACCCTGTAAAAATTATTAGCCGCACTGACTATCCTATTTTTGAGCCAGAAACTATTTATGAAAAAAAGGGAGAAGTTTCAAACGTGGTATTTCCTTGTGGTTCGGCGCTAATTGGTAAAACGCTTTTTGTATACTATGGCGGAGCTGACAAAGTAGTTGGCGTAGCAACCATAGAAATAAAAGAGCTTCTTGATGTTCTAAAATTATGCAAAATTTAGACAAGCTTACATCTCGCACAACTTATGAATTAGTCAAGAAACCATGGGGAGGATATTTGGTTTTGGAGAAGTATTTAAATAATTACTGGCTAAAAAAGCTTTTTATTCATAAAGGCGAAGAATTGAGTTTGCAAAGTCATAAAAATAGGAGCGAAATATGGATCGTGCTCAAAGGAAGAATTCGCGTTCAGAAAGAAGATACATTTTTAATATTGACAAAAGGGGAGCTTGTTAAAATTAATAAGGAGGAGAAGCACAGAATATATGGCATTACTAATGCGCAAGTTTTAGAAATAGCTTTTGGCAAAGTCGAAGAAGAAGATATTATTCGTTATCAAGATAAATATGGGAGAATCAAAAAAATCATCAAAAAATAAAATTATTGCTGCCGTAAGCGGAGGGTTTGATCCAATTCATATAGGGCATGTTCGTTTATTTCAGGAAGCTAAAAAAATGGCCCATCAATTAGTTGTTATTCTCAATAATGACAATTGGCTAAAAAATAAGAAAGGTTATGTTTTTATGCCAGAGCATGAGCGTAAAGAAATTATTGAGGCCATTGTTGGAGTTGATCGCGTGGTTCTAACAAGTCACAAAGAGGGGGCAAGTGATATGAGTGTTTGTCGAGAACTTGAGGAACTAAAACCAAATCTTTTTGTTAATGGAGGAGATAGATATAAAGACAATATCCCAGAAGTAGCAGTATGTGAAAGAATTAACTGCAAAATGATTTTTAATGCTGGACACGGGGGCAAAATACAATCTAGCTCATGGTTAATCAATAATTATAAAAAAATACACAAACTTGAAGAGGCGGTCGCCATGCTTTCAACTAAAAAACTGCTAGCTTTTGATTTAGATGGCACGCTTACTACAAGCAAGCACGATATTGATGAAGTAATGATAACTCTTCTATGCAAGCTTCTTGATAAAGTCCCTGTAGCTGTAATAGGAGGAGGAAATTATCCGCAGTTTAAAAAACAATTTCTTAATTATCTAAAATGCCCTAAAGACAGGCTTAAAAATCTTTTTGTGCTTCCTACATCGGGAGGCAGAATGTATACATATACCAAAGGAAAATGGTCTTTAATTTACAAAAATAATTTAACAAAAAAAGAAAAAACACAAATTATAAACGCTTTTCAAAAGGCTTTTAAAGATACGCGATATATAAAGCCAAATAAGACTTATGGCAAAGTTATAGAAGATCGTGAAAGTCAAATTACTTTTTCGGCTCTGGGACAAAAGGCGCCTCTTGTGGACAAAGAAAAGTGGAACCAAACACAAGATGTTCGCCCTCAGCTTAAAAAAGCTCTTAAAAAATATTTGCCTGAGTTTGAAGTGCGTCTTGGTGGGCTTACCTCAATAGATGTTACAAAAAAAGGAATTGATAAGGCATATGGCATAAGGCAAGTTCAAAAACGATTATCTATTCCTATTAGAAAAATGGCTTATGTAGGAGACGCTCTTTATAAGGGAGGAAATGATTTTTCGGTTGTAAAAACTGGTATAGATACTGCGCAGATAGCGAATGTTGAAGAAACAAAATATTTGATTAGAAAAATTTGTAAATAATTAATTTATTTAATAGGTAAAAAACAAAGAACAGAATAAAAAATACAAAACCAAGTTTTTATTTTTATGAAAAGCAGTCTTGTGCTAGCCGCTGTTGCAATATTTATTATTTTTTTTATTACGGGACTTATTTATCAGTCTCGCCTTATTCATAAACCTATGCTTATTTTAGAAAATAGCGCCGGGACTGCTGAGGTCAAAATTAATGAAAATGTTTTTACTGTCTTTATCGCCGATGACGCAGAAGAAAAAAGACGTGGGCTTATTGGTCACAAATCATTATCTAAAAATAGCGGCATGCTTTTTATTTTTGACTCACCAAATATGCCTCATTTTTGGACGAAAGATATGCAGTTCCCTATAGATATTATATGGATATATCAAAATCAAATTATTGGTTGGTCAGAAAACGCATTACCGCAACCAAGCGTTTTAAGTGACGAGCTTGTGATTTATTATCCGCCATCGCTAGTAAATATGGCGCTAGAAGTCGCCGCCGGAACAGTTAGAGAAAGCGATATGAAAATAGGAGACATGGTCATTATAAATTATAAATAATAATTTATTTTTTTACTTAAAAATCTAAGGGTATAAGTTTGACATACGATTCAAAAGATTGTAATATAAAAACATGTATCTTTCTGACTTAAATTTAGAAAATTTTATAGAACGACTTTTTGAAAATGCTTCCCTTGATACGCGAAGTGCTAATATTTTAACTAAACGATTTGGCCTTGCGTCACCTAAAATTGATACTTTACAAACCCTTGGAACTCAATATGATATTACTCGCGAAAGAGTGCGGCAATTAGAGGAACAGGCTATTTTAAAGATTAAAAAAATAGTTGCTAATTTTGAAGAAGCACTTATCTTACAAGATTTTACTGAGAGGCATTTATCTGCGACTGGCGGATTAAGGAAAAATGATCTTCTCATGCAAGAGATTCACTCTCTCGCCAAATCTACAAATAATACGGATGTTTTTAGCAACCAAGCCGGATTCATTTTTCAAGCCCTAGGTCATCCTTTTTTTTGCAAAGAAAATAACACATTTTATAGTTTTTGGTATGTAAATGATGATGCAAAAAAAGAAATGGAGACAATGCATAACGAAATTACAAGTAGTTTTGAAAAGGTTGAGCAATTTGATGAGATACTTCGCTCTATAACAGCTTTGCGCAATATGCAAGAAACTATTGCTGTAGGGCTACTTTCGGTTTCCAAACATTTTGGAATTGGTCCTTATGGTGATTTTGGCCTTACAGAATGGGATGAAATAAATCCCAAAACAGTGCGTGCTAAAGCTTTTGCTTTTCTTAAAAAAGAAAAGACTCCTCAACATTTTACAGAAATTGCAAAAAGAATTGGAAGTCATGCGCCTACCGTTCATAACGAACTTATTAAGGACTCTAGATTTGTTCTTGTAGGTCGCGGAACTTACGGACTTAAGGTATAATAAAATTATGGAGTTTATTCTGGGATTAGAAGGACACATTATTAATGTAGTTTTAGGGACGATAGCAGTTATCGGCTCTTTTTTATTTTTAAAGTTTATTATTTCTCTACTAGAAAATTGGTGGCTAGATGAGTCCCAGGCAAAATTTGCTGCAGGCATTAACTATATTATTTTAGAAATCAAGTTTCCACGAGATAGCGAGATATTCCCCAAGGCAATGGAGCAAGTGTTTGCTAGCTTTTATCAGATATATAGTTTTGGCATAAAGCCAGAAAAAAAATGGCTTGAGGGGCAATTTGAAGAAAAAATTTCTATTGAAATAGTATCTTCTAAAGAAGGTGTTAAATTTTTTATAAAAGTTAATAAAAAAAATAGATCTATTATTGAAGCAGCTATATTTTCTCAATATCCTGGAGCAGAAATAACTGAAGCAACCAAAGATTATGTAAGCGAATTTCCTGCTGATCTACCAAATGAACAGTATGATATTATGGGAGCCGATATGGTTCTCGGAAAAAACAGTGCTTATCCTATTAGGACATACTCATATTTTTTAGGTGAAAGAAAATATGAAGAGCAAGAAGTAGATCCGATGGCCATACTTTTTGAAGCAATGTCTGGTTTAAAGAATAATGAACGAATGTGGGTACAGCTTTTAATAAGCCCTGCCGGAGACGCTCTAAAAGATGCGGCAAAAAAAGTCATTGCCGAAAAGATGGGTAAAAAAGAAGAGCCTAAAAAAAATATCATTAGCGCAACATTTTCGTTTATAGGAGAAATAATTAAAGAATTAGCTCAAATTTTTATAACATCTCCAGCAAAAGAAGATCCTAAAAAAAGTGAGGAAAAACCCAAAACTCTTTCTGCCGCCGATCATGAAGTCATTAAGGCGATTGAGGCAAAAGCAAGTAAATTAGCTTTTAAAGCTATTATCAGGATTATTTACATAGACCAAAAAGATACTTTTTCTGGATCTAACTTTAAGGCAGCAACTAGTGCTTTTCAGCAGTTTGGCATCCAAAATCTTAATTTTATTCGTCCAGCATCACTCACTATTACTACTCCAGATCGTTTTTTTGTATTAAATAAACAGAAAAAACTTTTAAGAAAAAAAAGACTGATATATAAAAATTATATTCAAAGAAGTTTTACTAATTTTACAAACGTAGAGGCAATGCATAGAGAATGCCTTACTCCATCACTTATGAACACTGAAGAGCTTGCTACTCTTTTTCATCCTCCAACGAAAAGAGTTATGGCAACTGGACTTGGTCAAATTGAGCCTAAAAAAGGCGCTCCACCGATTAATCTACCAATAGAAGAATAAAAAATATTATGAAAGATATTAATTTTTTTGGAAAAACTAATTTTAGGAGTCGCGAGGTGAAATTTGGTATTAAAACCGATGATCGTCGTCGCCACACATATCTCATAGGTAAAACTGGAATGGGTAAAACAACTATGATGGAAAATATGATTATAGACGATATCCGCGAAGGAAGGGGGGTCGGTCTCATAGATCCGCACGGTCAATTTGCGGAAAAGATTTTAGATTTTATTCCATCAGAGCGCATTGATGATGTTATTTATTTTAATCCGGCAGACATGGATTATCCCATTGGCTTTAATCCGCTTGAGGGCGTAGAAGGGGGATTCCGACATCTTATTGCCTCTGGTATGATGGGCGTTTTTAAAAAAATATGGGTTGACGCTTGGTCTGCTAGAATGGAATATATTTTGAACAATACTTTGCTTGCCCTCTTAGAGTTTCCGAACTCTACTTTATTAGATGTGATGAAGATGTTAACAGACAAAGAATATAGAGTAAAAATCACCACTGCCCTTGAAGACCCTGTTGTCAAAAATTTTTGGGTTAATGAATTTGGGAAATATACAGATAAATATGCTTCGGAAGCGGTTGCCGCTATACAAAATAAAGTAGGGCAGTTTATCGCAAATCCTCTTATTAGAAATATTATTGGTCAGTCAAAATCATCAATCAACATAAGAGAGGTGATGGATAATAATAAGATTTTTATTGCCAATCTTTCTCATGGAAGAATTGGCGAAGATAACTCTTCCTTACTTGGGGCGATGTTAATTACTAAACTTCAACAAGCAGCCATGAGTCGTATAGATATTGCAGAATTTGAGAGGAAAGATTTTTTTCTTTATATTGACGAGTTTCAGAATTTTTCTACTGACTCTTTCGCGGTTATTCTTTCGGAAGCGCGTAAATACAGATTAAGCCTTATTCTTGCGCATCAATATATTGAACAATTAAGCGATGTAGTACGCCCCGCTGTTATCGGTAATGTTGGCACATTTATTGCTTTTAGAGTTGGGGCTGAAGATGCTGACTTTTTAGAAAAAGAATTTTCGCCAGAATTTATGGCAGGGGATTTAGTAAATATCGGCAAACATAATTTTTATATTAAATTAATGGTAGACGGTGCTTCCTCGAGGCCCTTCTCGGCACGCAATCTTGATTTTTTATCTCACAAAGAAGGAGAAGTATCGCATAAGGATTTGATAATAGAACAAAGTAGGCATAAATACGGTATTCCAAAAACACAAATAGAAAGAAAAATAATAGATCGCTGGTCGGAAACAGGCTCTAATATAGAAGAGAAAATTACGCGTAAATCAGAAAGTTCTATTGAAAAAC
>CAYGDC010000003.1:0-28871 GCA_964348605.1 uncultured Candidatus Saccharibacteria bacterium | reverse complement strand
TGGCTGGCGTTATAAGATTTTTAGGCAGAATATGGTCTTTTGGCGCAACTTTTAACGCTGTTAAACGAGATAAGGAATTATCTCGACATATGCATAAAACAATTAAAGAAGTCACCGAAGATATTGAATTATTGAAATATAATACAGCAATATCAGAACTTATGATTGCTTTAAATGTGTTTACAGAAAATCCAGAAGCAGTAACTAAAAAAGATTTTGAAACATTTTTAATTTTACTTGCGCCATTTGCTCCATTTATTAGCGAAGAGCTTTGGACAGCAATTGGCAATAAACCAAGCGTGCATAAAGTAAAATGGCCAGAACATGATAAAAAAGCCTTAAAACAAGATAGTTTTATTTTAGTAATTCAAATTAACGGCAAAACTCGCCATACTGTTAAAGTAGCAAAAGGGCTTAGTGAAAAAGATGTTTTAGAAATAGTTCTTGCGGAAGAAAAAATTAAAAATTTAATTGGTAATAGCGCCCCTAAAAAAGTCTTTTTTGTGCCGGAAAGACTTATTAATATTGTTTCTTAGCTTAATATAATAAATAATATTTTTATGGAAAAAGGACGAGAAGTAAGAATTGTTGGCGAAGCTTCTAACGAGAAAAAGGATCAAGTCAGAAAAGAAATTCAGCAAGCCCTTTTTAGCCACCTGGAGTCTTTGTCGTTGCAGGAGAAAGAGCAGTTTGAAAAACTTGAATATTCAAAATCTGATAAAGAGCTTGCTCTTATTCAATTCGCGAACAAAGAAACATCTAGACTTATGCAAGAGGCAGGCATTGAGCCGTATGATGTTGCCGTAGATAATTTTCATATTATTCCACCAGAGTTATATAAAGATACAGTAGGTAATCAGGGAACGGCTGTCGCTTCTAATATTAGGCAAGGAATAATTTTTAACGCACAACATTTTCGCAATAACCCTGTTAATTTCGGTGCTGTCGCTTTGCATGAATTATTACACCTTAAGGCGCATTTTTCTGTGGAGATTCAAGAAAAGAACAATGAAGTAAGTAAAACGCCTTACCGTGAAGGAGTGACAGTACGAGCGTTACAAAAATACGGTCATCGCGGATATCATCAACATTTCGCGGGCTTGCATGAGGCGATTGTCGCTGAAACAGAAAAAAGACTTTTAGCTAAGCTTCTTGATTGCCCCGAACTTGCAAAAGAAAAAGAGTGGCTCATGTCTGATGAAGCAAAGGAGATGAAAAAGAAGCTCGCCGAGAAAAAAGAAATTTCAGAAGACGACATTATTTGGATCAGTAAGAGGGGAAATGATGATTGGAAAACTGTTTCGTATCCTCGACAAAGGGACGTCCTAAATTATCTTTGTACTGAGATACAAAAACAATTTCCTGACAAATATCAAAGCGCTGATGATGTTTATAAAATATTTCTCAATGCGCATTTTACCGGCCGACTTTTGCTTCTTGCACGATTTATTGAAAAAACTTTTGGAGAAACAAGTTTTCGATTACTTGGTAATATGAGTACTAATGCAGAGAGCGGAGTTTTGCACTTGGAATCTCTACAGCAAATGCGAGCGATGCAGATACAACGAGGCTTATCTCGCTAAAATTAATTTTAATTCGCTAATTGTTTACCAAAGCCAATTTTAAATGTGACATATTATTAATCTTGACTTTTAGTTTAAAATGTGCTTATATGTAAAACATGGCTCCTACCAATAGACAATTATTAATACTTTTAATTTTATTCGTTGTCGTTTTTGGCTTCGGATTTTTAGTTAAATATACTATTACGGCTTTTAGAGATTTATCCACTGCTTCGTTAAATATGGCTGGAATAGAAACAGGTATTTCGCTTGACACTGTTCCAGTAAGAATTACAGACCTTTCTGCCGATGTTCGTCATGGCGAAGTTACTCTCACTTGGCAACCAATTATGAAATCAAGACTCACCGGCTATCGTATTTATAGAGGCGGTGCTTCTGAACACCAATTTATAATTGGCGGTAGCGATCAGCCTACTTTTATAGATGCAGAAGTAGAGTCTGGAGGTACTTATTATTATAGGGTGACGGCAATTAATGAGTTTGGCGAAGGACTTCCTTCATCTCCGCTTAGAGTAAAAATAAGATAAAAAAAACGGCAAAAGCCGTTTTTTAGTGGACCTACGGGGAGTCGAACCCCGACCTCCTCCATGCCATGGAGGCGTTCTACCGCTATACTATAGGCCCTTTTAATGACTTTACTAGCTTAAATTAAAAAAGTAAAAAAATAAAGTCCTTGTCATTAGTCATCTATTCTGTTTAAGATTAATTTATCAAGGTGGGGTGTCCGAGTGGTTGAAGGAGACAGTCTTGAAAACTGTTATATCCCAAAAGGGTATCGTGGGTTCGAATCCCACCCCCACCGCCTTTGCTTCGCCGAAGCTCGTAAGAGCGAAGGAGAGATTTGCTTTGTCGGAACTCACAAGAGCGGAGGCAATATCTATTAAAATTACAGCATAACAAAGTCCTTCTACAACAAACAGTCATTTTTCGGGGAAAATTCAGATTCTTTTAAATCAATACCAGAGGTGGGTTTCTTGAATTTTTATTGATTAAATTCATTTTTTGGACATTATTACATTATTAGAGATAAAATTCTTATATACTGCAATATTATTAAGGTGCATTATTTATATAAACATATGAATAAAAAAATTATTTGGATAATTGGGGTCACCGCCATTCTCGGTGGTGTAGGTATTTATTTTGCACTAAATCGACAACCATCACCTCTGTCGGATAAAATTACCAATTTTAAAGAATGTGCTCGCGCGGGTTATCCAGTTGGGGAATCGCATCCAAGGCAGTGCTGGACACCCGATGATAAACATTTTATTGAAGAAATAGAGCAATCTATCCCAGCCGTAGGTCCAATCACAATTTCTGGTGAAATAATATGCTTACCAAAAATCGGAGAGAGCGTACAAACTCTGGAATGTGCAATAGGCCTTAAGGGAACGGATGATCAGTATTATGGATTAAAAAATCTTTTGAAACTTGATCCAGAATATAAATTTTCTGTGGGTGGTTTGCGAGTTGCAGTATCCGGCACATTTAGTACCGAAGAAATAAAAGGACCTGATGGTAATAAATATAATGTAGTAGGTGTAATTGATGTAACTTCCATAAAAGAAATTGCGGACTAAAGCATTTAACTAAAAAGAACTAATTACTGCTAAAGAAGAAAGTTTATAAAAATAGATAATCGTTTATTAACAAATATGAATCAAAAAGGATTTCCAAATGCATTAGCTATTATTTTGGCCGTCATTATAGTTATTGGTATTGTCGGCTATTTTAGGTTCTTTTCAAAACAAGAAATTGAACATGCAATTATTTCTGTATCAGAAGCCCCACTACTTTCAGCAGACAAAAAGAGCATAGTTTCTGGTGATAAAATTTTGTTGTCTATTGATAATGATTCAATTTTCAATTGGTTTAAAACTGAAAGCCAGTTATGTAATGAACACAACCTGACAAGTTCTCCGAACCGCAAAATATTTTGTGAGGATAAAACATTCTTCAAAAACTTAACTAGATTTGTTTCTGTTGTTATTTCTCCGGATAGAATGAAAATTGGCTTTACGATAGAAAGCGATATATTGCCTCCTGATAAAGTCGTTGGTATTTTTTTGCGCTCCACTGAGACAGTTCACTTGTTGAGCGACTATTATCTCGGAAACGAGTTTATTAGTTTTTCTCCAAACAGCCTAAGCTTCGTTTATCAAGGTGGTTGTTTTGAAATAATGTGCGCATTATATGTCAAGAATTCCGAAACACTTATTAGTCAGGCCAGTCTGAGTGATGCTGAATATGCCGACGCGAGAATTAGAGCGGTCACTTTTATAAGATGGTTGTCAGACAATGAAATAGAATATAAGCTTGGGACAGAATTAAAACAAGCATCGTTTTAATTCTAAATTTTAGCCGTGAATCCCTAGTAATGGCCTATCAGAGACGGATGCTACGGGCCAAAGAAAAACTTGAAATTGTCCAATTCGAAAGGGTTGCTTCTGCGGGCGGGCGAAAAAAAAGGGAGGGGATTTCGCCCGCCCTACAAATTTTGGGCGAAATCTGTTCGAATTTTTTCGAACGCACGCCGCAACGTAATAAATTGCTTTGCAATTTAAACGTTGCTGGAAGGTTTAATTCTTAAGAAAAATTATTATGTTTAGCAGCCTAATTAATTAGATCGAAAGCGAGCTTTAGCAAACTATCGACCAGCAAGTTAACAGGAATTATCAAACTAAAAAACTATAAAGAATTTGTCGTATCAGAGGTAAACAGACGACATGTTGGGCGATAGTGTGTTTTTTAAATTCGGTAATAATCTGAATTTATTTTTTTACTTCTTGACAGATAATAATCATTCCTACATAGTAATAAATGTGGATTGTAATAATAGCGAAACAGGAAAAATCGCTCAAATACTAAGGAAAGCGAAACTAAAAATTACTCCTCAAAGAATGGTTATTTTAGGTGAACTTGCAGATAATCGCAATCACCCTACCGCTGACGCTGTTTATCAAAAAATTAAACAAAAACTACCAAATATCTCATTTGATACCGTTAATCGAACATTGATTGTTTTTGCCCAAAGCAGAATTGTTAAAATCGCTGAATGGCAAGGTAGTGCAAAGAGATACGATCCGATAACAGAGCCACATCACCACTTTCATTGCATGAAGTGCAATAGAATTATTGATTTTACAAACAAAGAATACGATAGTATTAAATTACCAGAAAGCATTACAAATAAACATCAAGTATTAGGGCAGAAAATAGTTTTGGATGGAATTTGTAAAGATTGTAAAAATAAAAAAGATAATAAAGGTCGAAAATAATTTTAAATTAAAAATAAATTACAGCTATGTCAGACAATAAATACACATCAATCGTAAAACTCGATTTCCAATACGCGCATCGATTTATGAACTGGCCAAGAGAAGCTAAACATCTTCATGGTCATTCAGGTCTTTTAGAAATTGAGCTTGAGGATACAGTAGACCCAGTAACTGGATTTGCACACGCTTGTAAAGATGGATTCAAAAAGGCATGGGAAGTTTGCGATCATTTTCACCACGCATCATTGTTTCAAGAAGGCGATCCGCTTCTTGATGCGGTCATTGACGTATACAAAAAGGCAGGCATTAATAACGACCCAGAGCATTGCGTTCCGCTTAAAAAGATAGATCACGAACTTGCTTGGTCTTACCCAGAATACAGAATAGTGGTGACTAAGAAAGTTTCTACTTGCGAGAATCTTTGCGAGCTTTTCTACGAATTGCTTAAAGACAAGATGCCAATCAAAAAGATTACTTTCCGCTCGTCTTCAATGAATGCGGCATCAAAGGATTTTAAATAAGGCTTCAAATAGTATGTTTTTAATGATACAGGCGACGGGCTTAACGCCCTCGCCTGTATTTAGTTTTCATTATCCTTTTCACTCTGGCTTAAGGCGAGGCGGATAAAAAGAGGGCCTAAGAGTATTTCGTTTGCCGAGCTCGTTAATGCAATCAGTTCATTTTTTTGAAATCACACCACTATTTAATAAAAAACGACTTATGATATAATATATTTATGAATACAAATTTTTTAAAAATATCGACATTAGTATCTTATGTCACAATGGTCGGAATAAACTATCTTGCTGTTTTACTTCCACTCGGAGGCAGAACCACTGGACAAATATCCGAAAATTATCAAAATCTTTTTGCGCCAGCTGGTTATGCGTTTTCTATCTGGGGTTTGATTTATCTCTTATTAGGAATATATGTTGTTTATCAGTTGTGGCATAAAAAAGACGAATTGGTGGTAAAAGTCAATCGCATATTTATTGTAAACGCGCTTCTTAATGCTTCATGGATATTTGCTTGGCACTACGATTTAATCTGGTTATCAGTCATCATTATGCTTGGGTTGTTAGTTACTCTTATAAAAATTGCTGATATTTTCCATAAGCGTACCATTACTCAAAAAGAGACTTGGCTTGTGCGTTTGCCTTTCAGTGTTTATTTTGGCTGGATTACAGTAGCTACAATTGCCAATATTACCGTTTTCCTTGTTTACCTTGGATGGAATGGTTTTGGCGTTCCAGAAAGTTTTTGGACAGTCTTAGTGTTATTGGTTGGAGCAATTATCGGTTCGTGGCGCATGCTTCGCGACCACTTTTTCCCTTATGGACTTGTTCTGATTTGGGCATACAGCGCTATTCTTGTTAAACATCTTTCTGTATCTGGCTTTGCCGGAAATTACCCAAACATAATTTGGACTGTAGTTGTGTGTCTGCTTGTATTTACAGGAGTAATTTTATTTATAAGCAACAGGAAAAAAGATAAATAAAACTTTATTTTATTATTTTTCTAGCTTTGTTTTACTAATAAAAAAAGCATGCGAAAAACAGTTACGGTGAATGACAAAATGCAGAGAAATTATGTCTATGAGATTTCAGAAAAACAAGGCAAAAATTTTGATAAAGACTTCAAGCCAGAATTAACTCCGAAAGAAATGTTAGCGCTTGGTGTATTTGGCGGAAAATATATGACTGATTGTAAAGAAGAATTTCCTCGTGATTGGTTTAAGCAAGCTAAGTTATACTCTAAAAAACATGATGCAGAATTAAATTTTTTTGGAGTAAACGCCAGTCAATCTTTATCAGTGTGGCGAGAAAGGGGATGGATACATCCTGATGACCCAAGAGGCTGGTTTCAGTGGTATTGCAGGTATTTTATCGGAAGAAGACACGAAGATGACCAAAGACAAATACGAAGATGGAAAGCAATAAAAAGACATATTGCACAAGTTAGAAATAATTGTTTTTCCAAGGACTTGAACTGTAGAAAAAAACAACGACAGGCCATATTGCACTGGGCTTACGATAGTAGAAAAATATAAAAAATAATTTGTCGTTAAACTAAACAAAGGTTAAGATATAAAAACAGTTTTCTTAAATAAGAAATATGAATTTTAATGAAAAAATTAAAAGCATAAGTCACCGTAAATTTATTATTTGGGTATTAATCCTTACTGTTGCCTTACTTCTTATCAGTTTGCTATCTCCACATATGGACAGAAGCCTTGGGGGCGTTATTGCCTTACTGCCAGCCCTGCTCTTTGTTAGTTTTTTGACATTAGGTGTTTTTCTTTTGATAGCGAATATTATTGTGGAGTTTATTGAAGCAGATAATTATAATAGGTTGCGAATAATAATAAGTTTTTTGATTGCTCTGGCGTTTCTTTTGCCTCGAATCCTTACGGATTTTGGATTGCGATAATGGATCGCTTGGTTTGTTTATTTTATTTCCGAAAAAATAGGAAAATTTGAAATCGTCTAATCTGAAAGAGTCGCTTTTACGGGTGGGCGGAAAGAAGGCGTGGGGAAACTTCCCTTGTTTTATAAATCTCTATCTTTTGCTTTAACAAAAAACTTCTTGATACAATAAATATATCTATCATAGATATCTTAGTTTATATAATATAGTGTAATTTGATATAAATTATGTTTAATTTTGAAAAAATTTTTAATTTATCAAAAACTCCTGATAGGCTTAAGTCAGTAGATTGTTTTAATGTACATGGAGAAACTATTTCAGCAGAAAATCGTCCTCAGAGAAATGAAGATGCGATATTAATTAATAAAGAAAAAGGAATTTTTGGAATATTTGATGGCATGGGAGGGCATGCTGCAGGAGATAAGGCGTCGCAAGAAGCAAAAACTTATATTGCTGAAATTTTACAAAAAATACCTAATAATTTTACGCCTCAATTGATACAGAAAGAATTAGAAAAAGCGTTTTATGGAGCAAATAATAAATTATTGCAACTAGCGCAAGAAAATCCTGATCTAGCAGGAATGGGAACAACAGCTTCTGTTGTAAAAATTTGGGAAAGCGTGCAAGGAGACAGCAAGGCGGTCATTGCGAATATTGGCGATAGTCGTGTTTATGTTTATCGCGCTGATAAAAAATTAGAACAGATTACTCTAGATGATAATATTGTTAGTTATTCAATTAATAACGAACGGCGAGCAAGGGATGTTCAGCAAAAACTAAATAATGTAGTTGATTTTAATTTTAATAATCTTTCTATACAAGAAAAAGAATGGTTTAATAAGCGACATCAAATATCGCAAGCGCTAGGGGTAGGTAATAGCGTTGAGCCTAGATTGTATATTGTCCCTATCCATTCAGAAGAAAAGATTGTCATTACATCAGACGGCATTCACGATAATCTTACTGATGAAGAAATTGCTCAGGCATTATGTGTATCGCTAGATAATGAAATAGCAGTTAAAGATCTCATTCGTTCTGCTAAAAAAAGAAGTCGCGAGCAAAATCTAAGAGCTAAGCCAGATGATATGAGCGCAATTATTTTTGAGATTTCTACACTAGAACATAATAAAAAAATAGAGACACCGCCTTTAATAGAACAATATGAAGATCAAGAATGGCCAAAAGGTAAGCTTGTGTTTGTGCAACGAAGTAGTGGTAAAATTGAGCCAGGATGGGAGGTTTTTGGCACTAATCCTAAAACCGGTGATATTATAGTCCATAAATCCGATACAGATGGAGAGACAATAATTCGAAAACAAATACCTCCAGCAATATTACGAAACCTGAATACGCCAGAGCGCCGAACTTATATATATTCAGCCGAAAGCTTTCCGGAACTTTTGCAAGCCATTGAGCATCTCGGAGGACTACAGGGATCAGAGCGATTTTATGAGGCTAAAGAGTTAAAAAACATAATTAATTTAATACGTGAAGAAAAAGCAAGTTTACAAACTCTTACTAGAACAGAGGGATTGCGTGATCGCGTTAAATATTTACTTGATCGTGAATTATTAAATAAAAAATAAGAATAGTTCGAGTAATTACAGATAGAAATAAAATTTATGTTATTATAAATAAGCAGATTTATGCGATAAGAGATTAGTCCTTATCAGTCTATATAGTCTTTTTAAATAAAAAAATAAAATAAATAACAATATGACTACAAGAGTTTTTTCTATAAGAGAGGCTTTGCGCTTCGGATGGAATACAGCGAATAACAATCTTGGATTTTTCATTGGGCTTTCGATAGTTTTTGGACTACTCTTCATTTTTCCTGCTATTATTGCCGGAATAGCATTACAAATAAATACTTTTTTGGGAATTATCTTTCATATTGCTGATTATGCTTTGACTCTGTTAATTTCAATAGGATTAGTTAAAATCGCCTTGAGGTTTTGTGATGGGGAAAAAAGCGGACTTAGTGATCTATTCTCTCAGTATCGCTTGTTTTTTAAATATCTATTCACTTATATTCTTTATGGACTAATTATCTTTGGAGGGACATTGCTACTGATTGTGCCAGGAATTATTTGGGCGATAAAATATCAGTTCTGCCTCCATTTGGTTATTGATAAAGGACTAGGGCCAATAGAATCTTTAAAAACAAGCGCTATTCTCACAAAGGGTGTTAAATGGAGGCTATATCTTTTTTCTTTAGTTGCTATAGGCATCAATATAGTTGGAGCACTCAGTATGATAGTTGGTTTATTTGTTACTGTCCCTACGACAATGGTTGCATTAGCTTTTATTTATCGTAAACTATTGGCTCAAACTCAAATGACTCCAATGTCTTAAGTATTGCTTGAGACAATAGCATAAATTATCTCGCTTCGGTCAGATTTTATGTAGTAAGATAAATTTAAATACATTACACAATAATGAAGCTCACATTCTCTCTTACGAGCTTCGCTGAAGCGAAGGCGGAGAGGCAGAGATTCGCCCGCGATTCAAAATTTTTTGACGAAAAATTTTTATCTGGGCACCACCTCACTAAAATTTTCTGCTGAAAATTTTGGCTCCGGCGTTCGAATCCTATCTTCAATAAAATAACCCTTACAACACTAAAATATGTTGTGAGGGCTGTTTGCGGAGAGGGAGGGATTCGAACCCTCGATGCCTTTCGACATACCCGCTTTCCAAGCGAGCGCACTAGGCCACTATGCGACCTCTCCTGCGTTTTTATTTATAACAGAATTTATTATAAGCCACAACTTATATTATTTCATGTATTGCCTAATAATCCACATTAGTTCATAGCTATTGACAAGCGCGGTGCTTATGAGACAATACTCATTGTAAGTTCAAGGTTTCCAGAGAGTGGGAGTTAGCCATAAGTGCGAAGTCCATATAAGGAATAGGTCGAGCTTACCAAATTATAAAAGAAATAAATAATGGTTAAGAAACTCTATATTGGAGGACTTCCTTATACCACTCGAGATGAAGAGCTCAAAGAAGCTTTTTCTCAAGCTGGAACAGTTGAGTCAGCCGTAGTCATCATAGACAAAATGAGTGGTCGTTCTAAAGGTTTCGGATTCGTTGAATTCGCAACTGAAGCAGAAGCTGATCGCGCCATAGAAATGTTTGATGGCACTGACTTTGGTGGACGTTCTATCAAAGTAAACAAGGCTCGTCCTATGGAAGAGCGCCCTAAAAGGGATAATCGCGGAGGAGGCTTCGGAAGAAGCTGGTAGTCCTGATTATAAACATGAATCCCGCGTTTTTGGACACTAGTTTTATTAAATAAGTGTTCAAAGTGGCGCGGGATTTTTGTTTGGTATATAATACGAAATATAGTTATGGATAAAATTAGGATAGCTGTTTTAATGGGCGGGCCATCTTCTGAGCACGATATTTCTATTTTAAGTGGTAAAATGGTTTGCGAAAATTTAAATAAAGACAGATACGAGGTTATTCCTGTGCATATTAATCGTAACGGAGAGTGGTCTCTCCCTTTTGAGGGACTCATAGATAAGGTGGATATTGCTTTTCTTGCTTTGCACGGCGAATACGGAGAAGACGGGACCATTCAGCAATTTTTAGATAATATCGGAGTGCCTTATACTGGATCATCTGCACAGTCAAGCGCATTGGGAATGAATAAATCTGCTTCTTCTAAACTTTTTAAAGCTTACGGATTAGGCGTGCCTGATTGGGCCGAAATTAATCGAGAAAATAACTGGGCTTATTTTAGAGCACCATTCGATTATCCGGTTGTTGTTAAGCCCGTAGATAGAGGATCCTCTATCGGAGTTAATATTATTCGTAATGAATTTGGCACAAAAGAAGCTCTCTGTCGGGTGTTTAGAATAAGCCGAAACGCTATGGTGCAGAAATATATTACTGGCAGAGAAATTACTTGCGGAGTTATAGAGGACGAGCGCGGAGAGATCCCTTTACCGCCAACTGAAGTTTTTCCTCTCCGTTCTGATTTTTTTGATTATAATGCTAAATATAGTTTAGGCTCTGCCAAAGAAATTACTCCTGCTCCTATTACAAGACAAGAAGCAGAAGAGGCTCAGCGCATTGCTCTGGCTGCTCATAAAATAATTGGAGCATCTGGTGTTTCTCGCACAGATATGATTATTGATAATAGTGGCAGGTTTCATGTGTTAGAAATTAACACTATTCCAGGCCTTATGCCTGCAGGATTATTATTACAAGCGGCAAATCATATTGGCCTTTCAAACAGCGCTCTTTTAGATAAAATCATTGCCTCAGCTATTAAAAGATATGGAAAATAATTAATAGCAAACGATAAAGTAAAAGCAAAAGTGAAATCCAAAGAATAGGGACTCAAAATTAGTATATTCAAAACTGAATCAAAGTTATCTCGCTACGCGAGATCCCGCGAAGCGGGAAAAATTAGAAATTAGTTGTAATTTATAATATGTCCGATAACGCTGTTCAACAAATTAAAGAAAAATTAGATCTCGTAGAATTTTTACGTAGTTATTTAGAGTTAAAACCTGCTGGAAAAAACTTTAAGGCGAGCTGCCCATTTCATAAAGAAAAAACCCCATCGCTTATGATTTCTCCAGAACGCCAAATATGGCGTTGTTTTGGGTGTAATGAGGGCGGAGATATATTTAAATTTTTAATGAAGTATGAAAATCTTGAGTTTTATGAAGCTTTAAAATTCCTTGCTGAAAAAGCCAATATTTCACTAAGTCGCATAAGCCCCTCTGAACAAAAAGAGTTCGGTGTTTTATATGATGTAAATCGTGTCGCTGTTCAATATTATCGCGAATGTTTATATCGCGCTTCCATCGCAGAAGAATATCTTATTTCTCGTAAGTTGTCTAAAAAATCAATAGACGAATTTGAAATAGGCTTTGCCCCAAATGATTTTGATGGATTAACTCTTCATCTTATCCAAAAAGGATTTGATGTGACAGATTCTGCTCGCGCAGGGCTAATTATTAAAACGGAGCGTGGTAAATATATAGACCGTTTTAGGGGGAGAATAATGTTTCCTCTTGAATCTACTTTTGGAAAAACTATTGGTTTTACTGGCAGAGTCTTGCCTCAATTTGATACAGGCGATTTTGGCAAATACATTAATTCTCCCGAGACGCCAATTTTTTCTAAATCACGACTTTTGTATGGCCTTTCTAAATCGAAAGATGATATTCGCGAACAAGGATTTGTTCTTTTAGTTGAGGGCCAAATAGATGTTATAATGGCTCATCAAGATGGAGTAAAAAATGCAGTGGGAACTTCTGGCACCGCTCTTACAGAAGAGCAACTTACAATACTTCGTAGGTATGCGCATAAACTTATTCTTAATTTTGATAACGATGAAGCAGGCAAAAGAGCAATGGAGAGAAGCATAGATTTAGCACACGCGAAAGATTTTGAAGTAGAGGTTTTAGATTTTAGCAGAGTCTCTGAGGCTGGAGGATTAAAAGACCCAGCAGATATTGTCGCCACAAAACCAGGCATGTTAAAAAACATTCTTGCCTTTTCGGTTCCTGCGACGGAGTATTATATTTCGCGTCACTTAATAGCGGGCTCTAATATTGGAACTAAAAAGCAGGGGATTAGAGAGATATTAAAAAAAATAATTAATCTTCCGAGCGCTGTTGAGCGCGCTCATTGGATACAAGAACTTGCTTTTCGCTCTGGAACACGAGAAGCTGATTTATTGCTAGAAATTAAATCATTAAATATTGATACACAACAAAAGCCTAGCTATTCTACTTCTATTGTGCCTAGTATCCCTACCCACCAAGATAAACCTAGTCGCAAGACACTAATCGCTAACAGGCTACTTTCTCTTTATTTTGTTTCAGACATGGCTAAAAAGGAGCTTAAAAGAGTTGAGGTATACTTGCCAGAAGGGGAATTAGAGCTCTATAATGCCATTATTGCTGATTCTTTTTTAGGGCAAGCTGAGGTCCATAAAGAGTCTCAAAATGAGGCTATACAGCAAAAAATTGCTGACTTAGTCCTTAAATCAGGCTTAATAGGGGAAAATGTTGAACGAGAAATATTGGAACTTGCTAATAATTTAGAACTAGAAAGTCTTATAGAAAAACGAGAAATTATTTCTATTGAAATTAAATCGCCTCAACTATCAGAAGCAGAAAAAATAGAAAAGTCATTTCTTCTTTTAGAAGTAGCTAAAAAAATAGAGGTATTAAAAAAACTAAATAATAGTGATGCCAAATAAAAAAATAAAAAAAGTCGCTAAAAAATTGGTGAATACAAAAATAGTGAAAAAAAATAAGTCTAAAAAAATGGCGAAAAAGGCAGTCTCAAAATTAGCAAGGCCAAAGAAAAAAATATCTGCAAAGCCGCTAAAATCAAAGAAAAAAGCAGTTATAAAATCAGTGGCCAAAGTTATTAAAAAGAAAGCAAAAAAATCAGACGCTATGATAATAAAAAATCAACCTCCTCTTAAAAAAAATATTATCAAGCCTGTTAAGAAAGAAATTGCTAAATCTAAGCAATCAATGGCTTACAAACCAGTGGAAAAATCTGAGTTTAAGTTTGATGAAGCG
Source organism: uncultured Candidatus Saccharibacteria bacterium (assembly GCA_964348605.1). Lineage (GTDB taxonomy): Bacteria > Patescibacteriota > Minisyncoccia > UBA6257 > Colwellbacteraceae > JALOAR01. The sequence continues at coordinate 15,017 of CAYGDC010000003.1, read as the reverse complement.
GTTCTTGCGGAACTTATGACTCTTAGTCGATCTAAGGGATTTATAACTGATGTAGAAATATTAAAAGTTTTTCCCAAAATTGAAAGCGATATCTCTTTTCTTGAGCATCTCTATGATAAGCTGGATGAAACAGGTATAAAAATTATTGAAGTAGGTAATTTAATAGAACTTCCTGGTGATGAAATAACTCAAAAAGAACTCGCAGAAGCGACTATTATAAGTGCAGAGCTACCGGATAATGTCCAGATTTATTTAAAAGAAATTGGCAAAACTCCTCTTTTAAATTTTATAAGCGAGAAAGAAATTGCTAAAAAAGTCATTCAAGGAGATGAAGATGCGAGACAAAAATTAATTAAAGCTAATTTACGCCTTGTTGTTTCTATTGCCAAAAGATATGTGCATCGTTCGCCACAGCTATCTATTCTTGACCTTATACAAGAGGGCAATCTTGGTCTTTTTCGCGCAGTCCAAAAATTTGATTATCGCAAAGGATTTAAATTTTCAACCTATGCTACTTGGTGGATTCGTCAGGCAATCACTCGAGCTCTTGCCGATTATTCTAGAACTATTCGCATTCCAGTGCATATGGTAGAAACTATTTCTAAATATACTCAGGCAAAAAGAAAGCTTATGCAAGAACTTGGCCGTGAGCCCCTTGCCGAAGAAGTGGCGAATGAAATGGGGATGTCTGTAGAAAAAGTTCATCATGTCCAAAAAATTTCTCAAGAAGTTATTTCTCTTGAATCTCCTATTGGCGAAGAAGAAGATTCTACTCTTTCAGAATTTATCGAAGACGAAAAAACTCCTTCTCCTAATCAAGCAACTTCGCAAGAATTATTAAAAGATAGAATACGCTCTATTTTAGACGAGTTAACAGATAGGGAGAAAAAAATATTAGAATTACGCTTTGGCTTAACTGATGATGTAACTCATACACTCGAAGAGGTTGGCAAAGTTTTTGGAGTAACAAGAGAACGCATAAGGCAAATTGAAGCAAAGGCACTTGAAAAAATAAGACTGCATAGCGAATCAGAGAAACTTAAGGAATATTAGCCTAAAAGAAGGGGAGTGATTCCGGCGATATCGCCAGCGCCCATCATAACGAGAATATCGTTCTTATTAAGGGTAAGTTTGGCAATATTTTTATGTATATTTTTAAGCGAGCCAATATAAATTGCTTTATTAGAGAGCTGAGATTTTGCTCTTATACATGCACATGCATCAGCAGGGGAGTAGCTAGCTGATTTCTTGCTACTGCCATAACGACAAGAGTTTGTCAAATTATTTATATCCTTAGCTAAACTTTCGGCATTCTTATCTTTAGAAGATTCATCTCGCCCCTTTGGATTATATGTATCAGTCAATATAACGTAATCAGCGTCGTCCCAAGACATAACAAAATCTTGATATAAGGATGTAAGTCGGCGCTGTTGGTGTGGCTGAAAACAAACGGTAATTTTTTTATTCGGAAATTTTTCACGAAGAGCCTGTAGGGTCGCACGAATTTCGGTGGGATGATGAGCGTAGTCATCAAATAATTTGATGCCGTTTATTGTCTTGCCCTTGTATTCAATGCGACGCCAAACACCTTTATATTCTGATAAAGCTTTTTCAATTAAACTATCTTTTATACCTAAAGTTTTCGCAATCTGCCACGCAGAAAGCGCGTTCATTATATTGTGCTTGCCCGGAACTTTAATCACTCGGCGAATTTTTGCAATAGTGTTTTTATTTTTTTGAGAAAAAAACAAAATATTTTTTTGTTTAAGACGAGGGACTAAAGACATTGAATTTTCATTATCGCCATTTAATATGATGCATCCTTCTTTAGAAACAGCATTTATAAACTTACGAAATGATGCTTTAACAGCAGTTAAATTTTTATAAAAATCAACATGTTCAAAATCAATGTTTGTGATAATCGCAGAGTGCGGGCGATAATGCCAGAACGCTCCTTTATATTCATCTGCTTCTATCACTAGCCATTTGCTTTGCCCGGCACGAAAATTCCAGCCATTTAATTTAGTGCCTATAATTACTGTGGGGTCCATGCCAGCCTTAATAAGAATAGACGCCACCATAGCAGTTGTAGAGCTTTTGCCATGACTGCCGGCTATGGCAATAGTTTTATATTGTTTTGTTAAATTTCCTAAGGCCTCAGCGTATTTTTCTATTTTAATACCACGACTTATAGCTAACTGTAATTCTGGATTATCATCTGGAATTGCGGAGGTATGTACTACTAAGTCAGTATTTTGCGACAGGTTTGCTTTATTATGCCCAATTTTGACTTTTATACCATCTTTTATTAATTCTTGGGTAATCAAGCTCTTTGTAGCATCAGAGCCTGTTACAAGCCAATTTTGAGCCAAAAACCAGCGAGCTAAGGCGCTCATCCCGATTCCTCCAATGCCTATAAAATGAACTTTTTTGTGAGAAGATGACATAGGGGTAGATTATAACAGAATTTTTAATTTTTTCCACTTCGCGAGATCTCGCGAAGTGAGATAATTTCTATTAAATTTCTAATTATTTAATTTTTAAATATAAAAATAGATTCCCGTAAAATAATAGAGAAAGCGAGTTATTGTGTATAATAGATGTCGCAAAAGGTACATTATGCGACACTTTATATATCTATTTTGACAACAGTATATAATAGCGAATATATTCTCCCCTGTTGTCGCCAGTTATGTCTCCCTTACAGATTTGGTAGTGGTATAATCTGGAACACACAGAACGCAAGTGTCTTAAAGTTATAGCTCCCTTACAGATTTGGTAGTGGTATAACTAATAAATCTTTTATAGCTGCCACTATAAGGTTAATATTAGGTGTTTTTCTTGTCAAGCAGCTTAGAATTAAGAATATCTATAAATAATCCGCGGGGTTCATGGTGACTCCGACAGGAGTAATTCCAGCTCTACTAAATCTTCTGAGTTCCATAGTCTGATATACGCCTAAATGAAGATGGGGACCTGTGGAAAAACCAGTATTGCCGGAGTGGCCGATTATGTCTCCTTGATTGACTAGCTGGCCAACAGTTACTGATTCGCGCGAGAGATGAGCATAAAGAGTGAAGAAATTATCAGTGTGTTTAATAGCAATATATCTTCCGTATTGATATCTGCCATTATTACCAACAGCAAATACTCTGCCACTTGCGGCCGCAATAATAGGCGTACCAATAGGCATTCCATAGTCAATTCCGTTATGAAACCTTGTTCTGTAAGCAGTCCTTGCAAATCTGGTTGAGCCAAACGGTTGAGTCATTGGATGTCTCCCTGTAAAGGGCCTTATAAGAAATCCCCTTCCTGGAGCAAGCGCAACATTAAAATCTTGTCTAAGCTTTTCTTCTAAATCTTCAATCTCATCGCTAACGTTTTTTTGTCTACTTTCGAGCTCGGCAAGCTGTCTTTGATATACGGCTTCTTGATTTCTTGTTGTTCTTAAAATAGTCTCTCGATGTTTTTTTTCTTCTTGAGCTATAATTCTACGATTACTTAAATTAATTTGCTCTCTTTCTATGTTATTTTTTCTAGAATCTATAGCCTGCATGCTTTCGCTAAGTAAATGAGATAAATTTTCTAAAGATGTTATTTCTTCTTCTATCGACTGCCTTAAAGTCTCTAAATCAGAAAGTTCTGTTATGCTATCAGTAAGACTTTCTCCAGCGAGAGCTTTCTCTAAGAAGCTTTCTTTCTCTGCTTGATGCATTGCTCTTATAAGAGACGATATATTAAGTCTTTTATCCCCTATCATTTTTCTTGTCTCGCTAATCTTGTTTTCTAAATCTTCAAGCTCAAGAGTAAGGCGTTCTATATTTATCTCACTTCTGCGGATATTAAGCTCAAGATTTCTAATAGCATATTCAGTGCTTTGAATTTCGCGAGAAAGAGTTCTTCTTTGCGAGTGAACATTATTTAGTTTGTTTTGTATTCTATTAATTTCAGTATTTAGAACCGAAAGTTCGCGACTCTTTGATTCAATGCGGTCACGAAGCGCTGGATCATTAGTTGCTAAAGCCAGAGAAGTAAAAGCTCCCCCCATAAATAAAAAAATGGTAAAAATATAAACGATTATTTTTTTTGATAGTTTTAAACAATTATTAGTCATTAGCTACTATTATTCGCTTAATTGCTTGTTGAATACGACTTACGCTCTCTTTTTTGCCTAGTCCTTCCATTATTTCAAAAGGGCCAGGAGATTCTTTGGCTCCCGAGAGAGCAACTCGTAAAGGCCAGAGATAGTCCCCTCTTTTTCCTTCTGGGATAATAGCAAAAATTGATGTCTTTAAGCTTTCTGCATCAAAAGAATTTAAAGAAGAAATAACGGCTAATATTTGCTCTAAATTTTCCTTAATACTTCCCTTCTCTCCTTTGAAATAAAGCATATCAACTGGATATTCTGGGGTTATAAAAAATAAACGAACAGCCTCTTTTAAATCCGCTAATTTTTCTAAGCGAGTTTTTATAGCAGAAATAATACTCGGAGTTAGCGTCCACTCAGAAGGAACAAACTCCTGTCCCCTCTTTATAATTTCTTCTGCAGAAATAATTTCGGAAATATATTTTTTGTTTAACCAATTTAATTTATTGAAGTCAAAAATTGCGCCACCTTTTTGTATACGGAGTAAATCAAATTCTTTAATTAAGTCTTCTTTAGAAAAGATTTCTCGATCATCTTTAGGATGCCAGCCAAGCAATGCAAGAAAATTCACAATTGCTTCTGGTAGGTATCCTAAGTTTTTATATTCAATTACACTTGTCGCGCCATGTCTTTTTGAAAGCTTAGAGCGGTCGGGAGCAAGTACTTGTGGCAAGTGAGCAAATTTGGGCAAGTCCCATCCAAACATATTAAAAAGCACAATGTGTTTTGGGGTGGAAGAAAGCCATTCTTCTGCTCGTAAAATATGGGTTATGCCTGCTTCATAGTCATCAATAACAGTTGCAAGATGATATGTGGGGAAGCCATCCGATTTAAGTAATATTTGGTCGTCTACTAAAGAGGCATCAAATTCAATGTCTCCTCTAATTAAGTCATTAAACTTAATAATGCCTTCTTTTGGTATTTTCATGCGAATAACATATTTTTTATCTACCATTTCTTCTGGCCTAATGTTTAAGTCTCGGCAATGTTCTCCGTACATAGGAGGAATATTTTTTGAGACTTGTTCTTTTCTTTCTTCTTCTTGCTTATTTTTGTCGCAAACACAAATATAGGCATGTCCTTTGTTTATAAGTTGAAAAGCATATTTTTTATATATATCAAGTCGCTTAGATTGCACGATGATGTCTGTGATATTATCCGGCACAATATCAAGCCATTTTAAGGATTCAACAATTCTTTCAGGCGCGCCTTCTACATAGCGCTCTCTGTCTGTATCGTCAATTCTTAATAAAAATTTTCCGCCTTGATTTTTAGCAAAAAGATAAACAAATAAAGCAGACCTTGCGCCGCCAATATGCAATTCTCCAGTTGGACTTGGAGCAAATCTAGTTTTTAACATTTAAGCTAACTCTAGCAGTTCTTCAGCTATTTGGCGAGATGCCTCAGGTTTTGCGAATTTTTTTGCCGAATCAGACATTTTTTGTAAAATAGATGGATTAGTAATAAGTTGCTTTAAAGTTTCTATAAATAAAGGAGTAGATATTTTATCTTCTGTGAGCATAATACATGCACCAGCACGCTCATAGCTTAAAGCATTTTTTAGTTGGTGATTTTGAGCGGACTCGGGAAGAGGAATAAGAATAGATGGCTTACCAAGTGCGGCAAATTCGAATATGGAAGAACCAGCGCGCGAGATAATAATATCGGCGGCCACAAGAACATCTTTGATATTGTCATTAAAAAACTCTGTTACATAATAGCCAGAGGCCTCTATTTTTTTTAATGAGCCAAAATTGCTATTAATAGCTTCACTCACCTCTTTAAAAAGCTTGGGGCCAGTTTGATGGAATACCTGTATATTTTCTTTTAATATCTGCGGCAATGATTCAATAATTAGATTATTAATTCTTTGCGATCCTTGAGAGCCACCGAGAACAATGATGAGAAATTTTTGGGGATTAAGTCCTAAATTAATTTTTGCGGTATGTTGATTTGATAAATTTTCTAATAAAGATAAGCGAAGAGGATTGCCAACAGTCATGCATTTTTTTTGATGTTGTAAAGGCAATTTCTCTCTAGCATCTCCAAAAGCTAAAAATATTTTTTTTGCAAAAAATGCGGCTAGTTTTGTTGTAGCGCTTGGCATGGCATCTGATTCATGAATAAAAACAGTGGTTCTAAAAAAACGCGCAGCGATGACTGGGGCAAGACTACCTGGCCCTCCTTTAGAAAACATAATATCTGGTTTTTCTAAAAATATATACCATAGAGATTGCAAAAAACTAAAAATAAATTTTGGAAACTCAGATAAGTTATTCCAAGAGGCATATCTACGTAATTTACTAGACATAATTTTTCTTATAGGAATGTCTAATTCATTAAACTTATCTGTAAAAGTACCTGGACTGCCAATGTAGGTGAAATATGGAGATATTTCTCGATTTTTTACCTTTTCTAATTTCATAGTTGATGCATAAATCGCGAGAAGTGGGTTTATGTGCCCAGCGGTTCCGCCACCAACAAGTATTATTTTAATCTTTTTATTTTTAAGCATTGCGTATGATATTTACCATAAGTCCTGTTATTGCCATAAAAGTAACAAGAGCTGTTCCTCCAAAACTAATAAATGGCAAGGGTATGCCTGTTATAGGCAGAATGCCGGCCACAGAAGCAATATGAATAAATGCTTGAAGTCCAATTATAGAAGAAAATCCAATAAGCGCTAGTTTTCCAAAATCTGTACGGGTATTAGTACTACCTGCAAAGCCGGTATAGATTAATAAGAAATAAAGAGAAATGAAAAATATTGATCCTAAAAAACCGAATTCTTCAGCGATAACAGCAAAAATAGAATCGCCTGCAGGCTCTGGTAAAGAATCTATTTTTAAAGTAGACCTGCCATATCCAACACCAGTAAGGCCACCTGACCCTATCGTAATAAGAGCTTGGCGCCTATGAAATCCCGTACCACGAATATCTGTGTCTGGATTTAAAAAAGACAAAACTCTTTCTGCTCTATATGGAGTAACAAAAGTAATAAGACCAAGCGCAATAATACCCAAAAGGCCCATTATGGCGACAAAAGATAATTTAATTCCTCCAGCAAAATAAACAATTAAGGCGGATAACATAATAATAACTAAAATACTTGTAGCTGGTTGTGCAAATAATAAGCCACTTATAATTGCGCAGATAATTAAGAAAGGCAACAATCCCTCGGTAAAATCTTTTTTACGATCTTTGCCTTTAGACGTAAGCCAAGTAGCGATATAAATAATAAAAGTGATTTTTAATATTTCAGATGGTTGAAATTGAAAATCGCCTATTTGGAGCCATCTATTAGCGGTACCAAAGTCTCCGCCAAGAGGCGTAAAAACTAATACTAGCCCAACTATATTTAATAAAAGTAAAGCAAAAGCGATTTTTTTAAGAAATTTAAGAGGAACAAACATGGCCGTAAAAAACGCTATAATGCCAGCGATAAAACCGAAAATAAATTGATGTCTGATAAAATGATGTGGGTCACCAAATTGTATTGTGCCTAAATGAGATGAGGCGCTTACAAGAACTGCCATGCCAAGCACGATAAGCGTAGCGAAAATAACGATAATAATAATGTCGGCTTTTTTAGCAATGGCGCGCATTTTTTAAATAGTTATTATTTCTCCAGCGCGATTTAAAGCGACAACTCCGCTTTCATAAGCAATCTTGCCGTTTACAATTGTAACTTCTGGGCGATTATTTTTTAATAATACGATATCAGCGGCAAATCCCTCTTTAAGAATGCCCCTTTTTTTCAAACCAAGCAATCTTGCTGGAAAAGCAAGTTTTTTAGCGATAAGCTCGATGCGCATTCCTGAGCTATCAGCAGAGCGAATAAATTCAATAAAAGGCTCGGACAACGTAGAGTGAATATTAGAAAGAGACGACATTGGGCTCCAAGAAGAGCTACCAACAATGCTTTTGGGGTGAGAAATTATTTGACTTATGGTTTTATCATCTATCATTTTTGATAGAAAAATTGTATTTAAGCCGCAAATTTCTATGATGCGCGCGAAGGCACCTTCCGTGTTTATTTTTCTATTTTCTGCAAATTCAGCAACTGATTTTCCTATTAAAAATTTAGTTTCTTTGCGTGGCGTATTAAATATAAATGTTTCTTGCGGATTAAATTCTTTAATTTTTTTTGAAAAAAAGGCAAGGACTCTTTTTTTTGTTAGATATTTTGATATATCAGTGGAGTCCATTAAATTAACAGAGTCAGGAAACATTTCAGATGCTTTACACTGAAAATAAGGATATGGCGAGAATGCAAAAGCAAACTCTGTTTTAAATAATTTCTTTTCTGCAATAACAACAAGTTTATCAAAAGTGTTTTTAGTTTTAAGTAATTCGTTTAATTCTCTAATAACGATTTTAGCGCCTGATTCAATTATGTTCTTACATGAATCATCTAGTATATTGGATGAGGCAAAAATAGTTTTTTTTGCTTCAGAAATAATTAAAGAAATAGCGTTAATTTCATCTTCTGAGGCGTTAAGCGTATTAAATCCTCCACCGCCTAAAGAAATGCCGACAGAGCCATCAGCTAAGCATTGTTTAAGTAAAAGCGATAATACTTTAATTTCTCCAATTCCTAAATTTCTTAATTTTGGCGTTATAGATCGTCTAATGGTTTCATAGCCAGACACATTGATAAAATTAACGCCGAGACGAATGGCATATATTTTTTCTAAATAATCTTTTGTGGTTTGCCATCCGATATTTATGAAGGGAGCTTCTTCGCCATATATTGTTGGAGCAAGAGACTTGCCTTTTGTTCCACATGCTATGGTTGTTACGCCATTTTTTAAAAAATCTGTTTGGCTTGGATTAGTAAATAAAGTTAGACGTTCGTCAGAGACTGCTGTAATATCAATAAATCCTGGGAGAATATAGCTTCCGAGCGCATGGATAACTCTATCTGCCTTACAAGATGACAAGTTTCCTATAGCGGCGATATGATTGCCAACTACTAACACATCACATTTTTGGGGAGCGCCGCCTAATCCATCCAAAACCTCACCTCCTTTAATAAGGATACTCATGTAACAAATTATACTACAATAAAAACTAAAGACCAAAAATTAAAATAAATTACAAATCGTAAACACTAAATTACAGATTATAAATATCAAATTATCTTAATAAGACAAAATCCATGATTTTCAATTTAATAATTTCTATTAAATTTTCAATAACTTAGCTTTTAAAGTTTTAAATAATCCTGTCTAAAAAGAAAAGAATTAATCCCGCGCTTGTTGCAATTCCTGAAATAATCCAAAGGCGCATAGTGATTTGCGATTCAGGCATTCCTATCGCTTCAAAATGATGATGTATGGGCGTAGAAAGAAAAAGTTTTTTCTTCATAATTTTTTTATGAGTCATTTGAATAATAACTGAAAGAGATTCAATAACCATAACAGTGGCGAAAAAAGGAAGTAGAAAAACTGTGTTAGTTAGTAAGGCAATAACGCCCATGGTAATTCCAATTGCCATTGAGCCAGTATCTCCCATAAAAAACTTTGCCGGATGCACATTGTGCCATAAAAAAGCTACTAGTCCTCCAATAAAGGCGCTTGTCATAGCAGCAAGATCATAGCGACCAAGAGTGAAGGCTATAATACCAAGTGCACCGAAAGCAAAAATTGAAACACCGCCTAAAAGCCCATCTAATCCATCAGTTTCATTCGCAGAAAAAGCGCTTGCGATAATAATAAAAATAAAAACAGGAATGTACCAAGCTCCAATATCAATAAGACCAATAAAAGGGATATTTAATACGTGCCAATCTAAGTAGTGTGGCGAATAAAACCACCATGCGCCAATCGCGCCAATAAATGCATAAAGCAATAATTTACCTCTCATAGGAAGCCCTCCCCCTTTTGGACCTATGCGTAAAACACCAAGTACATCGTCTGCGAGGCCAACAAGTGCTGCAATAATCATGGCAATGAGGGGCAGGTAGGTTTCTGCTCGATCTATAAAATTAAGATGAGCATAGATACCACCTAGAATGTGGCTTGCAAACCACATTATAGTAGCGGTGATAAGAACAGATCCCCATATAATAATACCTCCCATAGTCGGTGTGCCTGATTTTTTAGCATGAAGAGAGGCCATAACTGGCGCGGAAGAAGCGTCTCTAATTTGTTTCTTTACTCCGTATTTTTGAAGAAGTTTAAAAACAAGCGGAGTAAGCACTATGGCGATGAAAAAAGCCGTTGTCATAACGGCAAGTATTTTAATAACTTGTGTTAGAAGCATTGTTAATATGATATATTATTTTTTCCGTTTCTTTAATTCTATCATCAGCTCCGAGAATAATGATAGCGATATTTTCTTTAGCAATTGAGAAAACAGCAATAAGATTTTGATTTGCGTCTAGAGTGGTGCCAGTCTTTCCTCCTAAAAAATCATTTCTTGTAGCGAGAGAATTAATGTTGGTTAGGCGAATATTTTGATTTAAATTAAGCTCTCTAATAACAACGGACTCTCTTGCAGAAAGAGTTAAAAGTTCTGGGAAAGTATTCCAGGCATATCTTATAAAAATCGCTAAATCATCAGCTGTGCTTTGATTTAATGAAGAAAGGCCTGTAGGCTCATAAAAACGAGTATCATTCATACCGATTTCATCTGCTTTGCTGTTCATTAAATAGACAAACTGGCCAGCGGGCATATTTTCAGCGAGTGCAATAGCGGCATCATTTGAAGAAACAACCATCATCGCAGAAACAAGATCTATAACGGAGTATGAGTCCCCTGCTGTAAATCTGCCCGCAGTTCCTACGGCTTCAATAGCAGCGGGAGAAATAATTATTTTTTGCTCTCGGTCCATATTTTCTAGAGTCACAATAGAGCCCATTAGCTTAACAATAGATGCCATTGGCCACCTAGCTTGTTCTCGTAATGCAAAAATTTCTTCTCCAGAAGAAAGATTAACGACAATACTTGCTTGAGCAGTAAGAGCTTCGGGAACTTTTGGTTTTTTGATGCCCGGAATTTCTGGAACGCTTAACATAGCTGAATTATCTGGAAACGAAAGAGCATTAAGCATACTCGCAGTAACAATAAGATTATTATTTTCTGCTTGTTGCGTTGAAGCATAGTTTGTAAAACTAATTTTTATAGAAAAACTAATTAATAAAAATACAAGCGTGATAATTAAAATTTTTATTTTTGCGGGTTTATTCATTTTCTATATTTTCTTTAAGTTCTTGATATTTAACAAAATCAGGGAGATCTTCTTTGCTTGTAATTCCTAAATGCCTTATTAGATCAGCAGTCGGTCGATAAAGATAGGCATTAGGTTTTTTAGGATTAGGAATGCGCTCTATAAGTCCTCTTATTAGAAGATTTCTCAAAATAAAACTTGAGTTAACTCCTCTTATATATTCTAGCGAGGATTTGGCAATAGGACCAAGATATGCGACGAGAGATAAAGTTTCAAGAGTAGCGGGAGTCAGGTTTTCGTGAGTTTCTGTTTTAATAAGTTGCGCAATTATTGGAGCGATTTCAGGCTTTGTCACTAGCAGAAGTCCATTTTCGTGTTCAATAATATGAATGCCGCTTAAAGAAGAGCTATATTTTTCTTTGAGAGTCATAATGGCGTTTCTAACCGCTTCCTCTTCTTCAGCAAGAATACTAGCAATTTTTGAAATACTAATTGGCGAGCTTGTTGCGAAAAGCACTGCTTCAATTTTTGCGTGAATATCGTTCATTATTTATTTTGCAGTAATCATTATTTCAGAAAATGTCGACTTTTGGTCTACGAATATCTTATTATCCTTCAAAAGATGTAAAAGCGCTAGAAAAAGAATAATTATTTCTTTTTTATTTTTATTTTCAGTGACAGAATCAAATCTAGAAATATTTTGATTAATTCTTGCAATTAATTCTGAAACATAGTCTTCAAAATTAACAGCTTCATAATTTTCATATTGAGTTTTTAAAGTAACAATAGAGGATTGAGTCTTTGCTAAAGCGACAAGAAGAGAGTTGCAATTAATTTCTGAGGAAGCAATAAAAACAGGATTTAGTTCTATAAGTGAAGGATTTTTAATAAAAGATATCTTATTCGCTGACCAAAGTGCGATAAAATTTTCTTCGGCTGTCTTTAGAGCTTTATAGAGATTTAGGCGATCTTGAAGGTCTTTAATTCCCTCCTCTTCTTCCGGGGTTAAAATAAGGTTAGGGACTAAAGATTTAGATTTTATAAGAATTAACTTAGTGGCGATAGCGATAAAGTTCGCTAAAAAACGAGGTTCTTTGCTTTCCACGACTTTAAGATACTCTAAAAAATCACCAGTAATTTTTGCAAGATTAACTTCGGTAATTTCGTATTTTTTTTCTTCTATTAACTCAAGTAGTTTATAGAGCGGGCCCGTAAAACCATTTGCTTCAATTTCGTAAGACATTTATCGTTTTTAATTTAAATCCACAGGTTTTGAATTATTAATATTGGAATGTTAGCCAACTTAAGATTTTTTCCGCGTCAGCGCGATTATCGTCAGAGCCTAAAATAATAATAGCTATTGGACGCTCTTCGCCAGCAAGCTCTATTCTAAATATACCCAGAAAAGTTTCTTTAGCAATATTTGTTTTACCAGTTTTGCCACCAATAAAGGATAAATTCTCCCCAAAAAGATTAAAATTTCCTAAATTAGGGAATATAGGTTCTCCATAGATAGAGTCTGCTATTCTTCCAGCAGACATTATTAAAACAAACTGCCTATTATTATAAAGATATTTAGCTAAATTAAATAAATTTGAAGCACTTGATTTATTTTCTCCACTGATTCCCGAGGGGTCAACAAATTGCGATTCATTCATGCCAATCGCACGCGCTTTTTGATTCATTAACGAAATAAATTGGTTGCGTCCCAAGCGGCGCGCAAGGGCCTCAGCTGCTTCATTAGACGATTCTAACAAAAGAGGAAAAAGTAGATTATAAGCAGAAACAGAAGAGTCAGCCCTAAGGCGGGGTCGCGATGTTTGTATTAAGTCTTCTTGTGAAATACGAATATTATTTTCAAGCCTAATGTGCCCAATAGTAACAAGAGCAGTCATCAATTTGGTAATTGAAGCAACGGGTAGAACCTCATCGCGATTATATTCAAGTAAAATATAATTATTGCGCAAATCAGCCACTAAATAGGCGTTTGCAGAAAGCTCTGGTAAATTAGGGTGATACATAAAATCATCTTTAGCAAAACTTTCTTCAAAAACAATAATGGGCATTCCTACGCGGGCTAAATCATATACTCTTCTCGCAGATTCATTAGAAAGCCTAATGCATCCTCCAGAAAATTCGGTTGCAACTGGCGCCCCTCCTGGATAATATGGCCAACCGTGAATAAAAAAATTACCGTGAAAAGGCAAGCTCCAGGGCAAGTATACATTAGCGAGACGGGAAAAATGATTTCTAATTTTCGTATCTACCTGATATATTCCAGCTGGTGTTTCCCACCAAGAGCCCTCTCTTCCTTTTGTAAGAATAGGCGCTTCGTATGCTAATATTCCTTTTGAATAAACGCGAATTATCATATCAGATAGATTCGCTTCAATAAAATCTGATTCATTTTTAATAAGAGTATTTTTAGCTTCAGTAAAAAAATCAAAATCACCAAAGGCAGGCGCTGGTTTGAATTGAAACTCTGTTGGATAAAGAGATGTATCGCCAAGAAAAGGTAGAAAATTATTAGATTCTTTTCTAAAAAGAGGACATACAACAACACATCCGACAATAAGTAAAGTAAGGCAAAAAATAACGATAATAAGCGGCACCTTAGCTCTTAATATATTTTTCAAAATAGCCATTATTTAATAATTTTTAACTTTTGCCCCCTTGGACATATTAAGTGCTAAAACTTGTTTTATTTTATACGCTTTTAGTGCTATAATCAAGAAACTAAAGTGGTCTTCGCAATATATAGGCGGTACCGCCCGCGCAAAATATCAGAGATAGCGGGACAAGAATCTATCTCTAATGTAATTCAAAACGCTGCCAAGGCAGGAAAATTGTCGCATGCCTATCTTTTTTATGGCCCAAGAGGCTGTGGAAAAACAAGCGTAGCAAGAATACTCGCAAAACTTGCAAATTGCGAAAAAAGAAATTCAGACTTAGATTTTCAACAAGTAGGAGAGCCATGCAATGAGTGTGCGCGCTGCACAGAAATAGACGCAGGAAGGTCATTTGATGTAATTGAAATAGACGCTGCCTCAAATAGAGGCATAGATGAAATAAGAGAACTAAAAGAGGGAGCAAGATTTACTCCTAGTTATTCTGCTCGTAAAGTTTTTATCATTGATGAAGCACACCAACTTACGAAAGAAGCATTTAACGCTTTACTAAAAATACTTGAAGAACCGCCCGCGCATGTGATGTTTATTCTTGCCACTACCGAATACGACAAACTTCCAGCAACAATAGTTTCAAGAACTCAAAGGTTTTCTTTTAAACGAATCCCTATCGCAAGAATAACGGAAAAACTCGCAATGATAGCTAAAACAGAGGGAATTAAAATAAGCGATGAAGCGATAGAGGTTATAGCTTCAGCAGCGGAAGGTAGTTTTAGAGACGCAGAATCTCTTTTTGAACAAGTAGTCGCGATGGAGGATAACGAAGTTACTCTTGCGGATGCGGAACGAATATTAGGAAAAGCTGGCGCCACTAAAGCCGAAGCCCTCGCTGATAAAATTATCAATAAAGATTTACCTGGCTCGCTAGAAGCGCTCGCACATATTAACGAAGAAGGATACAATCTTTCGCAACTTACAAAAGACCTTATTCATTATTTAAGAAGAGTGCTTGTTGTTTCGTATGACGCTAAAATGGCAGACTTATTCAAAGATGAAGTAACTTCAGAAA
>CAYGDC010000002.1:32724-34495 GCA_964348605.1 uncultured Candidatus Saccharibacteria bacterium | reverse complement strand
ATCTATTTAGTCAATTATTTGCATAACTTTAATACCAATATATATTAGCAGTAGACAAATAAATTAGTCAATAAGAAATGAATATAGCTTATTTAAAAAAACACGAACTTTGTAAGGCCTATAGCCTTTTACAAAGTTCGTGTTTTTTAGTACATAACTATTTATTAATGCGCTTATCCCTGTACTATAACGGAGTTATCTCTTCTTCTTGTAACAAGCAGATAAACAAAAGAGATAAACATTATTATAAATAGTAATAAGAATAACCAGCTACCAGAAATAGATTTAGCGAGTGCGTTAAGTGAAGCAAGAAAGCCAGCATAGGATTCTATCACTGTTATAACAATATGAGAATTAACCGCTTGGAATTGATTTTGTACATCGGTGAATTCAAGGGTTGAATTAAATATAAGGCTTCCACCAACAAGAGCATCTTCTTTAGCTCTCACTTTAATGGTAATGGCTCCTTGGTGTCCCCTTTCAATGTCGCCAATATCAAAAACAAGATTATTGCCTGTTCTTGAAGATGGCTGAATGCTTGAATCAACATACTCGGATTCGAAAGGCAAAAAGACTCTAATAGATGCATTGGTGATTCTACCTCTGGAAGCATTACGATAGGTTAGAACATAATGAATGGTTTCTCCTCCCCTTACTTCTAAGCTACTAACCGAAGGATCAAGAAATACATTAGTTTCATTATTTATTGCGACAGGACAAATCTCAACCCTAGGCTCAGGAGCAGGATCTCGCGCAACAGGGGCTCTTCTTGTACTAGTAGTGGTAAAGAATCTTACTTCACCGTGACCTGTGCCATGAGCGTTTTGAGCAACTGCTCGATAGAAATAAAGAGTATTCGCGGAGAGTCCGGAAAGAGTAATGGAATAATCTCTAAACCCAATATGTGCGGGAACGGTAATGCTGGTTGATCTCCATCTAAGGTCAAAAGCGGAGGTTCCGTATTCAAACCACATAGTTGCGGTTCTCGTTCCTGGATCTATTCTGCCTTGGAGAACGACAGCATTTGGTCTTACATTAGAAACTCCTACAGTTGTAACCCGTGGTGCGTCTCGATGCGCTATAATTATTGCCCCGTGAGTTGCAAACGAAATAGTCTCTCCGCGAACAGTCCCGCGAGCGTTTCTTGCAACAGCGCGGAATGTATAACGAGTATTCGCAGAAAGTCCTCTTACATCAATAGCGATAGCTCTAGAAAAATCATTTGCTCTTATTGTAGAGGCTATAGATGAACGATTTAGAGCTTGGCCAGTATAACCATATTCAAACCAAACATCAGTATCGGCGTTATTGGTAGTTACTTCAGCATTTAAGATAGCAGAATTAGAGCTTATTCCAGTAGCGCTTATAGTGCGGATAAAAGGAGGAACACGATGATGCCTTCTTCCATCATGTGTAGTAAAGCTCCAAATCTGACTATGAGTAGTGCCATGAGAATTATGCGCAACTAATCTGTAATAATAAGTAGTGTTTGCAGATAAATTATGAACTGAAGCAGAAACAGCTGTATTTCCAATAAAATCGTTAATGGACCAACGCGGTGATTGTAAGTTTAAATTACCGCTCCAAGTACCATACTCAAACCAATAAGTAGTTCTGTCATTGTTCGGATTAACATGTCCTCTAAATACAACAGAGTGCTCCGTTATGTGGTCAGCATGAGAGATGGTTACATCTGGTGCTCTTCTTGTAGAAATAGGCGGTGGAGGCAATGGAGCAGCTAAAGACAAAGTAGTAAAGCTCTGTGTGTTTC
>CAYGDC010000002.1:0-32624 GCA_964348605.1 uncultured Candidatus Saccharibacteria bacterium | reverse complement strand
CACTATTGCTTGCAACGATGCGAAAAACATAAGTAGTGTTGGGAGAAAGGCCTGAGACTGAATCTGTAACAGAAACAAAGTGTGTTCCGGAACCAGCAGAAGAAGATGAGGTTTGATGAGTGAAGTTACCAATACCATATTCAAACCAGTAGGTAGTAGTAAAACTATTTGGATCAACAGAGCCACGGAAAGTAACAGATGAGCTAGTGATATTTACTGCGTCGTTTGTAATGGCTGCGGGCAGAACAGGAGTTGGCGCAGGTGGCGGTGGAGGCAATGGAGCAGCTAAAGACAAAGTAGTAAAGCTCTGTGTGTTTCCACGCTGGATACCTGCACTATTGCTTGCAACGATGCGAAAAACATAAGTAGTGTTGGGAGAAAGGCCTGACGCTATATATGTTCCAGAAATAAAACTAGTGCCAGAGCCAGCGGAAAATGATGGAGTTTGATTAACAAAGTTACCAATACCATATTCAAACCAGTAGGTAGTAAAGAGGCCGTTTGGATTTACAGATCCGTGAAAGCTTGCAGATGAAGTAGAAACATGTGTTGGACTATTTGTGATGGCAGAGGGTAAAACAACAACAGGAGCAATGATAGTTGATTGAGGCGCTACAGTCACTACTGCTTCAGAATTTATAATATTAGCAGAGCCATCTATATGCCTGCATGAAAGTGTATATCTAGTTGTGGTAGTTGGGCGAACTATTCTTGTGCCATTTGGCTCTACTGCGCCTAGTCCTGTCCCTACCGAAGTTATAATTGTGCAACCAGTAGCCATAGATGACCCCCAACTAAGAGTAGCGGATTCTCCTTGATTAATATCACGGGGACTAGCTGATAGTTGTACTCTAAAAGTTGTTGTGGGTTGCTGGCCAACCGAAGATAAGGTAGTGAAGTTTTGTGTATTTCCACGATTAATGCCAGTGCTATTGCTCGCAACGATGCGGAAAGTATAAGTAGTGTTAGGAGAAAGACCAGAGACTGGGCTTGAAAAAGAACTAAAATCACTTCCTGCGCCAGCAGAAGAAGATGAGGTTTGATGAGTAAAGCTACCGATACCATATTCAAACCAAAAAACTGTAGTAAGACCATTTGGGTCAACAGAGCCACGGAAAGTAGCAGATGAACTAGTGATGCTTACTGCATCGCTTGTGATAGCTGAAGGAGCAGTGGCTAAAGCTCCTGGAGCAAAACCAAGCAACATAAAAGCACTTACACCGACTATAGATATTTTTGTGAGTATTTTCATAATGATGCTAGTCTAACATATAAATATATTATTGTCAAATAAAATAAAAAAGCCCCTTCCTATAAGGAGAGGGGCGTGAGGGTCAGGGAACTGTGATTATCAGTCCCCTGACGATGGTCCCGTCTCGTAACTGCACGAGCGGGACTATGTTTGTCCCTCTGGGCGGGTGCTCTAATCGCACCTCCCAGAGAGTCTCTGTTCCATAACGGGGTCCCCAGGGTTGGGGCACCCCGTTCACCTCCAGGGTCCAGCGAATTACTTCGCTGGAATCCCCGAGGAGGGAGACCTGCACCAAGAGCCATCTGGCTCCCAGTGCGGTCTCCTCCCTGAGGGACGAGACAATCTGGAGGGGCACCGGTGCGGGCGCTGGAGCCAGTGCCGGAGCAGGTGCAGGAACGGAGGCCGGCGGTGCTGGCACAGGCGCAGGGGCCGGCGCGGGCGCAGGCACCACCACCACAACTGGTGTTGGTGCGGGCGCAGGCGCAGCAGGGCGGGGTGCCGGCCTAGGAGCCGGCGCAGCAGGCGCAGGGGCAGGCGGCGGTGGAGCTGGCTGTGTGGCTTTCTCAAGCCACACAGCTCTCTCCTGTAGGCGCGCAAGTTCTACTTGCGTGCCTAGCCATTCTTGTGCTACAAGCACGAGAATGGCTACCACTGCGAGGACAACTAGTCCTCGCATCCACCAGCTGCTACTATTGGGGGCTGGAGTTGGAACTGTGGCTGGAGTTGGGACTGGGGCTGGTGGGGTTGGCGGCTTTGGGGTACTCATGTGTACCCCTCCTTTCTTTTCTTTGATATATAAAAAAATTGTCAAACAACTAACAAGATAGTAGCATATTAAAATACTTTTGTCAAATGCCCTAGATTTGCCTAACAATCTTATAGAAGATAACTTTAAAAAAGTTTTTATTAAAATTAGCTTTGATAAAGAAAAATATGTTAAGCTGAAATAATAAAAATTATTCAATAAAATGTTTACAAAACCAGAAACAGCTCTTTTGCATAAAGAAGATAAAGCGATTGAGCATCAAAAAGCAGAAGAAGACGCCAGAACGCTAAAAGAGCTTTTGAGATTAGTGGCAAAAGAGCTAAAACAAGAAGGAATTCCTGTGCGAGATAATTGTCGCATTGAAATGGATGAATTTAGTGACATATATGATGTTAAGGAAATTGAGCGAGATAAACAGGAGGTTTCGAGAATTGAGTCTTTGGTTGATACTAAAAAAATAACTCCGGAACAACGATTAGGCGAGCAATTAGAGATGTTAAAAACAGGTATTTTTAATAAATTTTTGCCTGATAACTTTGTAACTACACGCGCTTCTAGATTTGATGATATTAAAAACGGAGCTGATAATGTAATTATTGACCGCCTAAACGGGAACCTCGTTTGCGCATTAGATGAAGTTGGAGAGATTAAGGGAGCAAGATTTGAAGCTAAAAAATCGCAAGTCTTACATAAAAACAATAAAGGCGGTATTTTCTTAAAATATGCTTTAGCTATTAAGAATGGACAAATCGTGCCAAGTCGAGCTATTCAAAATATACCTATTTTTTATCTAGCCCTATCACCAGAACATGTCCGAAAAGGAGTTCAGGCATTTATCTCTTCAGCTGATAAACCGCCATCAGATTATGAAAAGAAAATTTTTGATTATTTTATAAGCTCAATTGATACTCAAATTAAAGCGGTTGAACTTAATTCAAATCTAGAAAAAAATCTAAAAAAACGAGTAGAAAATTTTCAAGACACCATTAATCAAATTAAAGAAAAGCTTGCTTTGCAAGCAAGTCCAGGCCCTGCTTCGCGGAAGAAGACTTAAAAGTTTAAGGCCCGCTACGCAGGAAGCTTAAAAGTTTCAAGGTTTAAAAGTTTAAAAAACTCTGGGTTCCCGATTTCGAGGGAATGACATTTTTGCCTATTGCCCATCGCCTACCCCTTTTTCGTTATATATTTCTAATCTTATCAATAATTGCTACGCTTTTTTGTTTGTCTGTGCTTGCTCCTCCAACAAGAACGCCGTCAATAAACGGATTTATAACATACTCCATTACATTTTCTGGATTTACCGAGCCTCCGTAAATAACTTTTATTTTTTTGCCTGATAAGTCCATCATATATTTTTTTATCGCGGACATTATAGGCAAAACTTCAGCTAAGGAGGCATTTTTTCCTGTTCCTATTGCCCAAATTGGTTCGTAAGCTAAAATTATTTTTCCAATCTTTTCTTTTGGAACCCCAATAAGCGAATTATTTAGTTCTGCTATAACGGTTTTTATAGCATTAGAAATACTTGTTCTTTTCTTTTCGCCAACACAGAAAATTGGCGAAATATTTACTGCGAGTGCGGAAGTAATTTTTTTAGAAATAACTTGAGAGTCTTCGCTAAACAAAAGCCTTCTCTCTGAATGTCCAATTATTGCGTACTTAACACCAATGCTTTTAAGCTGATGAAAAGAATATTCGCCAGTGTATGCTCCCTCCTCCCAAAATCCGTTTTGTGCGCCAAGAGACGCTTCTTTAAGTTTTTGTGCGACAGAATGTAAAAAAACCGCTGGAGGACAAATAATGACTCCTTTTTTATCAGATGCAACAGCGAGAGAAGATGCCTCCGTAGTAGAGCGAGGATTGCATTTCCAGTTCATCACTATGAGTTTATTATTCGTTTTCATTATTAATATTTATTCTATTGTCATAATACCATCTAAAAACATCGTATGCTACTGGCACAGCGTTGAGCGCTCCCGCCACAGCATGTTCAACAACAACAAGCACGCAAATTGGCGCATAATTTTCAGATTGAAGCGGCATAGGTCCACATCCCGCAAAAAAAGCATTGGTTTGTGTTGGGGTAACTTGCGCGCTTCCTGTTTTGCCACCAATCTCAAAAGGAAGACGATTTAACATTGTCGCGGTTCCATATGGCTCGCGGACAGCATCTTTCATGCCTTCTTTAGATTTATTGAGCTCACTTGCAAGATGGGTAAACTCAGAAAGCTTTTCTGGCTTATTGCCTAAAATGAGGTTTGGTTTATAAAGAATGCCTCCATTAAAAATCGCGGCGATAGAGTTTATTAAGCTGATTGGTGTTACGAGCATATATCCCTGACCAATAGAAGTATTGTAGGTATCCCCCAACATCCAATCATCGCCTGTTCTTCTTTTTTTATCTTCTGGAGAAGGAAGAATCCCAGCGGACTCTGAAGAGAGCGCGATGCCTGTTCTTTCTCCAAGGCCAAAAATATCATAATATTGCCTAAGTCGCGCAATACCAAGCCCAGATGACATATTGGAGCGTCCCCTAAATAAATGAGTGTTATGTGGCAACCCTCCAGAAACAGCATAAAAGAAAATATTAGAAGATCGGGCAATGGCAGAATAAACATCTACCCATCCGTGCGGTCGCCAATCGACAAACCTTGCAGGACTATCTGGATTATATCTATTGGGTATTTCAAGATAGCCGGTTGAAAGGACTTCTTCATTATCTCTTATGATTCCTTCTTTAAGAGCGGCGACTGCTACAATAGGTTTTATAGTTGAGCCAGGACTATAAAAACCAGAAACTGCTCTATTAAACAATGGCCTTGCTCTGTCATTTAATGCTTCAGTGAGATTAGTAGAATCAAATCCAGGAAGACTAACTAGGCTTAAAACCTCACCGTTTAGAGGGCTCATCACTATACCTACTCCTCCAGGATTATCTTTATTAAGAGCTTTATTTAAGCGTTCATAAAAAAATCTTTGTAATTCGGCATCAATTGTTGTTGTTAAATTATCTCCAGAGCGAGGCTCGCTAAAAGTTTCAGCACCAAAAGGATTTCCTCTTACATCACGATAAGCAACTGTTCGCCCATTAACGCCCCTTAAGACTTCATCAAAAATCGCTTCTAAATTATTCTTGCC
This sequence comes from uncultured Candidatus Saccharibacteria bacterium, assembly GCA_964348605.1. Classification (GTDB taxonomy): domain Bacteria; phylum Patescibacteriota; class Minisyncoccia; order UBA6257; family Colwellbacteraceae; genus JALOAR01. The sequence goes on along the minus strand of CAYGDC010000002.1, from coordinate 27,468 downwards.
AACAACATCTAAAGATGAAAATCCTCTTTCTCGCACCATGTCTCTAGTAGGAAAACCAACATGCCCCACAATGTGAGAAAATTCAGGCGTTACTGCGCGTTTTGTATTTTTTACGATATATATAGATTTTAATCCTGATCCCTCTACAGCAATAGCGTCTGCTTTAGAAACTTCTCTTTTAAGAACTATCTCATCGCTTTTTTCTAAATTATATTCAGCAAGGATTTCATTAAAATCTTTCTCCGTGATGCCAAAATTAGCAAGCACAGATTTAACTGCGTTTTTTTCTTCATATTTAACAAGTTCTGCTGGACGAAGTCTTAGGCTTAAAACCGGAATATTAGCGACTATGTTTTGCCCATATCTATCAGTAATAAAACCACGGTCTGCGATAACAGTAGTAATTCTATTAACATTAGAGCTCGCTCGCACGCGATAAAAATCTCCTTTTATGCCACCTAAATAAATAATTCGGAAAAGAACAATAATTGCAAAAAAAATAAATATAGTAACACTTATAAAAAAAATAAAACTGCTTAATGGGCGCTCGCGATAACTCATGCTCTTGTGCCCTAGGACATCGGCGGTTACTTCATCAAAAGAAACTTCTCTTTTTTTTGGATTTTTTATGTGAACCATAGATATGTATTAAAAACAATAAGCGCGATAATAATCGATAATAAAATATTAATGTTTCTAGTAAATGGTAATTTTTCCTGCAAAATTGTTCCAAATACTAAAGAAAATAAAAAGGCGATATTTTCAACATCAATCATTGGGCGAAACTTTGTTAAAAGCGTCGCAACAAGAATAATTATCCCTTTAATAAAAAAATTTTTTGTTGCAGACACACTAATGAGCGCAATGAGAAAAATGATGCTTCCTAAATTAAAAAGAAGAGATAAATACATTTCTAATTTTTTTTATTTCTAAAAATGGCTCAATAATCGCTTCTTTCATTACTCCTTCTGAAACATAAAGTATTTTGCCTATTCCTAGTCCATACGGTAATTCAGGCGAAGCAGAGACAACAATTTCTCCATATTGAGGGGGATCATTGGCGTCAATAATGCGTAACTTAGGGCGCATTCCCCCAGTGTATAAAGCATCTATCTCGGCCTCACCTATTCGCACAGGAATTTCAAATTGAGCATCAAAAATAGTCTGAACAACGCTAGTTCTTCTCGCTGTTCCTATCACTTTTCCTATTAAAATATTTCCGCTTTTTACAGTAGAGCCAATTTCTACGCCCTGTTCTTTTCCGGCGTTTACAATTATTTTTGAGCGATCCGCGAACGGATATAGAGAAAAAACTTTAGCGCTAATCCCTTTTTCATTATCAGCTAATAGGTTTCCTTTTCTAAGATTTAGGATCTCTATTTCAAGTTGTTGATTTTTTTCGCGAATATAACTCAGTTCATTTTCATGCGTCAAGCCACCTTGCATAGAAGAAAAGATGGCTCCCTTGGCCTCTATAAAAAACTCACCTGAAAAAACGATGTAAATACTAGCAATTATTAAAAGCATTAACAACCATTTTTGCATATTTTTATAAGCTTATTTCTTTTGGTCTTGATTGGCTATTTAAAAGTTTCTCATATCTTGCAAAATCTTCAACAATAATGCCAAGTCCTCTAATGACGCAAGTTTGAGAATCCTCTATTAAATTTGTCTTAACAGTCGTTTCTTTCTCAATATATTTATCAAAGCCACGTAAAAGACTGCCTCCTCCACAAATATATATGCCTTTGTCTAAAATATCCCCCACAAGCTCGGGGGGTGCACCTTCTATAAGGTTTTTTACAGCATCTGTTATAATCCGCAAAGATTTAGCAACAGCAAGTCGCACATATGAGTTTTTAACAACTATCTCCTTCGGTAAACCAGTGCCTAAGTCTCGACCACGTACCGCTATTTCAAGCTTTTCTTCAATCGGCATAGCCGAACCAATTCTTATCTTAATTTCTTCGGCAGTTGGTTCGCCTATTGCAAGCTGGAACTCATCTTTAATAAATCTGATTATATCTTCGTTAAATTTTTCGCCGGCAATTTTTAAGCTATTTGATACGACGGTTCCTCCAATTGAAATAATGGCAAGCTCAGTAGTACCTCCACCAATATCAATAATCATATTAGCGGAGGGATCTTCTATTGAAAGCCTAGACCCAAGCGCGGCAGCAATTGGTTCTTCAACAAGATAAACTCTTGATGCCCCTGCTGATATTAGAACATCTTCTGCTGATTTTCTTTCAACTTCGGTTAGATTTGTCGGTATGCCCAAAACAGCAAGGCCACAGCGATTAAAAACGCTATCATCTAGATTTTTTAAATGAAATTTCATTATTTCTGTTGCCATTTCAAAGTCAGAAACAACTCCGCTTACAATGGGACGCACTATATTTATATGACGTGGGGTGCGATCAAGCATTTTTTTGGCCTCATCTCCAATGGCTATAATCTGATCAGTTTTATTATTTACGGCAATTACGGTTGGCTCGTTTACTAATATGCCCTTACCTTTCAAATATATGAGCGTGTTTACTGTTCCTAAATCAACGCCAATACTGTGATTAAAATTTTGAAATATTTTCATAGTTTATAATTTCTGTTTTTTCTTCTTTTCTTTTCTTGGCCTCAATTTTTCCTGCTGTTTTAGAGCTAACGAGAAGTCTTGTAGGTATTCCCATGAGGTCGGCATCGGCAAATTTTTCCCCTAGCCCTATCTTGCGATCATCATATAGCACTTCATGCTTGTCTTCTATCATTTTTTCATAAATTTGTTTTGCTTCGCCTGAGTTTTGTTCTAAAAGATGATAGCGAAAAGGTGCGACCGCTTCGGGCCAAATAATGCCTTTAGCGTCGCATGATGCTTCAACAATCGTTCCCATAAGACGGCTAACGCCTATACCATAACAACCCATAAGAACATTTTTTGTTGCACCACCTACGTCCTTAAATTGAAGCTCAAATGGAGCAGAATATTTATCTTTTAATTTAAAAATATTACCAACTTCAATCGCTTTCTCAATTTTTAATTCTTTTGATAAGCATTCTGGGCAGGCATTGTTCATGTTTTCAAGCACCTCTTCATTGATAGCTATATTACACTTATCGCAAACATGAATAGTGTCTTCTCCAGATGGGGCGATCATTTGAAATTCATGCGAATATTTAGAAAAAGTCCCGCCGGAGGCAAAAGTAAAATATGTTTTATCTCCAATGCCGAGAGCATCAAAAACACGTTTATAAGCACCGGCCATAACATCGTAATAATTGTCTAAATCAGTTTCATCGGCGTGGAAAGAATAAAAATCTTTCATTAAAAATTCTCTGCCACGCAAAAGCCCAGACTTAGCTCTTTTTTCATCACGAAACTTATTTTGAAACTGAAAAACATAAGCCGGTAAATCACGATATGAAAAAATATGTTGCTTTAAAATAGGCACCACCTCTTCTTCGTGAGTGGGACCTAATACGTATTCGTTTTGAGAATAATGACTTGTAAACCGAAAAAGCACATCTAAGTTATCCCATCGATTAGTTTTTACCCAATCTGCTTTTGGCTGGAGAGAGCTCATAAGTAATTCTTGCCCACCAACTAATTCCATCTCTTTACGAATAATAGATTCTATTTTATTCATAACGCGAAGGCCGAGAGGTAAAAAAGCATATACTCCTGCCATAATCTTATGTATAAATCCAGCGCGAATTAGTAATTTAGCGTTTAGTGATTCTTCTCCTTGAGGGCCTTCTCTAAGAGTTTTGACAAAAAATAAACTTTGTTTCATAGATAGCAAATATTTAAAAAAGCCTGATTATGCCCCTTATTGTAACAATAAACATTAAAAGCAACAAAAGGGAATAAAATAGAGAGTTTATCCGTAAAATCAATTGTTTATTAATCGGTTTTCTTCTGATTTTTTCAACCAACAGAATTAGCATGTGTCCCCCATCAAGCGCAGGCAAGGGCAAAAGATTGATTATCATAAGATTTAACGAAACCACTCCTAAAAGTTGTAAAAAATAGATAATTCCCATATCTTCTGTAACTTGAATAGCAACAAAGACCTCTATTGGGCCAGCAGCATTATCAAAATTACGATAGCGTAGCATTGCTATAAGCGCCTCGAGAATTTTTACAATAAAAGACCAAGTAGTCTCTATACCTGATCTAAGGCTTTGTAAAAATCCTTCTTTAGGAAAGCCAGTTTCCATAAGCTCTACTCCTATGCGACTGACTCCTTCGTCCATAATTGGAGTCACCGCGATATTTAAAATTTTTCTTTGACGCTCTACGCGAAGAGTAAGCGAATTTCCAGGCTCAGTATTTCCTATCATATTTATAAGCGGAGCGAGATACTGGAAATCAATTAACTTATCACCCGCCTCTATTCCGGCAATTTGTGCTGGGGAATTGTCTATTATAGCGCTTACATACACTCCTTTGGGGGCACCAATCATAAAGATAATTGAAAAGACCGCCCATGCGATAATAAAATTCATAAAAACTCCCGAAGTAAAAACGATCGCCTTTTTCCATAAAGGAATTGTGAAAGATTCTTCTGTTGAATAATCAAGCGCAGGCACCCTTACAAACCCACCAAAAGGAATAGCATTTAGAGAGTATTCCGTACCTCGCCATTTACGTCCAAAAATTTTTGGCGGTAAGCCAAAGCCAAGCTCCTGAACTTCAAAGTTAAGAAATTTTGCGGCCATAAAATGGCCGATTTCGTGACCTAAGATTAAAATAGCAAAGAAAATAATGACAAGTGTCGCTGTGAAGATAAATTCCATGTTTTTTTAAGATTCTATCTCTGTAATCTTTACTTCTATTAAATTATCAATCTGATCATTAAAATCATCTACGAGCTTCTGAAGATTATTTTTTCCCCTAAATTTTTGATCTTCAGGCAAAGATTCTAGCTCTTTCACAATTTTATTACGCTCTGCTCGCATCTTAATTCTGTTTTCTTCAGCGATGATTTTAATAAGCTTAATTAACTCTTGCTTTCTTTCTCCAGTAAGCTCTGGCATTGTAAGTCGTACCCCACTGCTATCAGCCGAAATACCAAGGCCTATGCCCGCTTCTTCAATTGATTTAGTAATCGCTGGTATTGCGCTTTTGTCCCAAGGAGAAACAATAATATCTCGCGGAGGACTAATGCTTAGAGTCGCGATATGAATGAGCTGCACTTCAGTACTCATGTACGAAACTTTAATATGCTCTACTAACCGAGTTGTTGGCCTATTTGTGCGAATTTTAGAAAACTCATCTTTCACAAAAGTAATTATTTCATCCATTTTTATAGATATTTCTTTTAATGGGTCCATAGTGTTTTTTGATTAATTAAAAATTAAAAACCGACTGTATTTGAAGTTTTTTATTAGTATTGAATTTTGATGATAACTCTATTATTCTTAGCACTTTTTTTAAGATAACTGAATTTTTATTTTTGTCATGATATAGCTTTATAAGATATTTTTTTATAAATTCGTCATATTCTTCTGTCGAGTTAAATTTTTTAGGGATGGTAACAGACTTTGTTTTTTTTGCACTCATTTCTTTTATAACTTGAAGAGCAAAGCCTGGAGCGCCAAAAGAAATTTCTGCAATGTTCTCCGCTTCTTTTTCAGAAATATTATGGCTTGCTATAAGCCAAGATATCATATCATGTTTTGGAACGCGCGGAAAATAAAGTCTTCTTAATCGTGATGATAGAGTTGGCAAAATACTATCAATTCCTCGAGCAATAAAGATTATTAAAGCGTAAGGAGGGGGCTCTTCTACTATTTTTAAGGCGGCGTTTTGTGCTTCGGAAGTCATTTTGTGCGCGTCTTTGATAATAACTGAGCGAAAAGCTGACATGGCTGGACGCTTGCGAAGAAAAAGTTTCATTTCTCTTATCGCGTCAATACCAATTTTAGACTCACCAGAACAGATAATTAGTCTTTCTTGACAAACAAAAGGATTGCCTTCTAATTCACGAGTAAGTTCATCCGCAAAAGTAAATTTTCCAACTTGTGATTCGCCAAAAAAAATAAAACTCCCCGCTAAAAGATTGTTTTCTTTTAGCCGCTTTATTATTTTACTTTCTTTATCTCGGCCTAAAAGCATTAATTATTTTTATTAAGAAGAGTTTTTTTATAAGCATCAAGATGATTTAAGATCGCGCCAGAGCCTTTTGCAACACAGAGAAGAGGGTCTTCTGCAATGTAAGACTCTACGCCTAATATCCTATTAAAGAATTCGTCTATGCTTCTTAGGTTTGCGCCACCGCCTGAAACAATTAGTCCTTTTTCCATAATGTCTGCTACAAGCTCAGGAGGGGTTTCGTTAAATACATTTTGAACAGAAGCGGCAACATCTAAAAGTAGGGGGTTTAGGGCTTCCGCAATTTCATTTGAGGTAATAACAACATCTTTAGGAAGTCCTTTAATTAAATCTCTTCCTCTTATTTCAAATTCAATTTTATTTTTTAAAGGCAGTGCTGAGCCAGCGGCAATTTTAGCGGCTTCAGCAGTTTGCTCACCAATTGCTAAAGAATGTTTCTTTTTAACATATTCTATAATAGCAGCATCAAACTTATTGCCAGCAACTCGAAGACTTGAAAAACAAACAACGCTTCCGAGAGAAATAACGGCGACTTCACTTGTTCCGCCACCGATATTAATAATCATATTGCCAGACGAAGAATTAATCGGAATGCCAGCGCCTAAAGCAGCAAGCAAGGGCTCTCTGACAACATAAGAATTTTTTGCGCCTGCCTCAGTAGCGGCATTTAAGACAGCTCTTTTTTCAGTGGGAGTAATGCCTGCAGGCACAGAAATAACTACATCTGGCCGCCAAAAATTAAATCTGCCAGATGCCTTCTTAATAAAATAAGTGAGCATTGCTCTGGTGATATAGTAGTCAGCGATGACTCCATCTTTTAGTGGACGATAAGCTAAAATATCGCCTGGCGTGCGTCCTATCATTTCTTTGGCTTCGTGGCCTACAGCTAAAACTTTATTACTAGGTAGACTTAAAGCAACTATTGTTGGCTCATTGATAACAAATCCTTTCCTGGGAGTATAGACAACGGTATTAGTGGTTCCGAGATCAATCCCAATTTGTTTTACAAACATGACTACATATTAGAAATTCAAAGACTAAAAGTCAAAAAAATATAACTAACGACAAGCGACTATTAATGTAATAATACAAATTAAGCAGTTAAGATTTTGGGGCCGGAGCTTAGTGCCGCTACCGTATGTTCAAAATGAGCAGTAATAGCATTATCTACAGTTTTGAAGCTTCCATCAGGAAGCTCAAAAACTGCTGAGCTGCCAAGTGAGAACATCGGCTCAAGCGCCAGCACCATTCCTTCTTCGATAAGGATGCCTGACCCTTTACGACCTATGTTTAAAACTAATGGATCTTCATGGGGTGCAAAACCAACTCCATGTCCTGCAAGTCCTGCTATAACATTAGCGCCATACTTTTGTGCGACAGCAGAGATAGCAAAGCCAATGTCTCCTAATCTTTTACCTGGCGAGACTTCTGCTATGCCAGCATAAAGAGCCTCTTCGGTTGCTTTTATTAATTTTTTAATCGCTTTTGTTTTTTTATTGCCAATAATAATTGTTCGCGCCGAATCAGTAAAATAACCCTTATAGTTAACGCCTATATCAATTTTTAATACGCATCCCTCTTGTAGGGTTTGATTATTTGGTATGCCATGCACAACCACACTGTCCAGCGAAGTAGTGATAGATGCGGGATACGTTTTTTTAGCTCCCTCTGGCCTATATCCTAAAAATGATGGCTTGGCGTTATGAGAAGCGATTAGATCCGCTGCTAATCGATCAAGAAAAGATAGCTTAACACCTGGTTTTGCGGCCTTAACAGTTTCATTTAAAACAGATTTTAAGATGCTTCCCGACACCGCGAGCAATTCAATATCTCTTGCGGATTTGATTTTTGACATTGTAAAAATAATTTAATTTCTTTTAAAACAGCGCGTGCGATAACCCCCTTAGGAGCATTGCCATTAATTTTTACGACTTTTATTCCTAATTTTTTCATTTCTGCGATAACTGGCAAAGTTCTTTTTTTATATTCACAACACCTCACTCTTATAATAGCTGGCTCATCGAGACCAATTCGTCCACGCTTAGAATTTCTCTTAACAGATTCTGCGACTGGAATATTTAAAAATATAATAAGAATATTTTTTAATCCGTAATTTTTAATAAGTGTGTTTGCAACACCGCCACCTTTTAATTCAAAGGCCTCTTCTATTGTGCGTGGACTACCACTCATTATCAAGCTTTTCCCCTCAATAGCTATTTTTTTAATATATTTTTTGATTTCAGCACCAAACCAAGCAGGATCAGTAAGCTTGCCAGATAAAAATAATTTTCTTTGTTTTTGAATAATTCTACTTTTTTGTAAAGATGGAGTATGAATTATTTTCTCAATATGCTTGCCTGAATCAAGATGAGTAAACCCATATTTCTGGGCGACCCCATCTGCTTGCGTTCCTTTGCCCGCTCCTGGTGGTCCATAAAAAATAATGGCATATTTTTGCATATAATAATTATATGCAAAGAAAACCAAAACGCAAAGACTAAAGATTGAAAGCATAAATTTTTTCGCTACGCGAGAACCGCTTTTATAGAGATCGCATTTCTCTCGTCACTATTTCAAAAGCTCGCTTTCGTGGGAAGCTTAAAAGCTTAAAGCCTGTTTTGCGATAAAGCTTAAAAGTAAAAAAGTTTTAATAAAAATAAAATACAAATTGAAGTCTCTACGCAATTTCGTATTCGCGCATTTTAAGTTGAGCGTCAATTTGTTTCCAGGAGTCTAGAGCCACAGAAACAACAATCAAAAGCGCTGTGCCGCCAATTACAAAATTTTGATTAACTAAGGCTTGTGTTACGATAGGAAGAACAGCGATAAGTCCTAAAAAAAGCGCTCCAAAAAGAGTAATTTTACTAACAATAGAGCTTAGGTGTTTTGCAGTCGGATCTCCTGGCCTAATGCCAGAAATAAATCCGCCAGAGCGTTGCAAGTTTTTAGATATTTCTTGTGGATTGAAGACCACTGCTGTATAAAAATAAGTGAAGAGAAAAACAAGCAAAAAATAGAGAATGCCGTATGCAAATTGATTGGTCATAAATCGAGTAATTGCTTCGTTTATGCCTGTGCCAAATCCTGGAGCAAAGCTTATAATAATTTGCCCTATCATCTGCGGAAAAGAAAGCATCGCCATAGCAAAAATAATAGGAATAACTCCTGCTTGATTTACTCTGATAGGCAAATAAGACTCAACTCCGCCATAGACCTTATTGCCCTTTATCCGCTTTGGATAAGAAACAATTACTTTATGTTCTCCTTGATTTACAAATACTACTCCAGCAATAACCACAAGCGTAAAAACGGCAAATATAATAAGGGCGTCCCATCTCATAAGTCCTTGGATTAATTGAAGGTAAACACCGCCAAGCGCCATAGGAAAGCCAGCAACAATGCCCGCAAAAATAATAAGAGAAACACCGTTGCCAAATTTTTGCTCATCAATAATTTCCCCAACCCACAATAGAATCATAGATGCTGCTGTGGCAGTAAGCGCATTAACCCAAAAAGAAAAATCTAAAACACTAAAGGCTGGAAACACTTGTTGAGTAACGAGGAAAGTTAATAGTGCGTAAGTTTGTAATATGGCAAGCGGAACAGTTATTAGTCTTCCTAATCTATTAAACTTAGCTCTTCCAGCGGCACCATCTTCATGATATATCTCTTTGAGGTGAGGAAATATCATAGTTAAAACCTGTAAAATAATTGTTGCCGTGATATAAGGGCCGACTCCTAATAGAGCGATGGAAAGGTTTCCCATTGCTCCTCCAGAGAAGATATTCATAATACCGAAAAAATTATTAGCAGCAAGAAGGTTTCTTAGCGCCTCTAAATTAACTCCTGGCAAAGGAATTGCCGCAAGTAATCTAAAAAAAACAAGTAAGCCTAAAATAATTAAGACTTTTTTCTTAATATCGGGATGCCTAAATATTTCTAATAATTTATCCATGCTTTCCTCTTAATTTCGGTAGTCTTTGTACAAAATCTCTAATTGCTGGACGAATTTTTCTACCTGAACGAGATTTTTGACCTTTTTGCCCTCTTCCAGAAGTGCGACCACGCTTGCCTCCACGAGCAATTCTTTTTGCTTCTTTATTGTAATGATTTGGTTGTAATTCGTGTAACTGCATTTTTATTTAGAGGTTTTTAATTTCTTAAGAGCTTCTATAGTTGCCATAGCATTTGTGAGTTTATTTTTTGTCCCGCCTAAACATTTAGCGGTAACATCTTTCACGCCCGAAAGAGACATCACGGCCCTTACTGCGCCTCCGGCCATAAGCCCGTGCCCTTCTTTTGCTGGGCGTAACATAACTTGAGCAGCAGAAAACTTGGCTGTGACTTCATGAGCTATGGTGTTATTAATAATCTTGAAAGTTATAAGAGATTTTTTCGCGGCGGACTTAGCTTTTTGTATTGCTTGCTGAACATCAGCTCCTTTTGCAACGCCAACAGCAACTGTTCCTTTGCCATCTCCAATTACAATAGTTGCTCTAAAACGAAAACGCTTTCCTCCGGCTACAACGCGAGTTACGCGTCTTAAATCAAGCACGGTCTCATTAAAACCATCTCTTTCTTTTTCTTGACGAGGGCCGCCACGACGACCGCCACCTCTTCTTTCGCCGTCTCGGCGAGTGGAGGGCCCAAATGATCCGCGTCCCCTATTCGTTGAAACATCGCCTGCTGTTGCCACGCGAGCATTAGTATTAGTTGGGCTTATTATTTGAGTATTGCTTGTTTTTTGTATTTCTTCCGCCATTATTATTGTATTTAAATTTTAATTCCAGACGCCCTCAAGGCTTCGGCGACTTTTTTGATTCTGCCATGATATTTATATGGACCTTTATCAAAAATCATAGCTTCAATACCGGCTTTTTTTGCTTTTTCTGCTATTGCCTCTCCTAACGATGAAGCTTGAAGCGATTTATTGGCTTTAATTTTGAGCTCTTTGGTTGACGCTGCGACAAGAGTCTTTTTTGAGCTATCATCAATAGCCTGAGCATAAGTGTAGCGATTACTTCTAAAAATTGAAAGCCTTGGTCGTGTAGCCGTACCAAAAAGTTTTGCTCTTATGCGTAAGGCTCTTTTTTTAACTTTTAAGTTATTTTTTTTGATTCTATTCATATGGGTGTTTATATCTTATTTTCCTTCACCACTTCCCGCAACCTTTTTGCCGGATTTTCTTCTAATAATCTCTCCGACATACATGATGCCAGTACCCTTATATGGCTCTGGTTTTCTTACGGCTCTCATTTTCGCGGCAACTTCTCCGACAAAGCTTTTATTTGCTCCTGAAATTTTAACAATATTTTTTTCAACAACTGCTTTAACGCCTTCGGGAAGATTAATTTTAACTGGATGAGAGTAGCCGACATTAAAAACAACTGCATTTCCATCAACGCTAGCCTTATATCCCACTCCTTCAATTTTAAGTTCTTTAGTAAAGTCTTTCGTAGCTCCTAAAACAGCATTCGCAGAAAGAGCTCTCATCGTGCCCCAGTTAGAACGAGCCTGCTTATTATCAGCGGTAATATCAAAAGAAAGAATATTATTTTCTAATTTTGGAGATATCTCAGCAAGAATAGGAACTTCAAGAATTCCGTTGTTTCCCGAAAACTTAATGATGTTGTTTTGAATTTCAACTTTAACATTTTCAGGAATATTTATAATTTGTTTACCAATTTTAGACATATTTCAATTATTACCAAATTTCAAATAAAATTTCGCCGCCTGTTTTAGATTTTCTAGCTTCTGATCCTGTCATTATGCCACGTGGAGTTGTTAAAAAATAATCGCCATAACCTTGTTTTGAGCGACGCAAGGTTTTATATCCATTATAAGTTCTGAGTGATGGGCGACTAATTAGTTTAATATCATTAATTTTTGATTTTTCATCATCATATTTAATAACAATATCAATAATTTTTTTAATACTTCTGCCCTTCTTTTCGACAGATTCTAAATATCCTGCCTGAACAAGGGCTTCTGCTATTTTATAATCAAATTTGGCAAAAGGAACTTTAATTCGCCGCTTTCCGGCCATAACAGCATTTTTAATTCTAGTGAGCATGTTGATATACATATGAATGTTTATATATTACCAAGAAGATTTTTTAACGCCGGGGATCATGCCTTGTGAGGCAAGTTCGCGAAAGCAAATACGGCATAAACCAAAATCTCTAATATAGCCTCGTTTACGACCACATTTAAAACAGCGATTAACGGCACGTACACTGAATTTGGGTTGTTTTTTAGCTCGCGCTATTACTGATTCTTTTGCCATATAATTAAGTGATTATTGATGGTATCCCTTTTTCCCTTAAAAAATCAATAGCCTTTGATCGATCCATGCCCTCTGTGACTATTGTAACCTCAAGACCAAAAGTAACTTTTGATGCTTCTTGGCTAGCTTCTGGGAAAACAAATTGATCTTTAAAGCCGAGATTAAGATTGCCACTAGCATCTACTTTGCTCTCTGCAATGCCACGAAAATCTCTAACGCGCGGCAATACGATTTCAGTTAATTTAATAAAAAAATCATTTTTCTTTTTACCGCGCAAAGTGGCTACAAGGCCAACAACTTCACCTTGCCTAACCTTAAAGCCGGCAACAGATTTTTTTGCCTTTCTAATTGCTGGTCGTTGGCCAACAATGGCCGCAAGCTCTGATATAATATTAGGGAGAATCTTATCTTCAAATTGAGCATTTTGTTGACGCATCTTGCCAAGCCCGATTGATACAACAATCTTAGAAATATTATTTAATTTTTGTTCTTTTTTTTGCATGTGCTATTTATGAAAGCGTTCCTTTGCATTTTTTACAAACTCTAGTTTTTTTATCTCCCGTGATAGAATAGCCTATTCGTGAGGGCTTAGCGCACGAAGGGCAAATAACTTTAACATTATTCCAAGATATGGGAAGAGATATAGAGATAATTTGTCCTTTTTCGCCCTGTTTTTGGGGACGAACTGATTTTTTAACCTGATTTAATCCATGAATAAGTACCCTGCTTTTTTCAGGATTTACTAAGGTAATTTTACCGCTTTTACCGCGGTCTTTACCTTTCATAATCATTACATTATCTCCTTTTTTGATTTTCATAAAAATATTTAAACTATGTCCGCAGCGAGCGAAACAATTTTTTCATAACCTTTCTCTTTTAATTCTCTAGGAATTGGTCCAAAAATACGAGTGCCAACAGGTTCTTTTTTAGCATTTAAAATAACAGCGGCGTTATCTTCAAAGCGAACATAAAGACCTCCTTTCCTTCTATTATTCATTCTGGACCGTACAACAACAGCTTTCACAATATCTTTTTTCTTAATTCCCTTTCTTGGCTCAGCAACTTGTACAGAAGCAACAATGATATCTCCTATATGAGCAAATTTTTTACGGCTACCACCAAGAATACGAAAACAACGAATAGTTTTTGCTCCTGAATTATCAGCTACTTTTAATATAGATCTTTCTTGAATCATAGTTATTGGTTTTTAAGATATTTTTTCAACAACTCTCCAGTTTTTTTCTTTTGATAGGGGCCTAGTTTCTTCTATAACGACTTTGTCTCCAATATGATAAATATTTAATTCGTCATGCGCTTTAAATTTTTTATGAGAATTAAACTGTTTTTTATATTTAGCAGAGACCCTAACGCGAAGTACGGAAACAACAACGGTCTTATCCATTTTATCGGACACTACTACCCCCTCTAGTCTTCTTGATTTTTTTGTAATATTTTTTTCCATTTTATTTAACTAAGACTCTTGTCTTTACTGGTAATTTGTGTCCAGCGAGACGAAAAGCGCTTCGCGCTATAGCTTCGCTTACTCCGTCCATTTCAAAAATAATTCTACCTGGTTTGACTGGGCAAACATAATGGTCTACCGCCCCCTTTCCAGCGCCCATAGTGACCTCTGGCGGTTTCTTGGTAATTGGCTTATCTGGGAAAATGCGAATCCAAACTTTGCCTTCTCTCTTAATAAAGTTTGTAAGCGCTTTCCTAGCAGCCTCAATTTGAGCGGAAGTAATCCACGCAGACTCAAGAGATTGAAGTCCATAAGAACCAAAGCTTAGCTCTAAGCCACGCGTGTCTATAAGTCTATTTAAAGAGCGTCCTTTTTGCCACTTTCTATGTTTTACTTTTTTAGGTATGAGCATGAGATTTATTTAAAAATTTCTCCTTTATAAACCCAGACCTTTATACCAATGGTTCCATAAGCAGTCAAGGAAGTCGCCTCACCATAATCAATATCAGCGCGCAAAGTTGTTAAGGGAAGACTACCAGCAGCCAGCCACTCGGTTCTTGCAATTTCAGCTCCGTCTAATCGGCCACCAACTTTTATTTTAACACCCTTTACTCCTCTTGTCGCCATTGTTTCATCAAGATATTTTTTGATAACTCTCCTAAATTTTAACCTGCGCTCTAGATCAGAGGCTATATTGTGAGCCACGACAACTGCAGAAATATCTCCTCTTGGTAGCTCTATAACATTAAGATTAATATTGGGTAAAGTTTCGCTAATTTTCTTTTTCTTTCTTAATTTGACGATTGCTTTAATAATTTCTTTATTTAGATCTTCCACTCCTTTGCCTCCGCGACCTATAATAATACCCGGACGAGCTGCTTTAATAAAAACCTTATAAGCATTAACTGTTCTTTCTATATTAATATCAACAATCCCTGCTTGAGATAATTTAGATGAAATAATTTTCCTAATAAGGATATCTTCTTCAAGAAAGTTTCTAGTTTGTTCGCGGTCGCCAATCCAACGAGAGTTCCATCCCTTTAATATTCCAAGCCTTAATGAAGTAGGTTTAATCTTATGTCCCATAATATTTATATAGATTTTCTTCTAAACATTCGTTTAATTGCATTATCGGCTTTAACCTTACCGACATTTTCAACCTTGGTTTCTTTTTTTGTTTTTTCTGGCTTTATTAAGGAAGCCACCTCTTGGTCTACTACAGTTGGTTGAACAACTTTAGTCCGTTTATCAATTTTGTGCTTATTAATAGATGTCTTAGATGTTTTTTTATCAACAGAAGATTTAGAAATTGTAAAACGACTCTTTTTTGTAGTATTTTCACCAAGCACAATAGTTACATGAGAAAACTTTTTGTGCAATGGGGTAGCTATGCCTCTTGCGCGAGGAAGCCAGCGTTTCATAACTTGGCCCTCATCAGCCCATATTTTTTTAACATAAAGATTAGTTGTAGCTATTCCTTGATTTTCGGCATTTGCAACAACGCTTTTTAAAAGCTTGATAATTGGAAGAGTTGCTCGTTCTTTTCTAAATAAAAGCTGAGCTTCTGCTTCTCCAACTGGAAGGCCGGAAATTATACGAATAATTGCCCTAACTTTTCTTGGAGCAATATCTAGCTTATTTAATTTTGCTTTAATTTCAATCATTTAATAAAATTATTTTTTCGCTCCACTAGTTTTTTCTGCCTCTTTTTGAACCTTGCCTCCGTGACGTACGAACTTTTTTGTGGGAGCAAATTCTCCAAGTCTATGTCCAACCATTTCTTCTGTGACTCTAACATCAACAAAGCTCTTGCCAGTATGAACAGCAAACATGCATCCTACCATTTCGGGAGAAATTTCTGAAGATCTTGACCATGTTTTAATGGGATTTTTTTTATCCCAAACAAGCGTTTTTTTCAAAAGCTTTGGGTCAACATACGGTCCTTTTTTAGCGCTTCTTGCCATATTTTTTTATTTTTTACTCTTCTTTACTCTTCTTTTAATTATAAGGGAGCTCGACCACTTTTTTCTATCTCTGGTTTTTCTTCCTCCGGTAACTTTACCCCAAAGAGTTTTGGGCTTTCTAGTTCCTCGAGGTTGGCGTCCTTCACCACCACCATATGGGTGGTCACAGGGATTCATAGCAGAGCCACGAACAGTTGGGCGAACTCCCATACCTCTCATACGACCGGCTTTGCCTATATTCACATGTCGCCAGTCAGGATTAGAAACTTGTCCAATAGAAGCAAAATTATTCCAAAGAATTTTTCTAACTTCACCAGAGCTCATTTTAAGATGAGTAAAGCCACCGTCGTGCCCCTGCACTTCTACAGATGAGCCAGCTGAACGAGCAATCTGTCCGCCTTTGCCTGGATTAATTTCAACGCTATAAACAGACAATCCAACAGGAATATTTTTAATTCTCATTCTATTTCCAGGATTAAGCGGAGCGGTCTCTCCTATAAATATTGAGTCCCCTACTTTAGCCCCATGAGGAGCAAGAGCATATCTTCTTTCACCATCTTTATAAATTAATTTCATTATAAAAGCTGTTCTGTAAGGATCATATTCTAAGGTTTCTATTTTTGCAGGAATATCAAGCTTATCAACAGTGACAAAATCAACTAATCGATAGAGTTTTTTATTACCTCCGCCTTGATGACGTACAGTAATTCGCCCAGAATGGTTTCTGCCGGATTTTGGGTTAATCCTCATCATGAGCTTTCTATCTGGTCGAACACCACTTAAAATGCTGTAGTCAGGACAGCTCATTTGCCTTCTTGATGGAGTTGTTGGTTTAAACTTTTTCATTGATAATTTGTCCCGCTTTTAAGGAAATTATTGCTTTTTTAAGCTTGCCAATGCGTACTGTATTAACTGAAATAATATTTACTTTATGTGCCTTCTCAATTATTTTTTTCACTTCGCTTTTATTAATATTTCTATCGACTTGAAAAGTATACTTGTTTTTATTTTTTAAAAAAGTAGCTTTTTCAGTTATGTGAAGTTTTTTGATAGGATTTTTATGAGGCATGGTAGTGGTTATTTATTGATTCAATTGCTTCTTTTTCAAGCAGTACATTTTTATAACATAAAATATCGTAAACGTTAAGAGATTTAGGGCTGATACTCTTAACTTTCGGGATATTAGCTGATGCCTTGTACATATTTTTATTGGAAGCTGCAGGAATAATTAACGCATTTTTAGAAAAAACATAAATATTTTTTGCTGCTAACTTAGTTTTTGGCTCAGTGATAGCAAGGGATTCAACAATTTTTAATTCGCCATCAGTAAGTTTTTTAGAAAGAGCGCTAAAAATTGCCGCTTGTTTCATTTTTTTATTAATTTTTACAGCAAATATTTTTTGATTGGTTGGTCCATGCGCGACTCCTCCTCCTTTCCAAATTGGAGAACGAATAGAGCCGTGTCTTGCTCTGCCTGTTCCTTTTTGTTTCCATGGCTTTTTACCGCCACCGCGCACTTCTCCACGTCCCTTAGTGTGAGCAATCGCAACTCGAGAATTAGCAAGCTGTGCATCAAGCGCTTGCTTTATAAGGTCAGGATTCCATTTAACAGCAAAAATGCGGTCTGGAAGCTCGATCTTTCCAATAGATTCAGCTAAATTGTTGTAAAGTTCGGTAAGCATGGATTTATAGATAAATTTTAACTTTACTGCCGCGAGTGCCTGGAATAGACCCACGAACAGCAAGCATTTTGTTTTCGACAGACCACTCAATGACTTTTATGCGCTTTAGGGTTTTTTGATCCCCTCCCATTCTGCCTGCCATTTTTACTCCAGGAATAACGCGCTGTGGCGCAGTAGCTCCTATGGATCCAGGGGCACGATGTCGATTCTTCTGACCATGAGTTTTAGGGCCTCCAGCAAATCCATGTCGCTTGACCACTCCTTGAAACCCCTTGCCTTTAGAAACACTAATTACTTTGCTTAAAGTAGTACCTTCTGCAAAATCTAAATTTTCTGGCTTATCAATCATAATCCAAGTCACAGGAAAAACATCTGTGTCTTTAAAGATTTGATCCATTTTTATTTTGCGGCCGATAATTAGATTAGTCATTGTAATAAAAGTCTTTTACAAAAAAATAACCGAGATAGCCTCGGTTACTTTTTTGTTTTTAGGCTATTTCTGTATTTAGCTCATCAATGTTTTCCATATTATACCATTTTTACTTCTATGTCTACCCCTGCTGGGAGATTCAAGTCAGAAAGAGATTCCATGAGACGCTGATTGGGGTTCAGGATATCAATAATTCTTTTATGAACCCTCAGCTCAAACTGCTCACGACTATCTTTGTAAACAAACGATGCTCTGTTTACAGTATATTTTCTAAATTCTGTGGGTAGTGGAATCGGTCCAACAATGTCAGCGCTAGAGCGATCTAGCACCTCCACTATTTGGCGACAAGAATTATCTATTAGTCGCTGGTCGTATGATTTTATCCTTAATCTCAGCTTGTCCAAGATAGTTTAATTATTTGTTAATTTTAGTGATGACTCCTGCACCAACGGTTTTTCCTCCTTCGCGAATAGCAAAGCGCTGTTGTTCTTCTAGCGCAGTTGGAGAAATAAGAACAACATTGACCTTAACAGTGTCTCCAGGCATGGCCATTTCTGTGCCAGCAGGAAGCTTAACTTCTCCTGTTACGTCAGTGGTACGAATATAAAATTGTGGCCTATATCCTCCAAAGATAGGAGTGTGACGACCACCCTCTTCTTTGCTAAGCAATAATACCTCAGCTTCAAAGTCAGTATGCGGAGTAACAGATCCAGGCTTTGCAAGAACTTGTCCGCGTTGAATATTTTCTTTCTTAGTGCCCCTTAAAAGAAGTCCAGCATTATCTCCAGCTTGTCCTTCATCAAGTTGCTTATTGAACATTTCAATACCTGTAACAACAGTAGCCTGAGTGGGCTGTAAGCCAACTATTTCTATGTTTTCATTTAGTTTAATCGTGCCTCGCTCAATGCGCCCAGTAACAACAGTTCCTCTGCCTTCAATTGTAAAGATGTCTTCAACTGGCATAAGAAACGGCTTTTCGGTTTCGCGTTTTGGCTCAACAATATAATTGTCTAAAGCATTAACAAGCTCCATAATAGGCTTATTAGCTTCATCGTCAGGATTTGTTGTTTCTAATGCTTTAAGGGCTGATCCACGAATAATAGGAGTTTCTGCGCCAGGATATTGGTACTTAGAAAGAAGCTCTCTAATCTCAGCCTCAACTAAATCAACAAGCTCTGGGTCATCAACCATGTCAGTTTTATTAAGAAAAACAACGATGGACGGAACACCTACTTGTTTTGCAAGAAGAATATGTTCTCTTGTTTGAGGCATTGGACCATCAGCAGCGGAAACAACAAGAACTGCTCCGTCCATTTGAGCGGCGCCAGTAATCATGTTTTTGATATAGTCAGCGTGCCCAGGAGCGTCTATGTGTGCATAGTGACGTTTTTCTGATTCGTATTCAGAGTGATGCAAAGCAATCGTGATACCACGAGCTTTTTCTTCAGGGGCGTTGTCTATCTGGTCAACTCTTTCCTCTTTTTTAGCAAGCCCCTTGAGGAAGAGGACGTGAGTCAAAGCAGCGGTTAAAGTGGTCTTACCATGGTCGACATGACCAATAGTGCCAACATTAACGTGAGGCTTTGAACGTTCAAATTTTTCTGCCATTTAATTATGTAATTATTATTTATTAAAATTTTACGACTGGATAAAGTTTAAGCGATAATACAGTTTAATGTCAAATTATTTTTTGTATTTCTTAAAGAGAGTTTGATTCTTGCCATCCTTTATATCTCGCATCCTGAAAGCTCAGCTATTCTTTCAATAGACTGCATTCCTGTAACAGGCTCTTGGCCTGGGAATCTCCAATCAGGAACACCCCTTACTCCCGCCTCTTCACACATTGTTAATTCCTGTTCAGTAGCAACATTAGGAGAACATTCAATGTAAGGCAAAAATTCGGTTGCTGGACCAAAAAGCTCTTTTTGCCTAGTGCACCACGGACATTCCGCTGTTCCAAAAAATCTAACCCCTTTTTCAGTTAAACACTGGGCTAATCCAGTTAATTGAGTCAATTGTTCTGGGGTAAATACTTGCTCGCTTTCCTCTTCCGCTGGAGTAAGGTTAGCCAGGAAAGCGTCTAAATCAATAAATCGTTCTGGTGGTAATAAAAGAAATGATCCATTTTTAGTTAGATAAACATCCACTTCTTCTCCTTGTGCGTCTTCTTGTCCTTGTATATTAAGTGTAATTTTATATAATCCCCTTTCTGTGATAATTTCAGTTATAGAAACATTTGTTTCTGGAGGCAATAATCGACTAGTAGCGCTAAGCAATCTTTCTCTAGCTTCTCCAATTGAGATAATTCCTTGCCCAATATTTGGACCTATAAGATAAAAAGCGCCTGCGCCTATTAATAATCCGATTACTAATGGCACAGAAGCAGTAGCAATTATTTTTTTCATAGATTATATAATAATGTTTATCTTAGATATTTACAATGCTGTTAATTTTAATAATTCTTTTCAGCCCTATAATTAAGTTGGCTATAATACTTATCTTCATGGTCTTCTTTATGATCATGGTCGGAAATAAATAAATACCAGAATAGATAAATGCTAACAATAATTAGAATAAGGCCGGCTATTTTTCTTAAAATTATTATATTTTTTTCTATTTTTTCTTTTGCAAATTTTTCAGAAAAATAAGGAAGATAAGCAGTAATCAAAATTGGTAAAGCATGTCCAAAGGCATAACTCAAAATCAATATAATCGTGCCGTAACCGACAATAGCGAACATCGCTATAATTGAGCCAAGTACTGGCAAAAGACAAGCGATACATAGTAGCCCGAGTGAAAAACCAAAGAAAAATGACTTAAATAAGCTGTCTGATTTTAGTTTATTAATTACTGAATCTTTTTTGCAACCACAAGCTTCTCCACAGGGGTCAGCTTTTTTAACAAATATTAAATATAAGCCAACAATTAAAATAAAAATTGTCGCTGGAATTTTAAAATAAATAAGATGGTCTTCTATAAGAAGACCAATTCCTAGAGTAATAAAACCAATTAGAATAATTGCTAAAAAATGACCGCTTGCAATAAAAAGCGGTCTAAGTTTGTGATGTTTTCCAGCACTAATAGAATAAGCAAAGACTGCTGGAAACAAATAAAAAGTATGAAGAGAAACGGCTGTAGTAATGCCTAAAAATAAAGCTAATAAAGGAGTTAATATTTCCATATTTTAATTATAAATAGTCATCATTGATTTTAGAAGACTAGATAGGGCGCCGATAAAAAACTATCTTTTTAATCTTTTACTTTCTTCCCGCTATAATTGCTGCTTCTATATTTTTAGGAGCAATTTCATAATTATTAAATTCCATAGTAAAGACACCTCTTCCTTGAGTCATAGATCGAAGCTTGGTCGCATATCCAAACATTTCAGAAAGAGGAATAGTGGAATCAACAACTTTTGAATTAGTGCGGTCTTCAATAGATTCAATTTTTCCTCTCTTGGAAGAAATATCTCCAGTTATGTCGCCTATATATTCAGCAGGAATAATAACTTGAACTTTCATGATTGGCTCTAAAAGAACTGGCTTGGCATTTTTACACCCTTCTTGCATACACATAGAAGCAGCAATTTTGAAAGCGATTTCAGAAGAGTCTACGTCATGATATGACCCATCATAAAGAGTAACTTTAATATCCACAACAGGAAAACCGGCAGTAATACCTTTGCTTAAAAATTCTTTTACTCCTTTTTCAACAGCAGGGATATATTCGCGAGGAACAACTCCTCCCTTAATAGCATCGATAAACTCAAACCCCTTTCCTCTTTCTAATGCCTCAATTTTGAGTCTTACGTGACCATATTGTCCGCGACCACCAGATTGTTTAATATATTTGCCTTCAGCTGATGCAAGGCTAGTAATCGTTTCTTTATAAGCAACCTGTGGTCGTCCAGCAGTAGCGTTTACCCCGAACTCCCGTTTCATTCTTTCTACTAAAACTTCTAAATGCAGCTCCCCCATTCCAGCGATAATAGTTTCGCCAGTTTCAATGTCGCCTGTAACTCTAAAAGTTGGATCTTCATCTGATAGGCGCCTTAAAGCAACTCCCATTTTTTCTTGGTCAGCTTTAGATTCAGGAGAAATTTTCTGAGAAATAACTGGTTCTGGAAAACTAATACGCTCAAGAATAATTGACTGGTCAGGAGAACAAAGAGTATCGCCAGTAGTAGTATTTTTAAGACCAACAAGAGCGCCAATTTGCCCAGCGCGAAGCTCATCAACTTCTTCTCGAGAATTTGCATGCATTCGTAATATGCGACCAGCGCGCTCTTGATTATCTTTAGTAGCATTCAAGATATAGCTTCCCTTAGAAAGGACTCCGCTGTAAACACGAATAAAAGTTAGTGTTCCGACAAATGGGTCGGTGGCAACTTTAAAAGCAAGAGCGGCAAAGGGTTCTGTGTCGCTTGGATAACGCAAAACATCATTTCCGGTTTTTAAATCGTTTCCCTTAACAGGAGGTAGGTCAGTTGGGGATGGCAAATAATCAATTACAGCATCAAGAACGAACTGAACTCCTTTATTTTTATAAGCACTACCGCAAAGCACAGGTATAATTGTAAGGTCAAGAACACACTTTCGGAGCATCTTTTTAAGAGTTTCTAAAGGAATTTCTTTTCCTTCAAGATAATCGTTCATTGCTAGCTCATCGTTTTCTACTATTTTTTCCATTAAAATAGCTCTTTTTGCTAAAACTTCTTCTTCCATGCTTTCGGGAATTGGTATTTCAACAATATTTTCTCCCCTGTCGCCCTCAAAGCGATATGCTTTCATTTTAAGAAGGTCTATGATGCCATCAAAATCAGCTTCAATACCAATAGGGACTTGAATAGCAATAGCATTTGGAGTAAGGCGAGACTTTATAGATTCAAAACTTTTATCAAAAGAAGCTCCAAGACGGTCAAGTTTATTGATAAAGCAAAGTCTGGGAACTTTATATTCATCAGCATAGCGCCAGTTAGTTTCAGACTGTGGCTCTACTCCAGACACGCCGTCAAAAACAACAACTGCGCCATCTAAGACACGCAAAGACCTTTTGACCTCAACTGTAAAGTCAATGTGTCCTGGGGTATCAATTAAATTGATGCGATGTTCGTAAGATTTATCTTTATTTCTGTAAGTTGGGGTCCAGAAACAAGTTGTCGCGGCTGAAGTGATAGTTATCCCCCGCTCTCGCTCTTGGTCCATCCAGTCCATAACAGCTTCTCCTTCGTGGACCTCTCCTAATTTATGTGATACGCCAGTATAAAAGAGAATGCGTTCGGAAGTAGTGGTTTTACCTGCATCAATATGAGCAACAATACCAATATTCCTAGTCTTCTCTATGCCATAGACCTTGTTTTCCATATTTAATTAAAATTAATTCGCAAAATGAGCAAAAGCTCTGTTGCCTTCAGCCATCCTATGAATGTCTTGTTTTTTCTTAATGGCGGCGCCTTCGTTTCCTGCGGCGGCGATAAGCTCATCGGCAAGCTTTTTAGCAATTGGTTTTCCCTTTTTAGACCTTGCAGCAGTAATGATCCATTTAGAAGCAAGCATAAATTGTCTTTCTGGTCTTACTTCTCGCGGAACTTGATAGTTTGCTCCTCCAACTCTTTTTGAAACAACCTCCATTAAAGGTTTTACATTATCCAAGGCGGTCTCAAATATTTCAAGTGGAACTTTGCCAGTTTTTTCTATAACTGCGAAAGCGCCATAAAGATCTTTTTGAGCTACAGACTTTTTACCGTCATACATTAGGTAATTAATAAATCTGCTAATTGCTATACTGTTGTAATTAATGTCGGGAGCATGTTCCCTTTTATAATTTTTCTTGCGTCTCATTGTTATTATTATTTTGAAGTTTTTGCTTTTTTGGCTCCGTACTTGCTTCTTTGTTGCTTGCGACCAGTAACGCCAGCAGTGTCAAGCGCTCCTCGCACAACATGATAGCGAACGCCTGGCAAATCTCTAACTCTGCCTCCCCTGATAAGCACAACGGAGTGTTCTTGAAGATTGTGCTGTTCGCCAGGAATATAAGAAGTAACCTCCATGCCATTTGTAAGACGAACTCTTGCTACTTTTCTTAAGGCTGAGTTTGGTTTTTTGGGAGTAGTAGTAAACACTTTCAAACATACTCCTTTTTTTTGAGGAGAAGTGGAATAAACCGATCTATTTTTAAGCACATTAAAGTAGCGACCCATGGCGGGTGATTTTGACTTTTTAGATAAAACTTTGCGCTCCTTCTTCAGGAGTTGATTCATTGTTGGCACGTTTATAAATATATCAGTGAAAAATAGATTATGTCAAATTATTTTATGCGACTTAAGGCTTGTCTTGCTTATATTTGGCTTGACGCTTATTGTCGAAATTATTCCAAACAGTGAGGAGTGGCGCCGCAACAAAAATAGAAGAATAAGTGCCAAAAAACATTCCAACAAGCATAGTAAGGGCAAAATATCTCATAGACAGCGGACCAAAAATAGCAACTACAATTAATGCAATCATTACACCTACTGCGGTAATAAGAGACCTCATAAAGACTTCGCTAACGCTTTTGTTTGCGATTTCTGAAAAATCAATTTTCCCTTTTTGTCCTAAGAGTTTTTCCCGAATACGGTCAAAAATAACAATGGTGTCTTGTACAGAAAAGCCAGCAACTGTAAGAAGCGCAACAATGAAATAGGTATCCATAGGAATGCCCCTTAGATAACCGATGACAGCAAAAAATCCTGCTGCTATTAAAGTATCGTGAGCTAACGCTACAAGCGTTACAAATCCATATTTATATGATTTAACAGGCCACGATATTTTGTAAAAAGTGTAAGTAACATAAAGCAAAATAAGGACAACAACTAATGCAACTAACCAGATTGCTCTATTCGTTAATTCGGCAGAAACAGAGGGAGAGGTCGTTCCAAAATCAAGTTCTTGTGCTTGAGGAAAGCGAGTAAGCAAAGACTCTCTGAAGGCGACATGCTCAACTCCAGCAATCTCTCTAAAAATCAAAACATACGATTCTGTGAGAGCGTCATAAGAGATGACGGGAGAATCAAGATTAAGATTATTTTCTGCAAATTCGCGAACAGCGCGCTCGTCAGTATCTGGGATAGCAACTTGCCACATTGTTCCACTCGTAAAATCAATCCCTGGAGTAAATCCGAATATAGCGATAGCAGCAATAGACAGAGCCACAAAAACAGCAGAGAGAGAAAGAAACCATTTTTTATTTCCGATTATATTGAGTTGCATTTTGTTGTTTTTTGTATTTATTTTTTTATTTTGTCGCCCTGCCTGGAAATATTTTTAATAAATTTCTAGTAACTATATAGGTCATAGCAAGGTTAATAAGAATACCAACAAGAAGAGTTAAGGCAAATCCTTGCACAAATCCTGTGGTAAAATAAAAAAGAACAAGAGCGGTGAGAATCGTGCTGATATTTGAGTCCCTAATAGAAGACCAAGCAAATTTAAATCCGGATTCCATAGCAGCTAGGCCACGAACGCCTTGACGGGATTCTTCTTTGGTTCTCTCAAAAATAAGAATATTTGCGTCAAGTGCCGCGCCTATAGATAGAATAAAACCAGTAATGCCTGAAAGGCTTAAAGTAAATCCAGGAATAAGCTTAAATATAGCGAGGGAAAAAATAACATATAGTAAAAGAGAAACGCCAGCGATAATGCCGTTTTTCTTATAAACAGCGATTATAAAAATAATAACAAGCAAAATACTAATTACTCCCGCAAGAAGGATGCGATAAAGAGAGTCTGTGGCAGCGGTAGCATTAACCGCGCGCTGACTTGCAAGTCGAATAGGCGCAGCAAGAGCGCCGGCATTAAATCTTTCTACAAGCTCATGCGCTGATTCAAGGGTAATACCTTCTCCGGATATTTGTGCATTACCACCAATGATTTTCTCTTGAACAACGGGGGCACTTATCGGAACGCCATCAAGAAAAATAGCCACCTGCTGTCCAACATTTCTTGCTGTGATTTCTTCAAATAACTGAGCTCCTTCATCGTTAAACTCAAGACTTACGACCGGCATAATAATTCCGAGTTGGTCAGTAGCAACTGAAGCGCGCTGAATATGCTTTCCAGAAAGGCCAGTTGGAACACAATTAAAAGAATCTTCTGTAGTAGTGCAGTTTTCTTTGAAATCAAGAAAAGGAGTCTCTCCTATTTCTTGAGCAGCTGCCCCGATATCGTTTATGCCAGCAAGCTCCACAAGAAGTTGTTTTCTTTCTCCTTGCGTAATAATACGCACTCTTGGTTCAGCAACGCCATAAAGATCAATTCTTCGCTCGATAACATCTCTTAAGCCGTTTGTTACAGACTCTACTTTTTCTCGCGGGACATCCGTAAGGTCAATATCATAAACAAGGGCCGTCCCTCCAACAAGATCAAGGCCAAGTCTCCAGGGCAAAAATTCATTGAGAAAAAGATTGGGTATTTTAATAGGAATAATTTCTGCGATTTTTTCACCGGCTGAAGAAGGTAAAATAAAAAAAATAGAAGAAATGGTAGTAACTATTAAAAGCATTAAGAAGAATATTTTATTTTTCATTGTTTTTTTAAAATATATTTTGGGATTAAAGCCCAGTCCGCCCAGGAGGACTCGAACCTCCAACTTTTTGCTTAAAAGGCAACTACTCTACCATTGAGTTATGGGCGGGACACGAAAATATCCTACCACTCACCTTTTAATTCTTCAAGTGCTTTCTTTGTTTTTTCGTCTATTTTTGAAGGAACTTGAATATCAAGTATCACAATTAAGTCGCCTTTGGGGGTAGCTCCTTCTCCTTTTATTCTTATTTCTTTGCGAACGCTGGCTCCAGGCACAGGTGATACTCGCGCTTCTTTGCCACGAATAGTTTGTACGCTGATTGGATTTCCGAGCAAAATATCGGAAAACTTAACTGTTTTAGAAATAATTAGATCATCGCCATGCCTTATAAAGACTTTGTGGGGTAAAATCCTCACTCGCACATATAAATCACCGGCAGATGCTCCTTTTTCGCCCGCCTCGCTCATCTCTTTAATTTTAATAATCTGTCCATCAACTACTCCTGGGTGGATGTCGACTTCTATTTTTCTTTCTCCCTTAATTCTGCCTTTGCCTCCACATTCCTTGCAAAGACTAACAGGAATCTCTCCTACGCCATCACAATCTTTGCAAACTGATACCCTGGAAAACGAACCTAAAATAGTTCTTTTAGTTTCTCTTACCCCCCCAGATCCACCGCAGGCGCGACATTTTGTAAAACCTTTTTTAGGATCGTGTCCCTTGCCTTTGCACGCGCCACAACTTACAAATGTTTTAAGAACTATCGGTATTTTAACCCCGCTAACGGCTTTTTCTAATGTGATTTCCACAATTGCTTCCATATCCGAGCCTTTCCTTTGGGTTGGACGAGCAACGTCTGCCATTCCTCCAAAGATGCCCTCAAAAATACCTGATAAATCCCCCATATCAAAACTGCTAAAATCAAAATTTGCTCCGTGCATATTGCCCATACCAGCAAAAGGATTCCCTC
>CAYGDC010000001.1:6925-41822 GCA_964348605.1 uncultured Candidatus Saccharibacteria bacterium | reverse complement strand
GCTCCGTATTCTAGAACGAGAATTTGCGGATATTCGCTTTTAAGTAGCCACACAACTAAGCCCTTAATTATCGCACTTAAATAAAATATTGCGCCCCCTGAATGATTAAAATCATCTATAACAGCAAGAGGGAGGCCAAATTCGTTATTAAAGCTTCCCCTACTTCTTCTAACTTTTTTGCCATTAGTGTGTAGAACATGAAAAATTGTTTCTTTTACGGAACTTTTTCCAAAACTACCAGTTACGCCAATAATTTTTGGCTTATGCTTAGATATAATTTTTCGTGCTAAAAACGCAAGAACAAAAGAAAGGGCTTTTTTCATTTTTTTATTTTATCTTTATCTATTATTCTAGCTTATCGGGAGCTATGCCATAATGCAATAATATAAATTCAGCAAGGTCTCTAAAAGCAGGAACAACGCTCTCTCCAGCTAAAGGATTGCCTTCGGGTTCGTCTATTCTAATTAGAATAGAAAATCTTGGATTGTAGGCAGGGGCAAAGCCAATATAAGTGTTAATATAAGCGTCTTTATATCCACCTCTTACTAGATCGGGCATCGTAGCTGTGCCGGTTTTACCCGCCACGCTATACCCCTTAATATCTGCTAGTATATTCCTTTGAACTGACGACACCATTATATCTGTCATTGTTGTAGCGACTTCTGCTGAAATAGGTCTACCTAAAACTTCTGGTTTTCCTGTTGTAATGCGCGGTCGCATCATAATTCCGTTATTTGCAATAGCGTTAATAGCAGTAAGCATTCTAATTGGCGTTACCGATATTCCTTGTCCGTATGAGGCAGTCGCGAAATTAATATCTCTGCCGTTTATTAAAGAACGAATAGAGCCAACAACTTCTCCGGGAAGATTTATGCCAGTTTCTGCTGTAAATCCAAACTTTTCAAGATAATTTAAAAAAGTTTTTCTCCCCATTTTTTCTACAGCAAAAACTGTACCTGTATTTATAGACCGCTCTATTACTCCTCTCATTGTAAGCTCTCCGTGTGCTCTGTGATTCCAATTTCTGATAATGCGTCCGTTTCTTGTAAGAGTTCCGTGGTCAATATAAGTTGTATCAGGCGTAACACTTCCAGATGATAGTGCTGCTGCCATTGTAATAAGCTTAAAAACTGAACCAGGCTCGTAAACTTTTTGCACGGCAGGATTAATAAAGCTAGACATTTTAGCTGAGCCAAAATTATTCGGATCAAATGAAGGCGCTCCTGCCATAGCCTTAATAGCTCCAGTACGCGGTTCAGAAACAATAACAACGCCTCCTTTAGCGTTAAACTTATCTATTGTATCGGTAAGTATTTTTTCAGCGCGCGCTTGAATTGTGGGATTGATTGTTAACTGAATATCTTGCCCTCTCTCTGGGGCTATAAAAGTAGTCCCGGATATTCTGCCAGCAGCTCCGGAAAGTTTTTCGTTGAAATATACTTCCACTCCATATTGTCCTTCGTTATTTGCCACAAAGCCCAGAATATGAGCGGCTAAAACACCATATGGATAATATCTTTTTGCTCTTTCGCCAATATAAACTCCCGGAATATTTAACTCTTTAATTTGAGACACAATCTCATCGGAAGCAGACCTTAATAATTCTTCAAAGGGGTCGCGGGGCTTATTAATTCTTTGTACAATATCTGCCGCAGGGATACCAATTATTGGCTCAAGTTGCGTAGCAGTTTGGCCAATATCTACTTCTTCTCGCGCCATTTGTTCAGGAGAAACATATATAAAGGGATGATTTTTTGTGATAGCAAGCGGGACAGGAGATCCGTCTTTATCTGTCATTGTAATATCTCCTCTTATTGGATCTAATGAACGACCAAGCATCTGTGAAGCCGCTTGCGCAGAGTAAAAATCTCCTTGTCTAATTTGAATATTATAAAAACGAAAACCAAGCCATCCGTAAAGGGTGGTAAAAAATACTACTACTAAAATGAAGCGAACACCCATTTAGGATTTTTTTCTTCAACAAGACCTTTGTCTGCAGCAATAATATCAATTCTTTGCGGATCAGTCATCATAAATAAAGTATTTTGTAATTCTGCGTTTGTCGCTCTTTCTGTTTTAATAGTGTTTTCCAAAGACAATATCTCGTGTTGCAATCCTACCATTCTAGAATACATAACGCCACCAACAATAATGGTGGCGACAAGCGTTGCCCCAGTAAGAGAAAAAACTAATTTCCAACTTGAATCTTTTTTATAATGATTAGGTTTTACGATTGTCATTTTTTTATTAAAAGTTATTTATAGTTGTATTGCTGCTCTTAATTTTGCCGACCTAGAGCGAGGATTTGCTCTTATTTCTAAAAATTGAGGCAGTATAGGTTTTTTAGTAATAAGAGAAAGTTTTTTTTCTTTTGCCATTTGCCTAAACTTATTTTTAACTATTTTGTCTTCAAGTGATTGAAAAGTTATTATTACTATCCTTCCTCCAGGCTTTAAAACTTGAGGTAAAAAATCTAATAATCGTTCTAAGCTCTCTAGCTCTTGATTGATAAATATACGAAAAGCAAGGAATGTTCTTGTTGCAGGGTGTATTCTTCCTCGCTCATAACGCGCCGGCAGAACTTTTTTAATAATCTCCACAAGCTCCCCGGTTGTTTCTATTGGATTTTTTCTTTCTGCACTCCAAATAGCCTCGGCAATCACGCGAGCATATCTTTCGCCTGATACGGCAATAATATCTTTTAGCTCATCTTTATTTAATCGACGAAGCGCTTTGTAAAGCGGCTCATCTTCATCGCTATAAGTCATAAGCAATGGCTCATCTTTTAGAAAAGAAAATCCTCTGCCTTCGCTAAGCTGATTAGAAGAAAAGCCAAGGTCTAAAAGAAGTCCGTCGGCAAGCGGAAAATGATAATTTTTTAATATTTCTGGCAAAGAAGAGTAGTTCGCGCAAACAATAATTGTTTTAACGCTAGGGACATTTATTTCAGCTTTATTGATAACAAAAGAATCTCGGTCTATGCCAAGCAACGTGCCTCCGGGAGCAATATAACGAGCAATTTCTAAAGCATGTCCACCTCCGCCAAATGTGCCATCCACTATAAAATCTCCTTTTTTAGGAGCGAGAGCATCTAAAACCTCCTTCATCATTACAGGAACATGAGTGTTGATGGTAGAGGCCTTAGTCATAATCCGAGCTCGCTCATTCTTTCGGCTATTTCTTCTGACCTTTCTTCAGTTTCGGTTTTATATTTATTCCAACAAGCGCTTTCCCAAATTTCCGCTCTATTATAGAGGCCTGCAATAACAACTTCTTTTTCAAGCTTGGCATATTTACGCAAATAATCAGGAATTAATATTCTTCCTTGAGCATCTATTTCGCAATCAGATGCTCCAGCAAGCATAAGGCGAGAAAAAGCTCTTGAGTTAGCTTGCGTTAAAGGAAGATTAATTATTTTTAGAGCAAGCCTTTCCCATTCTTCGGCGGAAAAAAGAAAAAGACATTTATCTAGCCCCCTTGTCACAATAGCGCCACCACTTAATTTATTTCTAAACTTAGCAGGCACAGCAACTCTGCCTTTAAGATCTATATTATGTTGGTATTCGCCTATAAACATATTTCAACACTTTTCCCCACTTTTCCCCACTATGTATTGAAATTATAATCTTTATGTCTTATGTAAGTCAAAAAGCACACAAGCTCATTTTAGAGCTGATAAAAAGCTGTTTTACAGGCGTTTTTTAGATTTAAATAAAGTTATCCACAGATAACAATAAAACCAAAAATTAAAATTACAAATCACAAGCACCAAATTATCCCGCTGTGCGGGATCTCGCAAAGCGAGACAAACAAATTCAAAATTATAAGTAACAAATCGCAAACGACTGATATTTAAATAAAGACTATCTTTTCACTGAAGTAATATTTCAAAATTCTAATTTTAAAATTGAATCAAAATTCAAAATTAAAAATTAGAAATATATCCTAAATAATCCCCTTCTTAATTTTTTGTCTTATTTTTGAAACAAAATGATTAAAATAATAAACATTATGGAATGAGAGAAGTCTGATTCCGAGTATTTCATGTGCTTTAATAAGATGAGAAAGGTATCCTTTTGTGTGATTTTGACAAACATAACAACTGCACTCTGGATCTAGTGGTTCTTTAGATATTTTCCCTTCTAAATATTTAGTTTTAGTTAAATCAACTTTTCCACGAGAAGTAAAAGCGTTGCCGTGACGCGCATAGTGAGTAGGAACCGTGCAATCAAAAGTATCTACGCCAGCCATAATAATTTTTTCCATATCCTCAAGATAGCCAATGCCTAATAAGTGACGTGGTTTATTTTGTGGCAACTCCTTTACAATCCAATTTATCATCTTAACCATCTGGCGTTTGTCTCCACCAAACTCTCCTCCTATACCAATCCCGTCAAATGGACGAGAAGCAATAAATCTTGCACTTTCTTGCCGTAAATTCTTATATTTTCCTCCTTGAACTATGCCATATAGTGCTTGGTCTGTTTTATGAACTTTAAGACAAATATCTGCCCACCGATGAGTTTTTTTCAAAGACTCTGCCGTGTATTCTTCTGTGGCCGTAGGAGATGTGCATTCGTCAAAAACAAATATAATATCCGCACCTATGCTTTCCTGAATTTTAATAGATTCTTTTGGCCCCATAAAAATTTTACTGCCGTCAACATAAGAGGTGAATTCTACTCCGTCATCAGTGATTTTTAAAAGTTTCGGCTGTGCTCCCTTAGCTATCATTTCTACTGGCTTTTGTTTTTCAACCTTGCCTACTCCGTGGTCACGACCAAAGCCAAGACTAAATACTTGAAATCCACCCGAATCAGTCATTACAGGCATTCCGATATTAGCAAACTTATGTATGCCTCCATGCGCTTTTACAAGCTTTTCCCCTGGTTTTAGGTGTAAATGAAAAGTGTTTGAAATTATTATTTGCGTACCAGACAAAAGTATTTCTTCAGAAGAAAGAGTTTTGATAGTCGCTTGCGTTGCAACTGGAACAAAACAGGGAGTTTCTACTTCTCCGTGCGAAGTTTTAAGAACGCCCAGACGGGCGTTTGTTTTAGAAGATTGTTTTAATAGTTGAAAATTTATCATATTTTGCTATACAAGAAGTTTAAGCTCGTTTTGCAATAAATTTCAAGGATTTAAGATTTAAAGCTCGCTTCGCGAGAAAGTCTCAAAGCAGAAAAGTTTAAAAAACTAGGCCCCCGCTTTCGCTTCTTTCTTTATCATTCCCGCAGAAGCGGGAATTTATCTTTATGTTTAGAAATTAAATAATTAGAAATTTAATGAAAATTATAAATTAGAAATTGAAAATTATGTTTTTTCTATTATCTATCTAAACGCTTCCTCAAGTGGCGGAACTATTTGTTTTTTGCGAGACATTAATCCTTTTACAAAAATTGCGTGTCCTTCTGGCACTACGCCAAATGCCTTCTGGATAATTATTGGGTCGCCTGCAAAAAATAGTTTACTTCCCTCAGCTATAATGTCTGTCGCTACCATTATAACTAGCTCATAGCCGTCAGTCTTAATTTCATCTAATTGGGCAATTATTGCTTGTTCCATATCTTTAATTAAAGAAAGGTCAGGCAATTCTACTTGGCCAATACCAACTCTATGTCCGCTCATGTCAAATTCCTTAAAGTCCGTACCGATAATTTCTTTTACTGTTTTGCCCGAGATATCTGCTCCAGCAGTTTTTATTTCTTTGCCAAATTGTAAAATGTCTAATTCGCCTACTACTCTTGCAAGTGCGTTAGCAATATCTTTGTCTTCCTCTGTCGTTGTAGGCGACTTAAAAATAATCGTGTCAGAAAGAATCCCTGCAAGAAGAATCTTCGCAAGACGCGGATTATTTGTAATAGCGTTCATATAAGTCTTAGCAATCACGGAGCAAGTAGAGCCCAATGTTTCAGTATGAAAAAACACAGGTGCGGAGGAGGAAAAATTGATTTTGTGATGGTCTATAACGCCAATAATTTCCGCATTTTCCCATCCTTCCGCTATTTGAGTGTTTTCGTTGTGGTCAATAAGAAAAACTTTTTTGCCAGCAATATTGGTAAGAATTTCGGGAGCTTCTATGCCTAACTGTTCTAAAACAAAAGATGTTTCTCTATTAATAGGCCCACAAATAGCAGGCTTGTATCCCATAATTTCTGCGAGTGCTATTGCTCCCGCTACGCTATCCGTATCGGGATTTTTGTGACCAATTATATAAATATCCATAATATTTGCATATTAAGATTTATCTCACGATATTTCAAGAAAACCGAAAATAGCGCGTCCATTTATCATAAAGTTCTTTAGTAGCAATAATATCGCCCATATTATATTTCGCGATATCTAAAAAATTGCCTTCTCTAAAAAGACTCCCTACATCGTCCCCTTTTACTCCGCTCTCCTTAGGACTTTTAATTCCAAGTGCACGACACCACATATGCAAACTTCCGTGTGCAAAACGAGATGCCCCATAAAAAGAAAGTTGGTCATAAAGGTCTGTATGCTTAACGCCAAAACGACCATAGCGGTCTGACATAAGGTCTACGGTTGGCTGAATGCCATTTATCGCCGAACGAGCAATCAAAAAAGGAGCATCAAATCCCCGACTATTAAATCCAATAAACTCTGAAGAATTTTTGGCAATTTCCCAAAAACGATTAAGCATGTCTGCTTCAGATGCCGGTATAAGCTTAATGCCGTTTTCTTCTGTTTCTTTAATTTCAGCTCCCGGCGTTTGAAAATATACAGCTCCTCTCATAGAATCGGCATCTAATACGCCAATCGCGACTATTTGTCCTGTAAGAGGAGAAAGAGCAAACCCAGACTCTATATCATCTACCATAATGTTAAACTCTTCTTCGTCTAATGCTTCCTTGCGAGCACGCTTAGTAATAGACGCGCGAGTTATTTCGTCCATTTGAGCGATTTCTTCACCAACAGTTTCTATATCAAAAACAAGTCTAATCATAATGTGATTATAAACGATTAATCTTTTTCTTTGAAATTTTTATTTTTTAGTGTTTTAAGTTTTGAAAACTTGAGGATTTAAAAGCTCAAAAGCTCGCCGTACGAGAAGCATAAAAGTAAAAAAGCTTAAAAGTTTAAGAAAATACAAATACTTGCTTTCGCGGGAATGACGGAATAAATGCGGAAATAATGGAAGCTTGTTTTTAACTTTTAGTTTGTCTGGCTACGCCAGATCTCGCGTAGCGAGAGATTTTGGTTTTCGTTGTTGTTAGTTGTTTGTTGTCTGTCGTTAGTCGCCTGTTGTCCGTTTTTGGTCTTTGATTTTGTCCCACTTTGCGAGGTCTCGCGTAACGAAAGATTTTGAATTTCTAAATAATATTTCTTGCCTATCAATTTATCTGGTAAATAATTTTGCTTTACCTTGCCTTTGAAATCTGGATTATATTTGTATCCTTTTCCGCAGCTAAGCTCTTTCATTAATTTAGTAGGAGCGTTTCGTAAGTGAAGTGGCACTGGCTCATTTGGAAGTTCTCTAATATCTGTTTGTACGGCGCCATACGCGACATAAAGAGCGTTGCTTTTGGGACACTTTGCCATATAAACAACCGCTTGAGCGAGATTTATAGCACACTCAGGCATACCGATATACTGACACGCCGTGTAAGCGGCAACTGCCTGCGTAAGCGCCGCCGGATTTGCGATACCAATATCTTCCGAAGCAAAACGGATAATACGACGCGCAATATAAAGAGGGTCCTCCCCCGCTTCTAACATACGCCCGAGCCAATAAAGACTTGCATCCGCGTCAGAGCCACGCATAGATTTATGCAACGCCGAAATAATATTGTAATGTTCTTCTCCTGCACGGTCATATAAAAGATGACTTTTCTGCAAGGATTCTTTAATCGTGTTTAAGTCAATTTTAATAACTTGTTTTTTATCAGGCTTAACTGATTTTACAGCAAGCTCAAGAGCATTTAATGCCGAGCGCGCATCTCCATTCGCCATATTGCTTAAAAAATTGATACTCGCATCGCTTATCGTGATTTTCATATTGCCGAAGCCCTTTGTTTTATGAGATAAGGCACGCGCAATAATTTTTGTAATATCGGAGGAATCTAAAGCGGAAAGCGTAAAAACTCGACAACGAGAAAGCAACGCAGAGTTTACTTCAAATGAAGGATTTTCAGTTGTTGCACCAATAAGAATAATTGTTCCTTTTTCTACAAACGACAGAAAAGAATCTTGTTGAGATTTATTAAACCGATGTATTTCATCAATAAAAAATATAGTTTTGCGTCCACGCGTGCGTAGGCGTTCGTCCGCTTCGGCAATTATCGCTCTAACTTCTTTAACGTTCCCGGTAGTTGCTGAAAATTCAACAAAAACGGCTTTTGTCATTTTAGCAATAATTTTTGCAAGCGTTGTTTTGCCACACCCAGGAGGTCCCCAAAAAATTATAGACGGAATTTCATCGCCCTCTATCGCTTCTCTTAGTATTTTCTTTTCTCCAACAATATTGTCTTGACCGAAAAAATCTTCAAGTCGCTCTGGACGCATTCTGTCTGCGAGCGGAGTCGTTAGTTCTATTTTTTGATTATCTTCTTCAAAAAGTCCCATTTTACTTTATTTTACGCTTTATCCCTACAAAACAAAAACCCGCTCGTAGAAAACCTGATTGTGATATATTATTATATCTTAAAAGGACGATTAGCTCAGCTGGTTAGAGCGTTGCATTCACATTGCAAAGGCCGCAGGTTCGAGTCCTGCATCGTCCACCAAGCCAAGTTTTTTTAATTCAATTAATATAATTATCCTAAGTTTATAAATAACAAAAAACACTTCCTATTAAGAAGTGTTTTTTGTTAAAAAATATGAAATTATTTTTTATTGAATTTCTGCAGTAGCGCCAGCTTCTATAAGTTTTTTCTTAAGATCTTCGGCTTCTTCTTTCTTTAAGTTAGTTTTAATTACCTTTGGAGCTCCATCAACCATATCTTTAGCTTCTTTTAAGCCCAAACCGGTTGCTTCGCGAACAACTTTAATAACATTAATTTTTTGTTCTCCGGAGGCATTTAACATAACATTCCAAGAATCTTTTTCTTCGGCAGGAGCGGCCCCTGCACCAGCTCCAGCAACAGCCATAGCGGCAGCAGAAACGCCAAATTTTTCTTCAAGAGCTTTTATGAGTTCAGCAAGCTCTACTACGGATAACCCTTCAATTTTTGAGATTATATCTGCAAATTTTTCCATTTGTTTTGTTTTATTTTTTATTAAGTAATTTTCGACGCCCTTTCTTTAAGCACAAACATAAGCGACCTTATTGGGGAAGCTAGCATGCCAACTAATTGACCAAGTAGAACCTCTCTAGATGGCAATTTACCAAGCATCACAACTTCTTCTGCAGGCAAGAATCTTTTGCCATCCATATCATATCCACCTAATATTTTCGCAACGGAGAATTTATGTGTTGGTCCTGCTATGGCAAATATTTCATTATCGGAAAAAATAGTTCCAACTTGAGATTCAAAAATCTCTGGATTAAAATCTATACCAGCTTGACTCATTGCGACTCTTAAAAGTTTCTTTTTGATAACTTTAAGTTCGCCTCCCGCTTCGCGGATAGTTTTTCTAAAAGAGTTTAACTCCCCTGCTTTAACTTTAGTGAAATCTATAAAAACAACTGATTTGCTGTTTTTGA
Source organism: uncultured Candidatus Saccharibacteria bacterium (assembly GCA_964348605.1). Lineage (GTDB taxonomy): Bacteria > Patescibacteriota > Minisyncoccia > UBA6257 > Colwellbacteraceae > JALOAR01. Next base: position 32,155 of record CAYGDC010000001.1, on the reverse strand, counting down.
GATTGTCTGTTTCGTTAGTTATAACTTTTTTCTTTTGTTCTTTTGTAAGCATATTGCGTCTATCTTTTATTTTATTATTCGACCTTTTGGCATCAGCTACGCTTGTAGGTTTCCGTAAAAATAAAAAACTGCGGAAACCGCAGCAAAGAAGAATTATTTAAGTCCTCTGGAGGGCGTCTTGCGACATTAGTCTATTTAATCAGAACCCAGCCTTCTGCGGATGCTAAATAAAGCATAAAAGTTAAGAGCCCAAAAGTCAAACTTTTTAGTCGTAATTCATGAGTCCCATTTTTTATTAGACACTAAGGAATTAAAGGCACAAAAGAAAAACCAGGATATTCTTTTATCGCAAACTCTGTTCCAGATATTTTATCTGCGACAATTAATCTGCCCGCAACAGGCATAACAATGCGTCCTCCTACTGCGAGAGCATTTTTCCAAGATTCAGGAATGCCTTCGTCAGTTGTTGGAGCATATTCAGCGGCAGAGACAATTCTGTCAAACACTGGCCAACCAGGGTCAATTTCTAGTGCATTGCCACAAATTGCGGTAACAACACCACTTGTGATAAGGCCAAATTTTTCTAAATTAATTTTTGCTGTGTGAGCAAGCTCTTGAATGCGTTCAACTGTAATAACCTTACCATCAGGGGCAACAAGTCCTGCAAGTAAAGCTGCTTGCCAACCAGAACCAGTGCCGACATCTAAGATGTTATTGCCTTTGTGAATATCTAAAAGGTCTAAAATAAAGGCGACTGTGTAGGGCTGGGAAATAGTTTGATTATGCCCTATGGGTAAAGGTGCATCTTCTCCAACAAAAGGTTTTTGCTCATCAGGCAAAAATTCCGCGCGATTATATTCTCGGAATACCCGCTCAATTTCCGGAGATTTGATATGCTTAGAAATAACTAGCTTATCTATTAAGTTTATATATTCGTCGCCCATTATTTTAAATTACAAATGCCCGCGGGTATCTGCGGGCATTTATTTTTTTATTTTTTTCCTGATTCTTTATGAGATACGTGCTTTTTACACGCTGAACAAAATTTTTGTAGATTAATTTTCCTTTCTACTGTCTTTTTGTTCTTGCGAGTATAATAATTTACCCGCTCACATTCAGAGCATTTAAGCCGAATTAAGTTTTCAGAATATTTAGATTTTGGCATATAAAGTTAATTTTGCCATATTTGGTTAAATTTGCAAGTCTGTGTGATTAATAACAATAAAAACAAAATATGCTTTTGAACTTTCTCACACAGCGAGCTTTTAAACTTTTAAGCCTTCTGCGGAAGCGGGTCCTGGATTCCCGCTTCCGCGGGAATGACAGAAAAGAACGCGGAGATGACGCTCTTTTTTTATCTTACCATCATAACCTTCAGTCCGGCGTCCGATTCCCACAATTTTATTTTTGAGCCAAAGGTGGGAATCCTTCCGATTCAGTTTTACGCCGTCGCGTAAAACGGATCGTAAGCCCCGCCTCCTTCGATTTTTCTGCTGAAAAATCTGCAGTCCGGCGTCCGATTCCCACAATTTTATTTTTGAGCCAAAGGTGGGAATCGGACCCACGACCTCTTTCTTACCAAGAAAGCGTTCTACCACTGAACTACTTTGGCAAAGCTTTATTATTTTGTCGCAAATTAGTGAAATTTACAAGAGAACCAGAGCCACCTCTCGGATTTGAACCGAGGACCCACACTTTACAAAAGTGTTGCTCTGCCGCTGAGCTAAGGTGGCAAACATAATATTGCTTATAAAATATTACATTAAAAATCGTAAAAAACAAATAAATAACTAACTAGTTTTTTAAAATCTCTCTTAATCAGTGCACAGGGCAGGATTCGAACCTGCGTAGCCCGAAGGCGACAGATTTACAGTCTGTTGTAATTGACCACTCTACCACCTGTGCGAATTATTAAAGTCCGCAATTATTAAAACAAATTTATAGGTTTTCGCCAAGCCCCCTACATAGGTAGCCCTGTGCCATCTTTCTTGTTTGAGGTTGGGCGAGTAGATTCCATTTTTTCCGCAATAAAATTATCTATTTTGCTGATTAATATCTTAGTTTTGCGCAACGCTTTATGAATAGCAAGTTTAATTACATCATCAATCTTATCTAAGGGTATATCTTGAATAACGCTTATGAATTTGTTTTTTTGCGAAATGCGTGGAGCATTTTCGTCCTCAATACGCGGAAGAGCTCGTGCTAAAATAAAAATTATCACGCCTATTCCTAAAAAAATTATGGTTTCAAAAATAAAACTATAGAGCATAATAGCAAAACTTCTCTATCCGAATATTTTCGCCAACCTTGGCGATAACTCCTTTAACTAAATTTTCAATACTAACGCTCTGGTCTTTAATAAATGGTTCAGTAAATAAAATCTCGATATTTGTCGAATTCATTGCGGCGATATGCATGGCTACATTGCGAGCCAGCTCACGAAAATCATCTGTGCGCGCAACAAAATCAGTTTCACATCTTATATCAAGTAAAACGCCAATGCGGTCATTATGAATATAAGACACTATAAGCCCTGCTTCTGTTGCTCGCTCGTTTCTTTTTTCCGCCCTCACTAATCCTTTTGCTTGAATAATTTGAATAGCTTTTGCGACGTCTCCGCCTGCCTCTTCAAGGGCGCGCTTTGCATCCATTACTCCTGCGCCAGTTTTTTCTCTTAAATTTTTAATATCGTCTGTAGTCATTAAAATTAATATTTGTTTTACTGAGACTTTTTTTATTACTCTTTTTTTACTAACGAAGGGGCTATCGCAGGCGCTTTTTGCAAACTATCTTTAAGATATTCCCCTATCCACTTAATGCTTGAACTTAGTCTATTATTTGCAGGAATAGGATAATCAACAATGCTTGGGTCAGTGTCTGTATTAACAAGTGCGATGATCGGAATTCCTATAGCACGCGCTTCTCTTGCTGCTGTTTTATTGGCATGAATATCAAGAATAAATATTGCTCCAGGCAAGGCAGTCATGTTTGCTATACCTTCAAAAAAGATTTTCATTTTTTCAAGCTTCTTTTCAAGCAAGATTCTTTCTTTTTTTATATATTTACTAAGGGCTCCGCTTTCTTTATCAATGGAGAGCTTATTATAATACTTGATTCTTGTTTCAATAATACGAAAATTAGTTAATGTTCCACCAAGCCATCTTTCGGTTACAAATGGCTGATTCAACGCGGTGCCTAATTCTCTCACGACAGATTTAGCAGAAGGAGATGTCCCAACAATAATAATTTGCTTGCCTGTAGCTGAAACTGATTTAATAAGAGCCATTGCTTTATTTAGCTCTTTGATAGTATTTTCTAGATTAATTATTTCGACGCCACTCCTTGTTGTAAAAATCCAAGGCTTCATTTTTGGATGAGTTTTGCTTTTAGCAAGTCCATACAAAATACCCGCTTCTGCCATTTCTTGTAGTAATAAAACTTCTTCGGCAGAAAGGCTGTTTTCTGTAAAAACCACTTTATTCTCTTTTATCAGAGATGATTCCTCTTCGCGAGGAGAGTCTTTAAGTTCTTCTTGAGTTATAATCATAATTACTATTTGTTGTAGTATAAGCTTGCAGAGGCTTGACTGTCAACGCTGAAGACCTTTTTTCTCGCGCCATTTTTGAATTTTAACATGATCTCCCTCAAGAAGAACTTTTGGGACAGACCACTTTTCTCCTTTTTTAGAAATAAATATCTCTGGCCTTGTATATGTTGGATAAGATCCTTTTATTGTTTCCAAAGACTCTAGTTTTCCTAAAAAACCAGGTATTTGACGACTTACTGCCTCAATAAGTACCATTGCTGGCAATTCTCCTCCGGCGAGAACATAGTCTCCGATAGAGACGGCCTCATCAGCAATATATTTTGCTACCCTCTCATCAACCCCCTCATATCGCCCACAAATCATGATAATCTTATCATATTTAACAAGGCGAGAAATCATTTTTTCATCGAGCTTTTTACCACGAGCAGAAAATAAAATAACTCTTGTTTTGTTTTTATCTTTTGTTCGTGCGTTAATTTTTTTGACTGCTTTGTGAATGGGAGCGACTTGAATAACCATTCCAGGGCCTCCACCATATGGACGATCATCAACTTTAGCATGTCGCTCGACTGAAAAATCTCGTAAATCCCAGGTCTTAATACGAATTATTTTTTTATCTATTGCTCGCTTAATAATTGATTCTTTGAGATAAGAATCTAAAATTGCAGGAAAAATCGTAATAATATCAAATTTCATATAGCGATAATCTTTTGTTATTTTAATATAAATTTTTTTGCAAAAAATCTAAATATAAAAATCGCCCCTGATATTTCCGCGAATGTCGCGATATAATTTGCGACTGAATAAATAATTCTTAGAAATAATCAAGGGCGAGAATATAGTAGGCGTGATGAGTATTATAATAATATCTCCTCTTCTGATTTACTGGGCTTCACGCGCTCCGATCCTACGGGCTCTTCAATCTTTAGATTGATTCGAGCATTGTTTTTAACACCAACTATTCTAAGCAAAGAGCGAATGGCTTTTGCTGTGCTTCCTTCTCGACCGATAACCTGGCCCATATCTTGAGGATTAACTCTTAAAATAAGCAAAACGCCCATTTCGTCAATTTGCCTCACAACAGAGACATCCTCTGGATGATCAACGATAGATTTAACAAGAAACTCTAGAAATTGCTGGTCAACAGCTAGCTGATCCATGCGTACGGTTGTTTTTTGAATTTATTGCGACCTTTTACTGTGTATAAATTATATACCTGATTTTTTAATATAGCCAGCAGCAGTAGTAGATGGCTTAGCACCGTTACTCATCCAATAAGCAATCCTTTCTTTTTGTAATTCAAATTTATTAGTATGAGGATCAATCCAGCCAAGGTCTTCTACAAATTTACTTTTAAGCTTTGAGCGCGCCTCAGCAACCACGACTCTAAAAGAGGCGTGTCCCTTTTTTCCAATACGACGAAGTCTGATAGATAACATAAATGTAAGTAGAATTATATGAAAAAGCAGTGTTCGTGTCAAATTATCAAATTATCTACTGCTTATTGTCACTTATATTTTAAGCAAGCCTCAATGACACAAGTCTAGACGAACCATCCTCGCCCATCGTTACTCCGTATAAGGCATCGGCTGACTCCATTGTGATTCTGTTATGGGTTACAACTATAAATTGAGTTTTGCCATCAAAACGATTAAGTATCTCGCCAAATCTTCTAGCGTTTCGCTCATCAAGAACAGCATCTACTTCATCAAGAATGATAAACGGAGGAGGAGAAATAGATATAAGACCAAAAAGAACAGCTGTAGCAAGAAGGCTTCTTTCTCCTCCAGAAAGTGTTTCAAGGCCTTTAACGCGTTTTTTAGGTAAAGCAACTTCTATTTCTATACCCTGCCTTAGCTCGTCTTCTTCTGATGTTGGAGCCACTGTTTCTGTCGCAACTGGAGCAGATTCACTAAAAGAATTCATAAGCTCTTCAAGTTTTAAAACTATTTTGCCACCGCCAAACATAAGCGTGGCAAAATTTGATAATTCCTTATTGATTTTTCCTAAAGCGCCAGAAAACTCGTGATGTATTTTATAATCTAATTCTTTAATAAGCGTTTTTAAATCTACGGACGCTTGCTCTAATTCATTAATTTGCGCAGAAACAAGATTATATCTTTCATCAGCCCCTTGTGATTCTTTAATAATGGATTCATCTACTTCGCCAATAGCGGCAAGTTCGTTTCTCAACCGATATATCCGTCGTTCAACTGTAATAAAATCACATTCTTCTGTTTGTGGCATATCAACAAACTCAGCAAAAGTTTTATCTATTGCGGCGAGTTGGTGTTTTAATTCCGTCTCGCGATATTTTATCTTTTCTTTTTCAAAAGAAATTTTTGCTTTTTCATCTTCAAGCGCATCTAATTCATCTTTTTTAGCCTCAACTGCTTTAATAGCTTGGCGAAAAATAGAATTAAAGCTGTCTATTTCGGCTGTTAATTTTCGTTCTACCATATCTAGCTCATCTAATGCCTTATTTAGAGCGTCTATTTTTGCAGTAAACTCGGGATTTATAGCAATAAGCGGAGCAATGGGGGGAATGGTTTTTATAGGTTCGCTTATTGTGTTTTGTTCTAAACTATCAATAAGAGTAAGTATTTTTTTAAGTGCATCGCGTAAACTTTCAACAGAAACTGTTTCTATAACGGAAGATGCAAGCTCTTTTATCTCGCGAATAATCAGCGCGGGGTCTTTTTTGTTTTTAGCAATTACAGGCTCATTATATGTATGAAGAGTAGGAGTAGCCGCAGGAGTGGCTGTAAGACGCTCATTAAATAATTCTCTGCGTCTTATTCTTATTTCTTCAATTTGCTTTTTAACTTGCGGCTCTGAAGTTTCTGACAATCGTAAGTCTTTTTCTAACGCAACAAGTTCTCTTCTTTTTACAGAAATATCTTTATCAATATTAATAATTTTAGGCTCTAAAATAGAAAGCGTGTTTACAATTTCTTTGACTTTAGCACCATAAAAGATTTTTTCTAGCTGACTTAGCTCTGTCGCAAACTTATCCCGCTTTGTATACCTTTGAACTTGATGATGCAGCATTTTAATATGGGGCATCATTTCTTCAAGAGAAACTCTCGCTTTATCAAGGTTCACGCGAGTGTTTTGCAGTTCTCTTTCTGATTGGCGTTTTTTAATCAGATATTCTTTAAGCCCAAGCATTTCTTCAACAAGCATTCTTCTTTCGGCAGGATGAGCTCTAAGAAAAGAATCGCTTTCTCCTTGACTAATAATATTTAATCCCCTAGCGCCAAGTCGCGCACGAGCAAAAAAATCAATTACATCTTTCAGGCGAACTTCTGATTGATTTAATATAAATTTAGAATTCCCATCGCGATCAATTCTTCTTGTAATAACAACTTCTTTATATTCAACAGGAAAAAAACCCGAAGAATTATCAAAATAAATAGAAGCTTGCGCAAAACCAGAGCGAGCACGCTTTTCTGTACCAGCAAAAATTAAATCGTCTGATTTAGCACCACGAAGATTCTTTGATTCTCTTTCGCCTAAAATCCAGCGAACCGCGTCCGCTATATTAGATTTACCAGAACCATTGGGCCCCACAATAGCTGTAATGTTTTCAGAAAAATCCAGAGTTGTTTTAGTAGCGAATGATTTAAATCCCTGAATTTCTAATCGTTTAAGAAACATATACTTTATAAGTTACACTATATAGTAGTTAATTGACAACTCATAACTTTTAAAAAATGCTTATATAATAACGATTTTTATGATAAAATTAGTAATATCATTAAAGTCGCCTCCCTCTCTCTTCTTTTAACAAGTAAGTGATGCTTGCTTAATAATGCATTACAAGAGCGCAAAGAGTTTTAGTATTAGTCTTTTTTAGATTAAGGATTTTTAATATAAATAGCGCTTACTGGACAGGCATCAATCGCTTCTTTTATACAAAGCAAATCATCGGCTTGTATTTCTCCTTTATTTTTTTTTATATTGTTAATTTGCGGCCTTGCTTTATTAACATCCCATTTAAAAAAAGATGAACAAATATTTGTACAGAGCCCGCAGAATATACATGTCTGATAATCTAAAATTACTTTAGGCATTTTACAAAACTATAATAATTTTTATTTTAAAAATCAATTTAGTACTTTTTAAAAACTTCCCCATGTTTTTCTTTTTGATTTATAGAAAATACCAAGTGGCACTTTTGGTTTTTGATTCTTTTTAATATGTTCTTGCGTTTTAGCAAATGCCTCTTCAAAATTAAGAGTTTTTTTAATTTTATATGCATATTGGCGTAAATATTCAATATCGTTATTAAAAATTAGACAGGGCTGTAAAACATCAATAATAGAAAATCCTTTGTGCTTGATAGCTGCCTTAATAAGGCTAGTTAAATGATTAAGCTCAAGCGCTGATCCGCGCGCTACAAATGAGGCGTTCGCAGCAATAGCTAGCGCTAATGGGTTTAGATTAGTTCCTGCGAAGAAATTCTTTTTTTTATTCTTTGCCTGATTCCTAGTCGTAGACGTTGTCTGCCCCTTAGTTAAGGCGAAAACCCCATTGTTAGCAACAATCATTGTTATATCTATATTATATCTAGCTACGTGAATTAGGTGATCAATTCCTTCGCTGTATGTGCCTCCATCGCCACCAATACCAATGACTGTTAATTTAGGATTGGCGGTCTTAATTCCTAAGGCGGTTGGCAAAACCCTTCCATGTAATGCATAAAAGCTATTTGTTGATAAGAAATCATAAACTTTGGAGCCACAACCAATATCTGCTACTAAAACAATGTCCCTAGGCTCAATATCATTGCTTTGAATAAGTTCATTTAAAGCACGACGCAATGCTATTAAAGCACTATTATTAAGGCACCCAGGACACCAAGTAATCGGTATTGCAGTCTTGAGTTTATCTAGCGCTAAATTTTGATTTTTTTGCTTCATAATCAATGACTGATTTTATTTATAATTTCATCTGGAGAAAAAGCTTGGCCATCATATTTTAAAATTTTGTCTTTTATCAAAAAACCTGTTTGCTGATGAATTAAAGAAGATAAAAACCCAACAGAGCTATTTTCAACTAAAACAACGCGCTTGGCTAGCTTAATTTCTTGCATTACTTGATCGGTTGGGAAAGGATCAAGATAAATAATTTGAAGAAAACGCCAGCCATCTAGCCTGCTTAAACTATCTAATATCGCGCCCTTAGTAGATCCCCAAGATATAATTAAATTTTCTCCTTTGCCAAATATATTAATTGGCTTAAGTTTATCATGAATTTCTTTAGCTATAAAAATATTTTTTGCTTGTCTTTTGTCTTTCATCGCAACTGCAATTTTTCCATCTTCTGTAGTGTGGCCATCTTCGTCGTGCTCATAGCTTGTTGCGCGAACAATTGGCCCTTGCCCAGGTATTAATCGAGGAGAAACGCCAGTTTTAGTAATTTTATAGCTTCTATAATTAGTAATTGATTGACTAATAAATTTATTAGCCTTAACTTGTGGTTTTTGTAATTTAGTAAAGCTAAAATAGCTTTCAGATAAATGCTTGTCTCCTAAAATAATAACTGGTACGCGATATTTATAAGCAAGATAAAAAGCCTCTATTATTCTAGCAAACGCTTCACTAGCATCGCCTGGCGCAAGCACCACCTTAGGAAATTCGCCATGGCCAGCACTAAGAGCAAATTTTAAGTCATCTTGTGCAGTAAATGTCGGCATTCCAGTCGCTGGGCCAGGACGCATGGCTAAATAAAGAACTATCGGTATTTCTGCCATACCAGCCAGACTTAAAGATTCGGTCATTAAAGCAAAACCTGGCCCAGAGGTGCCGACAAAACTCATTGCGCCAGCAAAACTCGCTCCTAGCGCCGCGTTAATAACCGCTATTTCATTTTCTAGTTGAATTATTTTTACTTGCTGTTTATCATCAAGTTTTTTAAGTTCGTCAAAAACGCTAGTAGCTGGCGTAATTGGATAATAAAAAGTTATTTCTAGCCCAGCTTTTAATGCTCCTTGCGCAATGGCAGCATTTCCTTTCAAAAAAATAAGTTGTTTTTTTTTAATAATTAGCTTTTCTTGAACTTGTCCTAAATCATATCCAATTTTGATTGCTTCTTTAATAATAACTGCTTCTTTCTTAGAAAATCCCCTATTAATTATTTGTTCGCTAATTGATATAGGTAGTCCAAAGTATTTTATTAGTGCGCCAATAAAAATATTGTTGCCAAAAACTGATTGAATGCGGCGTTGGCGCACAAAAGAATGAGCATCTATTTTAAGCCAGACATCTTGAGACAAGAGATTGTGCGCGCCAATAATGTGTCCGCTAGATTTAAGCTTGTGTTGATGATTAGTGATCGAGTCATTATCAAAAGCAATTAATAAATCAATTTTCTCTGGGGTAGAAAAAATAGGCTGATCAGAAAAAGTTAGGGTGTCAAAATTATGACCACCACGAATTAAAGATGAATATTCTCTATTTAAAAAACAAAAAAAGCCCGCAGAAATTAAAATTTCTCCCATTAATGAAGCTGTTCTATCAATCCCCTGCCCAGCTTCACCTCCAAAAAGTAAGCCTTTAATCATAAAATATTATTTGAACTACCTATTTATGATGTGAGATTATACTATATTATATTTAAGCGCAAATAATAGTGGTTTTATTATTGCTCTATTAGAAAATAAAAAAGATTTATTTTAATAATTTAAATAAATGTTTTTATCCAGCACTTTATATAATATCTATCCAAGCTAAAAATGAAGATTGAGTTAATATAGAGATTATAGTCGCTAATAACATATAGGGCGCGAAAGGAAATGTTTTATAAAATCTTATTTCATTATTTAGGCTTGTTTTAAATTTATTTTTAATAATCAAGATTTGTTCCTCGCTTATGCCTTCAGCGCCAATCCAATTTAATGCTTCCTTTTCTTTTGTGCTTAAGGAGCTTATGAGCTTGCTTAAATCTTCTTGATGAATTAATACTCCTTTTCGTAAATCTTTTAATGGAAGAGATCCTATCTCTTTTCTGTCAATATAATGATCTAAAAAATGACGAGCCAAATTAATAAATATTAAAAATATTAAGGCCATTCTCGCTAGCCCCAAAATAGCAGAAAAATCAAGTTGAATAATTAAATAAAAGATATATATAAATGATACGCTATAAATAAGAGGAGTGAGCCATCTAAATTTATTTTTCCACTTATTAATTTTTTGCATTAGAAAAACGATAATTAGATAAAGTAAAAAAGGATGCAAGCCTGCTGTTTGGCCAATAACTATTCTAAAACTAAGTAATATTATTTGGATAATAACAATAAAAAAAATAAAGTTTATTAATAAAGTGCCAATTTTTTTAAGCTCTTTTATAGCATTAAAATAACGCTCTTTAATAGGCACCTGCTTTAAAAATATATTTTTTTTAATAAGTCGCTCGAACAAAGAATAAAAAAAATCTTTAAGAGAATAAAAGCTTAAAACAATGATGACTGGGAAAAATAAATTGATTATTAAATTAAAAGAAGGGAAGTAGTCAAAATAACTTTTATCGTAAAATTTTAAAGGTAGTAATAGGGCATAAACAGTAAATAGCTTAGCGTCTCCGGCTGACCAATATTTTTGATACCAAAGAAAATAGCCCACTAATAAAGCTAAAAAGGAGTTTAAAAAAACTTTGCCTATATAAATAAAGTTTTCTGCCTCACCTAGTAAAAAAATATTTTGTAACAATAAAGCAATAATTATCCAGAGGCCATAAAGTAAGCCAAGAATAATAAGACTGTTAAATATTTTATTATATTTTATATCTGTATATGAAGATATTATCCCAATAATAAAAAGTGGTAATAAAAAAAATAAGTCAATAAAATTAATTATTTGCAATATTGCCATCTTATTTTACTGCAATAATTGGGTGGTAAATAAATTGATCACCTTTATTTACTATAATTTCTCCTACAGAAGATATAATTGGCTGAAACTCTCTGTCTCCAATGACTTTAGGATAGTCTATGTGTACGCCAAGACAATATTTTTTATAAATACATTCCTGACATCTTTCTAAAAAAATAACTTCGTCGCCCCTTAGTGTTCTCCAAGTATATGGCCACAACTTAAATGGTAGAACGCATAAAGGAAAGTGATAAAGCCGTATATCTTTAAAATTTGGGGCCCAATTCTGAATAGCTGTTTTAATAAATAATGAACAGTCTTGATATGTAATGCCAATTAGAGAAAAATTCTCCTGGCAAATTCCCTCAAATTCTGGAAAAATTAATACAATTCTATTAACTTCTGAAAAATTTTGATGTAAAAAACTAAGTATTTCTTCTAAATTTTGATAATTTAATTTTGTTAGAATGATTCTTATCTCAACTTCGATAAAAGCACCGTTTTTAATGTTTTTTCTGACCGTTAAAATGTTTTTAATTCCCTTAACAGTTTGATAAAAACTTCCTTTAATTCCAGTGATAATATCATGTGATTGTGGATTAAAGCCGTGTACTGCTATTTTAATAAAATTAATATAGGGCAAATGTTTTTTAGTAAACTCATAATAAGCAAACATCCTACCATTAGTATTGAGTGCTATTTTATTTTCTGGGTGTTGTTTTTTTAGCAGGGCGAGTATTTCAAAAAAATGTTGATGAATAGTTGGCTCACCACCAGTTAAGTCTATAACTTGGTGATTCTTTTGTAAGTTGTCATAATTTTTCTTAACTCTGTTTATAATGGCATCTAGTGAATATGTCGCACTGTGAACTGATTTATTAAATTCGCGTGGATTAGAACACATAAGACAGCCATTATTGCATCGATTCCAAACGCAAATATCTGCCATTTTATTTAAGTGGAAATATCAAAAGATATTTTATTTAAATCTTTTAATTCAGCAATTTCTGCTTCTGTTACCACGTAGTGTTTAGCTTCTACTAATAATTCTTTTTTAGCCTTGTCTTTTGCATCCTCTATAGAATCAGCCGTAACAAAGCCAAGAACCTCAAAGTGCTCTATACTACGATAAATAACAGCATATTGTTTTTTATCAACTAAAGAAGTTTTTTGCATTTTTTTATTTTTTTAAATAATAATCTATAAATTTGCGATAATCAAATTATTGAATGTGCTTAAATCTTGTTATTTTATAATACACATGGGATGTTCTTATAAACACCCCATGTGTATTTTACTATTATGTTTAATCCCCTTTGCTGTGTTTTAAGGGATAGACGCAGGCTCAGTAGTAGGAGTAAGGCCCATGGGAATAAAATCAAGGCGCATAATTCTTCTTGGGGTATATGCATCTTTTTCAAAAACTTGAGTATTGAGCTCTCCGGTCATTAATTCAAGTTGAATTAGATTCCCCCATCGTAAATCATCTATAGATATAGGAGTTTCGTCCATAGTTCTATCTGCTCGAATTCCTTTAACGGCAACAACTGGAGCATCTGGATGTATAGTAACTCTTATTTCTGTATGTAGTCCGTCGGCGTCCTGAAACATTTGTTGTAAGTCAGCTATCATTATGAACTCTGATGGACTAATTTGCTCTTTAAAAAATCCGTGGATCGCGTTTAAGAACATGTCGTCGCGCAAATAAATAATCCGCCCATTAGGGGTTACTAAAGAACGAAGAGATGTTGGTCGCGCTTCTTGTCTATTCGCTCCCACCCCCTCCCTTTCTGCGATTAAATTAGGCATTAACATCATAATAAATAAAATGCCTAACACAACAAATAATATAACTACTCCAAGCAAAACTTTTTTATTCATTTTTTATATTAATTATTTTATTTTCGACCTTTATTATATTAATAGTAACATATATTGCTATATATAGCTATTTTTTTCTGCTTTAATAGCCCAAAACTGATGTTTATTTTTCATTGCTTCTCCTTCTACTCCTTCAATAACTTTAAAGTTATATTTTTCTAGCTCAGCAGTAACTCGCTTTAAGCTATGATTCCTGTAATGAAATCCGTAAGCTGACGCTTGGCTTTTATCAAAAATTTTATTTCCCTCAGATTGCGTTGTGTCCATTTCGTCTTTTATTAATAAAAGACCTCCTTGTTTTAAAGCGCTCTCTATATTCAGCAATGCTTTGTGTAAATTGTGAATATGAGAATAGCTGCCAGTTAATATTACAATATCAAAAAAATTTCTCTGGAGATCAGCATCTTCAATAGTATTATTATTAATAATAATACTAGGGTAGCTAGAGACTGCTGGCATTAGTCCCACCACCTCTTCTGTATCGGGTTCTAAAAGATGTATAAGGCCGCCTCCCAAGGCAATTTCTTTATAGGTTTTTAAAAATGGCGGATTAGCGCCACTACCACAATCAAGTAAAGTAATATTTTTTGATGATTCTATTTTGTTTTTTAACCATTCTTGAGTTTTTTGATCAATTAATGGTACGCCTATCTTTATATATATCCCCCTACATTTATTCTTCAATTTAAATTGGCATGATAAACATTGGGGCTGGATGTCCATGTTTTCAATGCTATCAATAGAATGTTTTATGCCTGGATCAGTTATGAACGCTGGGGGCAAAGAATAGGTTTGATTGTTTTTCAAAATCCGTTTTTTGATGATTATTGGGCAAGGAACATTAAATAAACACGGAGGAAGCGGACTAATGCTAAAATCTAAATTTTTCTTTACTAATTTAGTAACTATTTTTTTTATTTTTTTTACTGCCATCTTTTTCTTTTTGTCTCTAAATTCTCCCAGTATATCTTCCATAGAAACTATAAATAGTAGATTTACAGGCATGTTAAAATCATTCTTCATTCTTTGGCAAAGAAGATCTATATTGTTTATATATAAATCAAATGTGGCAGGAAGGATTCTAAGAAGAACAATAGGGGCATTTTGGTGATTAGAATTATTATCAATAATAGGCATTAGTTCTGCATCACCATAGTGCCTAAAATATTCTTTCCAGACGCCTTCGCATTTATTAAATAATTGACACTTTTGGCATTTTTCTGTTTTTATTCGCCCAATATTTTGTCTTCCCTCCGAGGCATTTGGATTATAAAAATCAGGCGCAATGTGCTCAGTGTGAAATGATTTTATTTCCTGTAATTCACTTATTTGATCAAGATAATTTTGAAAATAACAAAGAGGAACATATCTAATGTGCCAATGAGGTATTTTATTTTTTTTACCGATTTCTAAACACTTATGAATATATGGCGCAGCATCAGAAATTTTAGGAACCAGTTTATTAAAAGACTTAAGTCCTGCGCCATTATTGGGATCAATAAAAATAAATTCAGCGTTATTAATCCCTAGTTTTTTAATATAATTTCCAATCTTGGGCAAATATTTATAATTTTGTTTTACAATGCAAACATTAGCTCCCAAGCTTATATCTAGATTTAAATCTTTTGCTATTTTTTGTGCATTTTGAAGCCCCTGTTTGAGTTGCTGGAAACTACCAGGAGCCTGAGTAAGGGCATCGTGAAGCTCGCTATTGTGGCCATGAATAGAAAAAACTAGGCTATTTAGGCCAGCCTGGAGAGCCTTTCTGGTAAACTCTTCATACGAATACATTCGACCATTAGTAGCCATCATAATGGTGCTAAATCCTATTTTTTTGGCAAACTTTATTAAATCTAGTATATCCAGCCTTGTTGACGCTTCTCCGCCAATAATTTCTAAATAAGTACTGCCTCGATTGCGTGCCTCATTTATTTCTTTTTTAATTTGCAGATTAGTTTTATCTACAATCTGACTACGCTTGTCTCCATGTATACAAAAAATGCAATTATTATTACAAGCATAACCAGCGATAATAACGGTTTTTTTTATTTTATTATCATGCTGAATAGGCTCTATTTCTTCTTTTGGCATGCGCGCTTTAATTTCATCAATATCATAAAAAAATAATATATTTTTTTTTCTTTCATCCTCTGTTTTAGGGGCAAAATATACTTTATCTCCCCTAATGCTAATTATTTTAATTGCCTTTAGCTTTGTAAGAACATCTTGGAAATAATCAATAACATCAGCGCCGATAGCTTTTCTAATATCTGCTCTAGAAATAAATTTTTTGGAAGCAAATCCCCTCACAAGATATTCAGCTATTTGATGCTTTTTATCATTGGCAATTCCCTTATAAATATAGTTCACTGGATGTGTCGTTAGCGGCTCTGTCATTTGATAAGAAAATTCTCTGCCATTAATTTTAGAAATACTATGAATCCCCAATCCAAAACAAGAAACATTTTGATCAGGGCTATCTACATTGTATGTTGAGCTTAGCGGGCGTATAGCTTGATTAATTAAACTAAAAGAAGAGGCATTACTCATTGGAAAAATATATTCTGAATAAGTGGGGCACTTATAATTATTCTCTTCAGCAATTTCTAATATCTTGCTTATTGTCGAATTAATAATTTTTGCTCGATATTCATCAAATTTTGTTTTATTAGAATCAAAAAACATTTTTAGATATTTATCAGTTGCTTGCATGGGATATACAGATATAGAATAGGGCTTTAACTGAATGGCTTGTTGGAAACTTGTAATAAGGGAATTTTCTTCTTCGCCATAAAGACCCACTATCATATCTAAATTAATGTGGGAGATGCCGGCTTTTTTAACATCATCAACAGCGCGTTTTACTACCTTGCCATCAATTTGTTCATCTCTATTATTATATTTTAATACTTTTTTATCAAAAGATTGCACGCCAAAGCTAATGCGATTAAAGCCGTATTTTTTTAATAACTTAAGCTTTTTTAAAGAAGAACACCTGGGATCGCCTTCAAATGTCTTCTCTCCATCCTTGTCAAATTTAAAACGCTTAAATAACTCAGCTAATAAAGTCTTTAATTGTTTTTCATCTAATATATTAGGTGTCCCACCACCTATATATAAATTTGCAAAAGTTATTTTATTAAAAGTCTTCTCAAAATATTGAAAATATTTTATTAAAACAGCAATATATCGATCTAAGTCTTTCTTATTATTTAATGCCTCAGATCCATAAAAACAATAATGGCACTTATTTAGACAATAAGGGATATGAATATAAAAATTTAATATTTTACTGTCAGTGCGATGGGGAAATGCAGAGACAAAATTTTGCCAAAAATCCTTAATAGATTCGGCATTAAAATCTTTAGGTGGATTTACACATATTGGTATATCGACCATAAATCGATTGCCAAGATGTAAGTCTAAAAATTTTTTATGTATCGAAATCCTTTCTTCTAAATCTTTATCTTGCATATTTAGATAAAAATATTTTTTATTCATGAGTAAGGCCATAATCTTTTATTAAATTTTTTGAAAATGGTATTATAAACCCATCGGACACACTTTCTTTTTTTATTGTATATATCTTTTTTTTATCAATATATATTTGAATATTAACATCATTAACAAGTAATCTATTTCCTTGTTTAATTTTTTTTATTATTTTATCAGAAACTAGCGAAAATGGAGGACAAATATTGTTATAAATAATTTCTTTTTTATTTGCTTTTCCATTAAAAACAATAAACTCAAACGTATCAAAAAAAAGAACTGGATTTGATAGAATCTTAATAATTTTATTGGCCTTAATTTTATTTTCCCTTTTTAAAACAGAATAGATTTTTTTTGCATATTCAATGCTCTGAATGCAATTAAAAGAACAGGGGGCATGAGAAATCAACATTAATTCTTGTATGTTGAGAGACTTATTTTTTTCAGAAAAAGATCTAAGTTTTACAAACTCATTTGAGCTTATCCTGCCATAAAAAGAAAAAAGGGGGTTAATTAGAGAGTGAAATTTTTGAGATTTTTTTGTTGCCTGATAATAATAATTTCTTAATCTTTGTGGTGACCCATCATTAAAAATATAATTTATATATTTAAAAGCACAACACTTAGGGTAGCCTAAAAGCTCTCCAACTTTTGTAAATTTTTTTTCATGATTATCGCCAAAATATACATTAATAAAATTATTTACTTTCTCGATCTCTTTAGAAATAATTAAAAATTCTCCTTCGCTACTTGACATTTCGGATTTTTCTTCAATTATCGGATCAGTTACAAATCTGTAATAAAGATTAAGTTTTTTCATTAGCTTTATTAAGTTATTTTTTTGTGCTTGGCATATAGTACAAAAAACTAAGGGCTTAATATTATTTAAAAGAGCAAGAAGCTCTATATAATCTAGATTATAATTAATTATTTCTTTATGTAGATTTTTATTAATTTTCATTATTAATATTATTTAATAAAAATTATAAACCTTTCTCACTTAAAGAACAAATTCTCTATCTCCATATAAATCAATATAGTTTTTTAAAACTCCGTCGCACTTACCTTTATAAGAACATTGAGAGCATAACGGAATTCTTATTTTCTCTGGATTTTTTTCCAAACAAGGAAAAAAAAGTTGCCTAGCTTCTTTAGGCAAAGAGCATGGCAAAAATTCTACTAAAAGAATCTTTAAATTTGGATTTTGCAAATAAGGCTTAATGACCTTAAAGACATGCGCTCCTAGCTTACTCATCGACATTATAATATTTTTATTCTGCGAGCGCTCACTTAAAGGAAAAACAAAAAGAATATTAATCTCTCTAACTCCTAATTTTACTAATAAATCAAGAGAAGGCTTGAGCGAAAGATAATTTAATTTATTTAGTGGTATGTTAATTAATAAGCTGGTATCAGGGTCTTTAAATTTAATCACATTTTTAATACCATGAATTGTTTGCATAAAACTACCCTTAACCTGAGTTTGTTTATCGTGAATAATGTGATTATTCCCAATTAAAGAAATAGCAACTTGATTGATGCCGGTGCGTAAAATCCTTTGAGTAAATTCTGGGTATGCCAACATTCTGCCATTGGTAGTAAAACCGATCTGTTCAAAATGTTGTTGTTGAGCAAATTTAATAATGTCTATAAAATCATTTCTAAGAGTGGGCTCTCTGCCCATAAAATTAATAAAATTGTATTGCTGCCTAGCTGCAATAATTTCTTTTTTAACTTGATCTGTGGTTTTTATTTTTAATGCCTCGAGATATCCATCAGCCTCAGAGCAAAAAATACAGTTATTATTACAATGATATCCTATATATATATAAGGACTAATTGTTTTAGTTGTCATATTTTTAGAGAGCTTTTTTTATTACCTGAGCTTTAAATGATTCGCCATATAAATGAAGATAGTTTTGCCAAAAACCTGCACAATTTTTGTTATAATGGCAATTTTCGCATATTGCAATATGACGCTTATGAACATCGCTATAAATGTCTTTTTTTTTCACGCTAAATCTTGCAGGACGATACCCTATTTGTTTAAAAGTATGCACTCTTTCTTGCGCATCAAAAAATCTGATATTTAGATGACTCCTTATTTTTTTATTAAACAAACAGTGAGAGAAGTCAAAAAATGATACTGATTGAAAATAGCCTACTATATTTTCAAGTTTATTAAGCGCAATATATAACTCATCTAGCTTAACTACCAAACTTATATAAAGTTTATCAGCATTGCCAAAAGGAATAAGGTCTAAGACCCCCCAATGCTTAACTCCAGCTTTATATAAAAATATCCCAGTTTCATTAAGTAATGCATAATTCAATTGACAAACTGTTGTATTGACGCTTAATTGAATACTGGGCTCTTGAATAATATTATTGATAGCGGTTACTGTTTGCTTAAATGATCCAGGAGTTCGCGTTATTGAATCGTGAATAAGTTCCTTATGGGAAAAAAGGGTCAGGGTAATTTTATTTAATCCGGCGCTAATCAAATTGTTTAAAAAAACTTTATAACTTAAAAGCCGACCATTAGTCCCAATCGCAATATTTCGAAACCCTATATTTTTTGCGTAACAAATAAGATGAAGTAAGTCTTTTCTTAAAGTAGGCTCACCACCTGTGAACTCTACTGCTGATAAGCCTTCTTTGGCAGCAGATGCCAACATAACTTCGATTTCCTGCGTACTTTTATTATTATGAATAAGGGCCTGAGGCCTTAGTGAACATAAAACACAATTATTGTTACATGTGAATCCTGTTACTGCTATGAGTTGTTTTTGATTGCTATTTTTCATTATCACTTTTAAGTAAAACTGGAATAAGCTCATGGCTTTTATTGATTTTTAATAAAACAGTTTTACTATGCCGAATTTCAAAATATTTTGGCGTAGTTATGATTTTATCCCCCTCTTTTATTGCTTGCTTGATAACTTCTAGCTGATTTAAATAACTATCGCTGTTAGCTTGATAAAATGTAGAAGAATTAATATGGAAGTCTGCGCTATTATATTGGGCTTCAGTATCTGCAAAACTATTTCCTTTTTTTATAAAATGACCATGAAAAACAACCTTATCAGCGCAACTCCAATAAAGACTAATATCATTTTTAAGCATCATTGTGTGCCTTAGGTATATTTCTGGCGCAGCTATTTTTAGAATTTCGAAAAGACCATTAACATAATCTTTGCTTTTGTTGCAATTTAAATGACAAGGATAGTGGGGCAAAGCTGATGCGACAAAGATATTTAATTGCCAAGCTACTTTTTTTGATCTTTTAAGTGACTCCACGGCTGGATTACGGAATCCTAAATTATTAGAATTGCTATCACCGTGACCCTTGCATAAATAGTCTCCAAAATCTAAGCAACAGTCAGGATAGCCCATAAGCTTGCCAAAGCTCCTGCCATAAATACTATCTTTCATCTTCCATCGATAATGAGCCACAGCACTTAATGATGTTTGTATATCTTTAGATATCCCAATAACTAAATTACCGTCTTCTGGGCTATTCAGTTCTACTTCTTCAAAAATTCCTCGTGGGCTATTAATGATATATTTTTTTTGTGAGAAGGCCATTTTAAGGCCTAGCTCTGAACATATTCTTCCAAGTTGATCTAGCTTCTCAGAAGACGATGAGTCATAAACACCGGTATTAGCTTCAGCCATTGCTGGTTTTAAATTGTAAATAACAGCTAATAACTCATAAGCAGATAAATTAAATAATTTAGTTATTGTGTTAATTTTTTTAAAAACAGCTTTTTTATTTTTTAAATTGATCATTTTTTATTAATTACTGATTTAAACTCTGACCATCCAAAAATCTCTGGATACTCTTTCCACGGACCTTCGCAGACTTGATAGTAATAACACCTTAGGCAATTAGGAGATTTAATTTTCCCTTGATTTCGTCTGTATTGAGTATAGTCTATAATATCTATCTCTGCATCAAAAACATGCGCTTCTGGTATAATTTTTTCAGCAATATAGTCCTCATAACCATACATTAGGCAATAGGGAATTGCCTCAGTCATGCAAGAAACACCTGCTATAACCCCAACATCAAGCGCTTTCTTAACATAGGGCATTACTTTACTTACTTTTGGCACTATATCATTTATTTTATAAGGATCACTAGCAATAATTTGATTAATATGAATAAATGCTAGTTGAAATTGATTAACCCTTAATTGAACTAATAACTCTGATAATTTAGGTAAGTCTTTATAATTTTTTTTAGTAATAACTGAATTAGTTAACACATATTGATTGAGTAGTTTAAGGTTTTTGATGCCTTCCGTAGTTTGTTTAAAACTACCAGGGACTTGAGTTAGTTCGTCATGAATATCAGGAGTAGAGCCGTGTAACGCTGGACTAAACTCATTCGCTCCAGCCATGATAAGCTCTTTACAATAATCAATATAAGCGAACATTCTTCCATTGCTTTGGATTTGAATGGTTTGATATCCTATTTTTTTAGCGTAGGCCACTGCTTTTAATAGAATATTTTTTCTCAAAGTCGCTTCTCCTCCAGTAAAAACTACATTACGCCTTAATTCTTTGCTGCCGCGCTGTAAGATTAGCTTAATTTCTTTTAGATTTCTATCTGGGTGCTTGTACCTTTTGTCTCCCTGCACACAAAAAATACAATAATTATTGCACTGAAATCCCACCTTTAAATCTAGTCGCGTCATTATTGTAATGATTTATAAATCATTTTCAAACCATTCCAGTGTATATTATATAACTTAGTATCGCAATATATACTTTCTATAGTTTGCGGACTAAGCATCCTCCATGACAGCTATTATTATATAACTCACATATTTCACACTTTTTAAAAAGAGGCTTTCTTTGAATTTTAGCAAAATCTTTTGCAAAAATTTTTTTAGCTTCATCTAAAGACTTATATTCAATAATCCTTTTAGGGTTTGACAGGGGCAATGCCATACAGATATTTGTTGTTAAATTGGGGTGAATAACAATAGACGCATCAAATTTACCATCTATTGTTGAGCAACAAGTCCCTAAATTAGGGGATAAATCGCTGGAATTGTACGAAAAAAGAGGGCGATAGTTTTCTATTATGCAGATTGGCAAATTACTAAACATAGCGGTCTTGATGCCTTTTTCTCTAAAAAACATAATATCTTTCTCAATTGATGAAAAAATTTTTTTTATTTGATTAAAAGTTAAAAAATTGTTTTTTCCAAAAGCGCTTGGTCGAGCAAAGGCAAGGCGAAGTGTTCTTTTATATTTCTGGCAAAAGGATAAAATCTCTTCTCTTGGCAAGGGCACTTCTTTAATTACAAAACTAATATCAGTAAGTATATTTAAATTAGATAGATAAATAGCATTTTGATTAAATAATTTCCAATCATTCTCTAAATACATTGTTTTTGCATTAAGATGTAGCGTGGCTCCTCTAATTTCTTGTTTTGAAAAAGGGATTTTTTTTCTTTCTTCGAAAAGACCATTCGTGGGCAAAAAAATAGCAATTTTTTTACCGGCATAGCTCATTAATTCGTTGAATTCTGGATGCAAAGTTGGCTCTCCGCCAATAAGAGCGATAGATTTCACTCCTTGTTTTACAAGCCAATCAATAACTAATACAAAATCCTTAACTGAAATATTTTTGTTATTTCTTTCATAAAGTCCCTCTGAAGAGCAATAATCACAGCTTAAATTACAATCATAAGTAAGCGCGATATATGGAGATCTCTTTGTAATTAGAGTCATAATATACTTATTTTTATTTTTTTATTTTAACTGGGCCAATAAAATTATAATTTATAATATTAAAAATCCAGTGGCCTAAAAATGGTCCTATGATATTATTGGTATAAATAACTATAAATCCGAATAATATCCCCATTAAAAAAGCAAATATTTGCGCCTCTCGGCTATGGTGCATGATAGTAAAAAAAATAGCAGATATTAAAATTGCTGGATATTCAATTATATTAAATAATAATAAAAGGAAGACCCCCCTAAACCAGACCTCTTCTATAAATGAAGTATAAAAAAATCTAAATATTTTGCGCCAACTTATATTCTCCCAATATATCGAAAATTTATTATTGGGAATTAAAATATAAAAATAAAATAGGTGAATTATAGTTAAAAATATGACCGCGACTATAGACCAAATAAAACTTATATATAAACTATTTTGTACAAAAGGAATGTCGGCAATGCCTAAGTAGTGCATTAATAATAAGATTATTAACCCAACAAACAATAATATGATAGATTTAATATTTTTTTTCAATATTTATATTTATTTTATTAAATACTCCTCCGCAACTTTTTTGTAAAAATAGTGGACATTTACAACATTTGTTATAAATTTGAAAAGGCTTAATTTCTAAAGCTCTTTTAAATAATATCTCCCTTTTTACAAGGGCAGAATATTTAATTTTAGAATTAATGTTATTAAAATAATAAAAATTATTTATTATGCGAAAAAAGGATAAAGAAGTAATAAGAGTTTCGGGAGATTTGTAATTTGTAATTATGAAAGACAGGTCTTCTGTAGAAAAAATACAGCTCGGCAATGGGGCTGTTATAATAAAATGTATTTTATGATCTGATAAAGTTTTTAGAAAAGTTATAATTTTATGTCCTGTGTTAATGTTTAAATTATCTGGCGAAAAAATAAAATTTAAAAAAAATAAAATAGGGCTATATCCTTTTTTGTCTCGATATTTAACTATTAATTTTGTAAGGAGAGATAAATCATCTAAATTAGACTTACTTATTTCAATAAACGGATTAAACTCCATAATATTTTTTCTCCCCACCCTAAAGCGGTTAAAATAAGTAATAAAATATGTTTTGTTTTGATTCTGTTCGAAAAACGGTTTAATATTTATGTTTTGTTGCCTAGCAAGACAAAGAATATATTGTTTGACAAGCCATCTTGAGGCATCACATCGATTTTTGTCTAATTTCATTATGTCTCCAGTTGCTTGAAAATGTGTAGCGGCGCAACCGCCAGCACAACTCCGTTTTAAAAAACAGGAGCGGCATTCATCTATATTATCTGGTGTTCTTTTAGTAATTTTATCCCAAGATCGAGGGTTTTTTCGAATTTCACCATTATCCCCTATTCGGCCATAAACAAACTCATCGCGTTTATCGGTATAACTAATGCTTGATTCCCAACAAGTAGTTACATGACCAGAATAAGAAACAGCTATATTAGGAGACTCAAAGCCGCACATTGAATCTTTGGGCTCTATGGGAAAAAAGTCGCTAATAATTTTGGATCCAAAAATATCAGCTAGCTCATTAGCTTTTAAAAAATCTTGGGCAAATTTGAAATAATTAACTGCTTTAACTTTGTTTTTTCTGCTTTTATTAGTTGTTCTAAAAGGTGCAAACAAAAGTTTTTTAATTCCTAATCGGAAAGCATATTCTATAATTTCTTTTTGTTTTTTAGAAGAGTTCATAGTGATAGTTACTCTGAGGACCACCGATGCTCCCTTTTGTAATAAAAAATTAAGATTTTCTTCTAGAATAGAGCTGCTGTCTTGCTTCCCTATAAGTGGCCTATTTTTATTTTGAATATATGGAGGACCATCACAAGAAATTGAAATATGTTTTATATTACTGGCTATCCATTTAGCTACAGATTTATTAAAAAAACCATTAGAGATTAAAAATAAATTTATTTGTTTGTTTTTGAAAGAACTAGTATATACTTGAATTTTTTTCATTAAAGCAAACGCTATAGTCGGTTCTCCTCCACCAAAGAAATATATATCTAGTTTTGAATTTTTAATTAAAGCAGCATCAATGACTTTTTTAGCTAACTTAAAACTCATTATTTTTTTTGTTTTATTTGCGTTGACATAACAATAAGTACATATTGCATTACATTTATTTGTTAGTAATAAAACTAGCGGCACTGAGGCGTGCTCCTCTCTAAGATTTATGTGTCTTTTAATTGAAAATATTTCTGGATGCAAAAATTCCTCTTTAATAGAGTCTGTAGCTTCTAAATAGATTTTATTCGCTATGTATCGTAAAAACACGGATTTGATTGTAAATACAATATATCAAAATGTGATAACACAACAAACTATACAAGAGCCATGAGAGCTATGAGAGGCATGGGAGCCATGGGAGCCGTGGGAGCTATGAGAGCCATGGGAGCCGTGGGAGCTATGAGAGCCATGAGAGCCATGAGAGCTATGAGAGCTATGAGAGCCATGAGAGCCATGAGAAGCATGGGA
This sequence comes from uncultured Candidatus Saccharibacteria bacterium, assembly GCA_964348605.1. Classification (GTDB taxonomy): domain Bacteria; phylum Patescibacteriota; class Minisyncoccia; order UBA6257; family Colwellbacteraceae; genus JALOAR01. The sequence goes on along the minus strand of CAYGDC010000001.1, from coordinate 7,109 downwards.
GCTATGAGAGCTATGGGAGCTATGAGAGCTATGAGAGCTATGAGAGCTATGAGAGCTATGAGAGCCATGAGAGCCATGAGAAGCATGGGAGCTATGAGAGCTATGGGAGCTATGAGAGCTATGAGAGCTATGAGAGCTATGAGAGCTATGAGAGCCATGAGAGCCATGAGAAGCATGGGAGCTA
>CAYGDC010000001.1:2691-6825 GCA_964348605.1 uncultured Candidatus Saccharibacteria bacterium | reverse complement strand
GAGCTATGAGAGCTATGAGAGCTATGGGAGCTATGAGAGCCATGGGAGCCGTGGGAGCTATGGGAGCTATGAGAACCATGAGAGGCGTGGGAGGCATGAGAAGAATGCCTGCCTTGTCCAGCTACATTTTCAAAAAAACTAACATGATTGGCCGCAGGGGGGGGGGGAGCAACTCCTCCAGATGCATGCGCTCCAGCACCAGGCGCATTTTGAAAATAACTAGTATGAGCTGCAGCAACCCTTGTGGCCATTATCCCTATAATAGCAACTGTCGTCCCAAGCTCTAATGCGCTTTTTTTACTTATTCTGCCTTCTTCGCTGCTAAGAAAGGCCTGTATCCTTTTTTTAATTATTGGAAACTTTTTTTTAATATTCATTGTATTATAAGTATATCAATATTAATCATTAATTTTTACCCAGCGTTTAAAAATTTCGGCTGTTTTTTTGTTTTTAAGTTTTTCAAAAATATAATAAAAAATTCCTTGGTGCCTCTGGCACCAATCAGTATTATGAATTTGAGGAGTTAGGTTTTCATGAGCTATATAATTTAATACTGGACAAACGCCACAATATGGCTTGTAAACACAATAATCACAGGGAGAATTATCTAAAGTAGAGGCGACAATCACTGTTTTAACTTTTTCTCCAGAGACAATATTTTCATAAAAAGCTTTCTCTTTTGATTCACTAGATGGTTTATGATTAATATCTCCTATCATAAAAGAATCATCTTCCCTCATTCTGCCTTCATCGCAAGTATAAATCTTGCCATCGTAATTATATAACATTTGGCTAATGGTTGCACCACAAGGAGATCTTAAATCAGCATATCCTGGATCTCCCCCTTTTAATATTTTTTCTAAAATAATCATTGTGCCTCTTTCAAGAAATGGCGTCCCCTTAAGGTTTAAGGATAGAATATAATCCATCGACTTACGCCAAAAATTCAAAAATTCTTGCGTTGAGTAGCCTATTTTTTCTCCAGATTTCTGAGCAGATCCTAAATAATTAAGAGGCCTTAAATGGATACCTCTAAAGCCGTGCTTTAAATACTCATCAATGATCTCTTTGGGATATTGTAGGGACTGTTTAGAAATAGTAACCAGAGCAGATAATTCATAAAACTTTTTAGATGTTTTTCTTTGTTCTTCTGTTATTTCTTGAATTTTTTTAATCCATTTTGTAGTTATTTGATAGCTGTTATTATTTGGAAATGGGCGATTAAGATTGTGTAAAAATTCTGGGCCATCTAAAGACGTGCACATACCAACATAATTTTTCATTAAAAAATCTAGGCGTTCTTGCGTCATCATATTAAAATTAGAGACTAATCCTATAAATAAATGCTTCTTGGTAGATTTTTCTTTTTTTCTAGCATATTCCACTACAAATTTGACCACTGGCCAATTAGCTAGCGGCTCTCCTCCTTGAAATTCAATAGTAATGGTTGGGCTTGGGGTTTGAAATATAAAATCTATTATCTTTTTAGCTGTTTTTTTATCCATGTCATAGCCTCGGCTATTCATCGGCCTTGAGCTTGCCTGACAATATACACATTTAGTATCACATCTTAATGTAACTACCATTATGTGAAGAGATGTGCCTTGTAATAAAGAAACGTGGCCCTTCTGATAACGCATAATTGCTTGTGCCCAGTTAATTTTATCTTTAATAAACCCTTTTTCTACTAATGTTTCATATGTTCTGCCTCTGGTTAGCTTGCCTGCAATAAGTTTTTGAAATTGTTGTGGCAACAAAAATACATGATTGCCAAAATCATTGGTAATTAAATAATCCTTGCCAAGTTGTTTAAATCGTAAAAAAGCTGGATTTTGTTTTTTTTGCGACATTATATATTTTTTATTTTAAGCTATTTAATAGATATTGTTTCAGCCAAAACATAGTTAGCGAATTCATCATTAATATTTACAACTGCAGGACTTGTTTCTAAATAAACCACAATATTATCCTGATCTTCTTTTATGGTAAAAATAGCCAACTCATGGAAAGCCTTAACTGTTTTTGCAATTGCTTCATGGTGATAAATTTTTTTATTAAACTTGATTTGCTCTTTTTGGCTTGCCATGTTTTTTATCTTTTGATTTTTTTACAATATTATTTTGATTTTTTTTATTGGAGGATGGCATTGCTTGCTTCTCTCCCCATGCGACGGCGATGTCTAAAGACTCCCTAGAATTTGTCGTTTGTTTACGGGCATTATTACTTGGAGATTCTGTTTTTTTAGATCCCTTTTTTTGAAATTTTTCTTCCCAAGGCACCGCAATGCCCAGAGGGTCATCAAAACTATTATCGATTTCATTTTCAGCAATCACCTCAGCAATTGTTTTGGCCTTATGATCAATTGCTTTAATAGTATCTTCTTCTATTGAAGAATCTGTTTGTCGATAAATGCCGCCCCCTCCTGTTGCTCCAAGTAAGGCAGCTCCAACGATATATTCTCTTAATTGTTTATTTTCTTTTGAAATTCGATGACGCCAACTAAAATTTAAAAGTTCGTTTAAGAATTCTCCTTTTAGCTCCTTAATATTCTGAAAAGAATTTAATGATTCAGGCTTTAGTTTTAATTTAATATCTATTTTTTTTTCTGGATCCCCGTCTAAAAAAATATATGCATTATTAATAAAAACATAAGATGCGCCAAAAATAGCTTCTAAAGGATATGTTTTGGTATTAACAGAAATTATAAGTTCATCCATAAAATTAGTTTTGCTTTTCTTTTTTGGAGTTCGTAAATTAATTTTATTTTCTGAAATCACATCTTTTGCTTGTTGTGCCATTATTTTAAATATAATTTTTTAAAATTAAAACTTTTTGTTATTTTAATTTAAATTTTTATTTAAAGCAAGAATTATCTCTTTTTTATCGCAAAATAAAAAAATATGCTTTTTTTAAAATCTAGAGCTTAATATATTCTAAGCACCATTTATTAGATTCTTGCTTTATAAAGGATTGTTTACCCTGCAACATAGCATTGCGCCTGCAGTAAGGGCTTGAGCTGGCCAAACAAAATGTCCACTTGGACAATTTGTGGTACCGCTAGTAGCGGTATAATTAACTAAAGTACAAATATTACTACTTCCTGTTACTGTGAGATTTCCTCCTATGCGAGCATTACCAACAACATCTAATCTATTATTGATGGTTGGAGTAATTGTTCCGATACCAACATTGTTAGTTGGATCAATATAAATTCCAGCTCCTGTAGATCGGGCATAGATATGAATAGGTCCTCCATCGGTGACTCTGGTGGCAACATCAAAAACAGCAGTCCCTTCTCCTAAGACTTCAATTTGAGTGCCAGATAAAATTCTAACTTGCTGAAGAGCTGCCTGACCGAGAGCTTGGGGGATGCCTAGAATAATGCTAATCAGGATGAGTAATAATATTCCAATTAAAACCATTATAGTTGTTTTGGACATCTTATTTAAGATTTTTCTTATGACCTTTATCATGTTTTTTATTATAACATAGATTGTGTTTTTTGTTGTAGTAGTAATGGCAATTTATAAAAAATAATAAGATTGGCACTAATTAGTTATTTAAGTTTTTAACTTAAGGAATCTGACAACACAATGACCCAGTTGATGGCACGAATATAATATCTGCTACACCATACATTTCAGAGAAAGCTGATGAATGAGCAGAGCTAAATGTGCCGGAGGGCGATTGGAGTACTGAATTATTGATTGTTATGCCTGCGCAACCTACAGGCAAGACTATCCCAGACCTCATGCATCCACCACTACCCGCAAGCTCAGCTACTACATAATGAACAGCTGCGGCAGTAACATTAACTGGAGTAATAGCATTACAAACCCAGTTATTAGCGCTTGTAATTGATGAGCTAGCTAATATCCCAAAAGCAGCATTATATATCCTAACCCATCGAGTGCCATTAAAATGTCCACAAAGGTGAGTTATTTGTCCAGCTACAGCTGGAGTAAATCTATAACCCATGCTGTGATTCCAGGCGTGACCGCAAGAAAGAGATCCTGTCTCGCAAGACTTCCAGATAGATGAGCTGGAAGATCTTGTGTATCCACCGGGACAAGTAGTAGCTAAAGTACAAATATTACTACTTCCTGTTACTGTGAGATTTCCTCCTATGCGAGC
>CAYGDC010000001.1:0-2591 GCA_964348605.1 uncultured Candidatus Saccharibacteria bacterium | reverse complement strand
CTAAAGTACAAATATTACTACTTCCTGTTACTGTGAGATTTCCTCCTATGCGAGCATTACCAACAACATCTAATCTATTATTGATGGTTGGAGTAATTGTTCCGATACCAACATTGTTAGTTGGATCAATATAAATTCCAGCTCCTGTAGATCGGGCATAGATATGAATAGGTCCTCCATCGGTGACTCTGGTGGCAACATCAAAAACAGCAGTCCCTTCTCCTAAGACTTCAATTTGAGTGCCAGATAAAATTCTAACTTGCTGAAGAGCTGCCTGACCGAGAGCTTGGGGGATGCCTAGAATAATGCTAATCAGGATGAGTAATAATATTCCAATTAAAACCATTATAGTTGTTTTGGACATCTTATTTAAGATTTTTCTTATGACCTTTATCATGTTTTTTATTATAACATAGATTGTGTTTTTTGTTGTAGTAGTAAAATAATAAATTTATATGAAATAAATAGAGTGTATTTTTTTAACGCACAAGGCGAAAATTAATATTAACTTTATTAAGAAATGGAGAGGTTTTTAAATTAGTGTCTGGCTTAAAAACTGCTTTCCAAAAAAGCTTATTTCCTTCTCTGTCAGGAAAAATAACTTCTTCATCAAGAATTGCTTTTGTCCAGCTTTCTCCATTATTGGATAAAAAGAATGATGCTTCTGCGCCTATTGTTGAATAATTTGATATTACCATTGTAGCGCCCCTTACCCTTACTGTCGCTCCATAACTATTGATGTTATTAGAACGAATTTCGCGAGCTATATTCTTATTAAAGCCCATATCTCTAAATCCCCATATTGTGTCATCAATGCCTCTAAAAAAGAGTGTGTAAGGCGAGCTATCTCTAGGTAAGGCAAATGCTGTCGGGCCAACCGTTCTTAAATTAAATGAGTGATCGTAGTCATAAACACCAATAACTTCTCCTGCAGTATTAGTGAAAAACTTAATAAGTTTTGGCTTTGTTTTTGTGCCACTTAATATATAAAAATATATTTCATTTTCTTCCTGCGTTGTTACAATAATTGGCTTAAACCCGTCTTGCATAGAACGCATGGTTAATAAACTAGATAAATTTTTTACTTGATTATTATAAACCTGGGCCAATAATCCGTCATAAGACCCATAAGCAGCCAGCCAATTATTTCTTGTTCCACCAAAACCAAAAAAGCCAGGATGATTAGATAAAAAAACGTTGTCCCTATTTCCTCCAAAAATTTTTTTGAAATTTAATCCGTCAAAAGAAAATACCCACCCTTCGTATTGCTCTGTATTGACTTCTTTATTTTTAATTGTGACTCCGATAAGCCATATATCATTAATTGCTCCGATTGATAAATTTAAAATATTTTTTTGTCTTATTTCTTGAGGGAATGGCAATGCTATTCCTTGAAACAAAAGATTATTTTCAAGCTTTGTTAAACATCTGTCTTGAACACAAATCTCTTTTTGATCTTCTTCAAGTTCTTGAAAATTTGATTTAGCTTGATTGTCTATTGTGGATAACTGCGTCCATTCAAAAATAGAAGGAAAGGTAAAGGCCATAGAAACAAAATTCTGATGCATAGTTGTGTTATTAGTATCTATCCATCCAGTCCCAGAAAATAAATCCGAGAAACTTGAAGAAAATATCTCTTCAGTAACAATAGTCTCTTTGGGAGTAATAACTTCCGGATCAACTTGATCAATAGGGTCAATAGGATAAACAGGAATCTCTTTATCGACCGATAAGTTATCCGGCACATTTCTTAAAGCATTGTTGTTTTGTAAGTTATACGTTTTTATTAAAAAAAATAAAATAGTAATCGCGATAATAATAAAAATTATATTTTTTTTAAAAAGTATTTTTTTCGTAAAAATTTTTAAAAAATTTTTTTTAAAATTTATAATAGTCTTTTTTTTAATTAAAAATCGTCCCTTAGATGATTTTTGGGAATTTCTTTTATTACTCATAAGAAATGAAAATATGGTTTTAAAAAAAACCACAATTAATTATTATCTCTAATCGCGTCAAGATTTAGTACGGGTATCGTTTCTTGATCAGGAGATAGTGTTGGATGCTCTCTCCAATCAAACCTTCTAGCAATAAGGCGGAAATTAAAATTAATAGATGTAGGCACTTCTCTATCTGTGGCGAAATTAGCGCTAGCCCGGAAGGTTACTTTTCCTTCACCAACCTCATAAGCTATTGGTACTGGAAACTTTTGAGGCGTGGCAAAAATCTCAATATTTTCTGAGGCAAAATCAACCACTTGATACCATACCCATCGATCAGTCCCTTCTGCGGCTTCTGTAAAATCAATCGTTGTTTTATAACAATGCGTTGTTAGAGAAAAACAATAAATGGGGTCAACTTTATCAAGAATAGCTCTATCCACAATTTCTTCTTTTACTCCTCCTACCATTGCAGGAGCAAAGGTAGCATAATTTACACCATTAATTCTAAATAAAGGATCGAGAGTAGCAGCAGAAAGCTTATTAACTCCAACAATATTATTACCGTTCATATTAAGATTGCCGTCAAACCTGATGCCCCCAACAACATGTAGTCTGACTACTGGCGTTGCTGTCCCGATGCCGACGTTGCCG